>DATDMT010000111.1:0-47813 GCA_036518635.1 Rhodocyclaceae bacterium | reverse complement strand
GAGGCCAGTTCCGATTCGGACTGGGTGGTGGCGATCAGGCCGGTATGCACGCCGATGAAGCCGCCGGGCATGGCGAAGGCGTTGAGGGTGGCGTCGCGCAGGGCGAAGGCTTCCAGGCTCGGCTTGGGGCCATCGAGCTGGGCCGCTAGGCGATTCGCCAATCGGGTCAGGTAGCCATTGATTTCCGGGTCGGCGATGTAGCCCGGTTCATGGAGCCGGATGTCGACCATGGTCCTCTCGCCGATGGCCCGCTCGGCCTGAGCCGGCAGGTCGGCCTCGGCCGCTTCGCCCAATTCGGGCAAGCCGTCCGCATAGGCGATGGGCATGGCCGGTAGGGCCAGCAGCGCCGCTGTAACAATCCACCGTTTCATGGCCGGTATGATAGCTGCTGGCAGCGCCGGTTCCGTCCGGCACCTTTGCGACTTTTACAAACGGTAACCCCATGAGCAACAGCCCCCTGACCCATTTCGACCAGGCCGGCCAGGCCCATATGGTGGATGTGGGCGACAAGCAGGAAACCCATCGCGTCGCCCGCGCCGCCGGCAGCATTCGCATGCAGGCGGCCACTTATGCCCAGATCACCGCCGGCAGCGCCAAGAAGGGCGACGTGCTGGGCATTGCCCGGATCGCGGCGATCCAGGCGTCGAAGCGCACCGGCGAGCTGATCCCGCTATGCCACCCAATCGGCCTGACCCGGGTGGCGGCCGAGTTCGAGCTGGACGAGGCGACACACACCATCCACCTGGCAGTCACCGCCGAGACCTACGGCAAGACCGGGGTCGAGATGGAAGCCCTGACCGCGGTCTCGGTCGGCCTGTTGACCATCTATGACATGTGCAAGGCCATGGACCGGGGCATGGTGATCGACAACATCCGCCTGCTGGAAAAAGCGGGCGGCAAGTCGGGGCACTGGCAGGCGCAATGACCGAAGTCGAGCTCAAGCTCGCCCTCGCCGCGGCCCAGCAGCGCCGCTTCCTGGCCCAGCCGCTGCTGAAGCAGGCGGTGGCCAGCACGCGCAAGAAGCTGCTCAACATCTACTACGACACGCCGGAATTAGAACTCTTTCGCCACGGCATCGCCCTGCGCCTGCGCCGCCAAGGCGAGCAATGGCTGCAGACCGTCAAATGCGCCGGCGAAGCCAGCGGCGGCCTGGCTGCCCGGCCCGAGTGGGAAACGCCCCACGGCGGCGAATTCGATTTCTCGGCGGTGAGCGACCCGGCGGTCAGGAAGTACCTGGAGCGGCTGCAGCCGCAACTGCTGCCGGTGTTCGAAACCAATTTCCTGCGCATCACTTGGCGCTTCGAACCGCGCCCCAGCGCCAGCCTGCTGCTGATGCTGGATCGGGGCTGGGTGGCAGCCGGCGGCCGGCGCGAGACCATCTCCGAAGTGGAGATCGAACTGGCCGGGGCCGATACCACCGAGCTGTTTGCCCTGGCCCACGGCCTGGCGGAGCGCGTCACCCTGGTGCCGGCGCTGCGCTCCAAGGCGGAACGGGGCTACCGGCTGTTTTCCGCCACGGCCGAAAAGCCGGCCAAGGCGACCCTGCCGACGCTGCGCGGCGAACAATCGCCGCTGGCCGCCTTCCGCCTGATCGCCCTCGCCTGCCTGGAGCAGATCCAGGCCAACCACGGCGGCGTGCTGGACAGCGACGATCCGGAATACATCCACCAGATGCGCGTCGGCGCCCGCCGCCTGCGGGCCGCCCTGCGCCTATTCCGCCCCTGCCTGCCTGCCGACTTCGCCGAGGGCCTGGGCAGCACCCTGCGCGACCTGGCTACCTGCCTCGGTGCCACCCGCGACCTGGACGTACTGCAGACCGAGACCATCGCGCCGATCCGCGCCTCGCTGCCCGAAGAGCCGCGCCTGGCGGCCCTGGCCGAGCTGGTGGCGGCGCGCCGCGAAGCCGCCCGCCAACAGACCCGGCAAGCCCTGGCCGGCCGCGACTATGGCCGCTGGCTGCTGACCGCCAGCGGCGAAATCCATCACCTGGCAGACCCGGCGGCGCCTGTGTATCCGACCCTGGCGGCCTTTCTCGACCATCAACTGCCGCGCCTGCAGCGCAAGGTGAAACGCCTGGCCCGGGCCGCCCGCCAGAACGACCCACTGTCGCTGCACGCGCTGCGCATCGGCATCAAGCGCCTGCGCTATGCCCTCGACTTCTTCCAGCCGCTGCTCGGCCTCAAGGCCAGTCGCCTCAAGCCCCTGGCCGAAGCCCAGGAGGCCCTCGGCCACCTCAACGATCTGGCCAGCGCCGGCCATCGGCTGGAGGCCCTGGCCGCCGGCCACGCCGAGCTGCGCGAGGCCGTCAGCCTGATCGGCGGCTGGCACGCGCCGCGTCAGGCCGCCCTGCTCAAGCGGGTGCCCGCCGTGGTCGAGCATCTGCAGCGGTTTCGCCTACCCCAAGCCACGCCCCCGCTCCCCTGAACAAACCAAAGGGATGTCCATGGACCTGATTCTCTGGCGCCACGCCGAAGCCGAAGACCCCCGCGAGGATCTCGACGATCTGGAGCGGGAACTCACCGCTCGCGGCGAAAAGCAGGCCAAGCGCATGGCGGCCTGGCTCAACGAGCGCCTGCCGCGGGACACCCGCATCCTGGTCAGCCCCTCCCGCCGCACCCGCCAGACGGCCAATGCCCTGGATCGGATCTACACCGTCTCCCCCGCCGTCGCCCCCGGCGCCAGTGGCGCCGAGCTGATCCAGGCCACCGGCTGGCCCGATGCCGGCACGGTGCTGGTGGTCGGCCACCAGCCCATCCTCGGCCAACTGGCGGCCTGGCTGATGACCGGCAACGTGCTCGACTGGTCGGTGAAAAAAGGCGGCGTCTGGTGGCTGCGCGGCCGCCGCCGCGACGGGGTGCTGCAGGTGGTCATCGAGTCCGTCATAAACCCAGACCGTTAGCCGCTTCACGGGCGGCCACGGGGGGCCGGCTGCTACAATCCGCGCAACTCCATCCCGACGCGGATTGCCCACGAAAACCATGAAAGCAGTGATTCTGGCCGGCGGACTCGGCACTCGTCTCAGCGAGGAAACCGTGGCGCGCCCCAAGCCCATGGTGGAGATCGGCGGCCGGCCCATGCTGTGGCACATCATGAAGGTGTATTCGACCTTCGGCATCAACGACTTCATCGTCTGCCTGGGCTACAAGGGCTATATGGTGAAAGAGTTTTTTGCCAACTATTTTCTGCATACCTCCAACGTCACCTTCGACATGGCGCAAAACCGGATGGAGGTGCATGAGCAGCGGGCCGAGCCCTGGCGCGTGACCCTGGTGGACACCGGCGACCAGACCCAGACCGGCGGCCGCCTGAAGCGCATCGCCCGCTACCTCGACGAAGACGATTTCTGCATGACCTACGGTGACGGCCTGGGCGACGTGGACATCGCCGGCCTGATTGCCTTCCATAAGGACCAGGGCCGTCTCGCCACGGTTACTGCCGTGCAGCCGCCGGGCCGCTTCGGCCGCCTGGAACTCAATGGCGCAGCGGTCAACGGCTTCCTGGAAAAGCCCGAGGGCGACGGCGACTGGATCAACGGCGGCTTTTTCGTGCTGTCGCCCCGGGTGCTGGACTACATCCCCGGTGACGACACACTATGGGAAAAGGAGCCCCTGGAAACCCTCGCGGCCGAGGACCAATTGGCCGCTTACCGCCATCAGGGCTTCTGGCAGCCGATGGACACCCTGCGCGACAAGAACCTGCTGGAATCCCTTTGGGCCGGCGGCGCCGCGCCGTGGCAACGATGGGACTGACGCCCGCCTTCTGGCAAGGCCGGCGGGTACTGGTCACCGGCCACACCGGCTTCAAGGGCAGTTGGCTGAGCCTCTGGCTGCAGGCTCTAGGCGCCCGCGTCAGCGGCTATGCCCTGGCCCCCGACAGCACGCCGGCCCTGTTCGACGACGCCAAGGTCGCCGTCGGCATGAGCTCGGCCCTCGGCGATCTGCGGAATCTGCCGGCGCTGAATGCCGCCGTCGATGCGGCAGCGCCCGACGTGGTGTTCCACCTTGCCGCCCAACCCCTGGTGCGCGCCAGCTATGCCGACCCGGTCGGCACCTGGGCGACCAACGTGATGGGCCCCGTGCATCTGCTGGAAGCCCTACGCCGCCGCGGCGGCCGGCCCATCGTGGTGGTGGTCACCAGCGACAAGTGCTACGAGAACCGCGAATGGCTGTGGCCCTACCGGGAAGACGAGGCCCTCGGCGGCCACGACCCCTACAGCAGCAGCAAGGCAGCGACCGAGATCGCCGTCGCCAGCTTGCGGCGCGCCTATCCCGACGCCTTCCGCCTCGCCACGGCCCGTGCCGGCAACGTCATTGGCGGCGGCGACTGGGCCGCGGACCGGCTGATCCCGGATCTGATGCGGGCCTTCTCCTCCGGCGTCAGCGCCGCCATCCGCAACCCGGGGGCGATCCGCCCCTGGCAGCATGTGCTCGATCCGCTCTGCGGCTACCTGCTGCTGGCCGAGGCCCTGGAGTCCGATGCCACAAGCCACGCCGAGGCCTGGAACTTCGGCCCGGCCGAGAACGACCTGCACAATGTCGGCGACATCGTCGAGCGCGCCCAGGCGCTATGGGGCTCGCAGCCGCAATGGCATAGCACCGGCGGCGACCGTCCCCACGAGGCCGGCATCCTGCGCCTGGACAGCAGCAAGGCCCGCGGCCGGCTCGGCTGGCAGCCGCGCTGGAACACCCACGAAGCCCTGCGCGCCACGGTGGACTGGTACCGCCGCCACCAGCGCGGCGAAGACATGGCGGCCTTCACCCGCCGGCAGATCGAACAGTACGCGGCGCCCAACTGACGCCATGGCCGAATCGAACCTGGAGAACCTGCGCCGGCAGATCGTCGAACTCTCCCGCCAATACGCCCGGGAAGCCTTCGCGCCGCCCGCCTTCGTCCCCGGCAAGGGCGCGGTGCCGCCCTCGGGCAAGGTGATCGGCGAGGACGAGATCGCCGCGCTGATGGAAGCCTCCCTCGACGGCTGGCTTACCACCGGCCGCTTCAACGACGCCTTCGAAGCCAAGCTGGCCGCCTACCTGGGCGTAGCCCACGCGCTGACCACCAACTCCGGCTCCTCTGCCAACCTGCTGGCGGTCTCGGCCCTGACCTCGCCCCTGCTGGGCCAGCGGGCCCTGAAACCCGGCGACGAAGTGATCACCGCCGCCGCCGGCTTCCCCACCACGGTAAACCCGCTGTTGCAGAACGGCCTAGTGCCGGTCTTCGTGGACTCAGCGCCGCCCACCTACAACCCCAGCGTAGAGGCCATCGCCGCCGCCATCGGGCCCAAGACCCGCGCCATCGTGCTGGCCCACACCCTGGGCAATCCCTTCGCCGTGGCGGAAGTGCGCGCCCTGGCCGACGCCCACAAATTGTGGCTGGTGGAGGACTGCTGCGACGCCCTCGGCTCGACCTATCGCGGGCGCCGGGTCGGTGGCTTCGGCCACATCGGCACCTTGAGCTTCTACCCGGCCCACCACATCACCATGGGCGAAGGCGGCGCGATCTTCACCAGCGATCCGCTGCTGAAGCGCGCCCTCGAATCCTTCCGCGACTGGGGCCGCGACTGCTGGTGCGCCCCGGGCAAGGACAACACCTGCGGCAAGCGCTTCGACTGGCAACTGGGCGACCTGCCCGCCGGCTACGACCACAAATACACCTATGCCCACGCCGGCTACAACCTGAAAATCACCGACATGCAGGCGGCATTGGGTCTGGCGCAGCTAGAGCGGATCGACGACTTCGTCCAGAGCCGCCGCGAGAACTTCGACTACCTGCGCGCAGCGCTGGCCTCCCTCACCGAATTCCTCGTGCTACCCGAAGCCACGCCCGATTCCGCTCCGGCCTGGTTCGGCTTCCCCATCACCCTGCAGCCCGCCGCCCAATGCCGCCGCGTGGACCTGCTGCGCTACCTGGACCAACATCGCATCGGCACCCGCCTGCTGTTCGCCGGCAACCTGACCCGCCAGCCCTACTTCGCCGGCCGCGACTACCGCACCAGCGGCACACTGGATGGCGCCGACCGGATCATGCAGGACACCTTCTGGCTAGGCATCTACCCGGGCCTCGCGCAAGCGCAACTGGGTTTCGTCGCGGACAAGCTCCGCCAGTTTTTCGGATCTTTTTTTTAAGCCCAATATGGCATCAGCAAAAAAAATCTTAGTGACCGGTGGCGTAGGGTATATCGGATCTCATACCTGCGTCAGCCTGATAGAAGCGGGATATCAGGTGGTGATCTTTGACAACTTGAGCAACAGCCGAGCCGACACCGTCAATCGCATTGCTGCCATCAGCGGAGCAGAAATAGAGTTGGTCGTTGGTGACATTCGTGACCGAGAGGCCCTGATCGCAACGTTCAACAGATTCGAAATAGATGCAGTGATTCATTTCGCCGGCTTGAAATCAGTAGGTGATTCGGTAAACGCGCCCCTTGACTACTATCAAAACAATGTCGTGGGCACTTGCCAATTGCTGGAGGCGATGACTTGTAGCAGGGTGAAATCCCTGGTTTTTTCATCATCTGCGGTCGTTTATGGGTCCAATACCCCTCCGCCACTTCGAGAGACTGCCCCACTGAATCCGTTGTCACCATATGGGCGAACCAAGGCAATGGTCGAGGAAATACTATGTGACTTAGGCACATCGGCCCCCGATTGGCGCATAACAATGCTTAGATATTTCAACCCCGCCGGTGCACACCCAAGCGGAAATCTCGGCGAATGGACCAGCGATTCAACGACCAATCTGTTCCCTTTAATTGGCCAAGTTGCCGCAGGAAAAAGAGAGCGACTGAAAATCTACGGCGGTGACTATCCGACCGTTGATGGCACGGGGATTCGAGATTTCATCCATGTCATGGATCTGGCTGAAGGCCACGTCGCGGCACTACTCCACCAGGAAACCGGCCCGGGGCTCCACATAGTCAACCTGGGTACTGGCCATGCTACCTCTGTACTCGAGGCGATCACAACCTATGGAATTGTTTGTGGCCACCCAATTCCGTACGAGGTAACAAGTCGTAGAAGTGGCGACATCATATCGAGTTGGGCCGATCCATCGTATGCAGAGCAACTCATGGGCTGGAAAGCAAAGCGGGGCTTGGGCGAAATTTGTCGAGATGCTTGGGCGTGGCAAAAAAACAATGATTCCGTTTAGCCCGTTGTTGCAGGAAGATTTGCAGCATGTACTCGCCCATGCCCGCCCAGCTCTGGAATCCATGGCTGGAAGCCGATGGTTTGTCACGGGGGGAACCGGTTTTTTCGGCAAGTGGCTACTCGAGTGCATCTGTGCTGCCAATGACGTAATCAATTCAGAAATTTCTGCCGTAATCCTTAGCCGCAACGTTGAGCACTTTAAGAAGCGTATGCCTCACCTCGCCGCGAGGACGGAGTTGTCCTGGCTGTCGGGCGACGTAACCGACTTTCGCTTCCCCAGTGGGAAATTTAACTATGTCGCTCATATGGCGACATCTACAAGCACTTATCTGAATCAGGCCAACCCTCGCGCAGTGATAGACACCATCGTTCGAGGAACAGATCGAGTACTTGCCTTCTCTGAGCAGAGCGGAGTTCAGCACCTACTTCTCACAAGCTCAGGTGCGGTCTATGGTCCTCAGCCGCCTACGCTTGATCATATCGGCGAAAACTACGGTGGCGGACCAGACGTCTTATCACCCGGCGCCGCTTACGCAGAAGGCAAGCGGATCGCAGAGCTTCTATGCGCTTCGTCATCGATTTCCTGCACAATTGCCCGATGCTTCGCATTTATCGGCCCCCATCTTCCGCTCGATACCCACTTTGCTGCCGGAAATTTCCTACGCGATGCGCTCAATGGCAAACCGATTATGGTGCACGGCGATGGGCTTACCATCAGAAGCTATCTTTATGCAGCCGATTTGACGATCTGGTTGCTAGCGCTGCAGGCATTTGGCGAAGCTGGGCGTGCCTATAACGTAGGCAGTGATGAGCCAATCTCCATCCGTGGACTTGCGGAACGAATTGGTGCCCAAGGATTTACGACAGAGATTCGCCTGTTGGGCGAATCAGATGGGAAGCCTAATCGATACGTTCCAGACGTTTCGAGAATAGCTAATGAGCTTGGCCAACGGCAAACCATTACCATTGATGATGCAGTTCGGCGAACCCTGAACTGGCACAAGGTAAAGCCAGTAGGCTGAAATCACATCATGTACGACGACCGACAGCTTTTCATTTCCGCGGCAACTACCAACCTATCCGCCTTGGCGGTGATCCGCGAAGCATGGAACCACCGGCACCTAGCCTGGCTGTTCATCATGCGGGATCTGCGCCTACGCTATAAGCAGACTGCCCTAGGGGTAATCTGGGCCGTTATTCAACCCTTGAGCACTGCGCTGATTTTCGCGGTCATCTTCGGTCAGTGGGTCGGTATTCCCACGGGAGGCATTCCGTACTTCCCCCTGGTGCTCACCGGCCTCATGGCTTGGATGTTCTTTTCTGGCAGCATCCAGCACGCCACCCATTCACTTGTGGCGAACGCTACCCTGATCACCAAGGCATATTTCCCTCGCGCCGTATTGCCGCTGGCTTCAGTCGGGCTGCATCTGGTGGACCTGCTGATTACCGCGGTGCTGCTAGCCTGCGTGCTGGTGTTCTACGGCCAGGCCATAACGCCTCGCGCAACAACACTACTGCCGGCCTTGTTCGTGCTGTGCTGCCTGACTGCCGGCCTGGCCCTGATCGCAGCCTCGCTAAGCGTCTATTACCGCGACTTCCCCAATCTGATACCGATCGGGCTGCAACTTCTGATGTACGCCTCACCAGTGTTCTATCCGTCCAACTTAATTCCGTCAGCCTATTTGGACTGGGCCAGGCTTAACCCATTGGTCGGTGTAATTGACCTGATGCGCTGGTCGTTGCTCGTTACCGGAGATTTTCCGATTCACTTCCTATACGTCAGTTGCCCTGCCGCGGTGATCCTGCTGTTGGGCGGCTGGTGGATTTTCCATCGTCTGGAGCCGGAGTTCTCCGACCAGATATGAGCGCCGCCATTTCTATCAGTCATCTCAGCAAAACCTACCGCATGCAGGTGGGTGGCGCCGACACGGAGCGCACCCTCAAGTCCGCCCTGCTCACGCCCTTCCGCTATCTGACCCACGGCCGGCCGGTAGCGGAGACGCCCACCTTCCGGGCACTCGACGACGTCACCTTCGACATTCAGGATGGCGAAGCCTTCGGGCTGATCGGGCACAACGGTGCGGGGAAGAGCACCCTGCTGAAAATACTGTCCCGCATCACAACACCCAGTAGCGGCCGGGTCACAGTGCGTGGCCGTGTTGGATCCCTGCTGGAAGTCGGCACTGGATTCCACCCAGAACTATCGGGGCGGGAGAACATTCACCTCGCCGGCGCGATCCAGGGCATGACACCGAGCCAGATTCGGCGCCACTTCGATGAAATCGTCGTTTTCTCCGAGATTGAGGATTTTCTTCACCTACCTGTAAAGCATTACTCGAGCGGCATGTACATGAAGCTGGCCTTCTCGGTGGCCGCGCACATGGAGCCCGACATTCTGCTGGTAGACGAGGCGCTGGCCGTAGGCGACGTTCGCTTTCAGCGCAAGTGTCTGGCGCGCATGCACGAATTGGTCGCCCGCTCCAGCGTCGTTGTGCTAGTCAGTCACAATCACGAATCGATCTCCAGCTTCTGTCACAGAGCGGCATGGCTCAATCACGGCAAACTGGCGATGATTGGCGACTCAGGGGATGTCGTGGCCCACTATCTTGACGCCATGCGCAGTGTCAGGCCGACCATTCGCTGGGAAGGCAATGCTGGCGACGACACCCTGCGCCTGCTAACCACCTATGTGCGCCACCCGGACGATGCCCCCCTTGACACGGCAGGCGAGCTGATCATCGGCTTTCGTGCCGAAATTCTGCAACCGGTAGTGAATCTGGTGGCGGCTGTCGAGATACGTTCCGAGCGAGGCACAGTGCTCGCCTACTCGGCATGCGACGACGCCCTACCGCCGCCCGCGGAAGAAGTGGCGGTGGGTGTCTTTTCCCGCGAAGTGCGGATTCCGGCCCACACCTTCGCCAGTGGGGTGTATGAGGTAAATTTCGACTTTGGCATACACAACGAGCGACGGATCATCGATGGACCGGGAGCGCTGATGTTCGAACTGAAAAATTCCTGCGGCTACGGGAGGAGATTCCCGGGTGGAAGGTCGGGCCTCTTCCGCCCGGCGTGGCGCTGGCAGGAGGCGGATAGACCATGATCGTCCTCGCCCACCGCGGCAATCTGCAAGGCCCAGATCCGGTTCGCGAAAACTCACCGGCGAGTATCGCTGCGGCGATCTCACAAGGTTTCGGCATCGAGACCGACCTTCGCTACGCGCCAGGCTTCGGCTTCTACATCAGCCACGATCAGGTCCAGCCATCGCTGCAAAATGCCTTGCACGCCCACGCGGCACTTTGGCTGCGTAATCCGGACGCCACCATTGCCTTGAACATCAAGGAGACCGGCAACGAAGCGCCACTGATCGGCGAGTTGAATGCTCTCGGCGTAGCCGAGCAGGTGTTTCTGTTCGACATGGAGTTGATCGAACCGGTCGCCGGCGAAATGGCTACTAGGTTTCGAGCCCTCGACCGCGACATCGCCATCGCCGCCCGTGTCAGCGACCGCCACGAGCCAGCGATGCAAGCTCTCGCCATCACCGCCGCAGAGACGATCTGGCTGGACGAATTCGACGGCCCCTGGGCGACCGGCAACACAGTCGCCGAACTAATCCGCGCAGGCAAGCGGGTCTATGGTGTATCCCCCGACTTGCATGGTGCGCAGCTGGAACAGGCGGCACGGCGCTGGCAGGACTTCGCAGACTGGGGCGTCACGGGCATCTGCACCGACTGGCCGCTACGTATGGCAAGCGAACTCGGCATCAAGCCGGCGTAGGAAAGGATCAACCATGCAAGTAAAAAAACTCAGCGACATGCGCGGCGGATGGTTCGTGGGCCGCTTCGAACCAACCTGCCTCGCGCTGAACCAATGCGAGGTCGCCGTTAAAAAGTACGCAGCCGGCGACGCGGAACCTCGGCATGTGCACCGGATCGCCGAAGAGCTGACCCTTGTTGTATCAGGGCGGGTAATACTTAACGATGTGGAACTTGGTCCCGGCGACATCGCCTGCCTCAACCCGGGGGAACCCGCCAGCTTCAGCGTAATCGAGGATGCGGTCACGGTCGTCGTCAAGTCACCCAGCGTGCCATCAGACAAATATCCAGCATAAACAGCCCACGAATCGATGCGCATCAAGAGCCGATTGAGCCAATCCCGCCTTCGCATTGGCCTAGGGCATGAAACCGTTCGCCTCCCCACGACTCTTTGCCGGATCAAGGCGCAATGGGCGTTTTCCCGTTATCGACGCCAGACTTACCTATACAAGCTGCCGTTTGACGAGGTTTCCCGCTACGACGCACCGAGCCAAGCCGGCTTGATCGCGATCCACCATAGGCCGTCGGCGGAATCGACATTCCATCTGACCCACGCCGAAAAATACGAGATCAATATCTACGATAAAAGTCATCAACGTCTTCAAAACCATCGCCCGGAAATCTTGGCTGACACCTGATTGCAATGAAACCCGAACACGAAGCCCACGGTAAGAATCCGCTCACCGATAAGATGACCGCAGTCGGCGAATCCCTCCTGAGGGCACCGCTTGTTTCCGTCATCGTCACCGCCTACAACATCGCCCCCTATCTCGGCGAGTGCATACAGTCCATCCAAGCGCAGACACATACGAATCTCGAAATTATCATCGTAGACGATTGCTCCAGCGATACCTCGGCGGAAATTGCGCAGTCCTTCGCCGAAGTGGACCCCAGGATCAAACTGGTTCGCAAGCCGAAGAACGAAGGCATCCTGTACACCAAGCTCGACGGCATCAGGCACAGCACTGGATGCTACTTTCTGCTCTGCGACGGCGACGACTGGCTGTCACCGCATACGATAGCCACATGTCTGAGCCATGCCCATGGCAGCGAATGCGTGATTTTTGGCTTCAACTGTGTAGACCACGCAACCCGCACGCCCTACCCCAACATTTACCCGCCGGACGTGCAAAATAAGATTACTCAAGGAATCGAGATCAGCAATTTCGAATGGGCATCAATTAGCCACATCATGCCTTTGTATTTCTACGATGCGAAAGTCAAGGGGAAACTCCTCGAAATCTATTCGGGCTATCCGCCGCTTCCGTATTTTGATGATCTCCTAGCCTACGCCTTGGCAATGAGCTTCCATCGCCTGAAAATAATTCCCGATCTGCTCTACCAATATCGACTCAACCGGCCCGGGCAAAGCATCGAGAATTGGTGGCATCTGCAGCGTTCGGTCAAGTACCTGTCGCTGGACACAGCGATTGCGGCTACCACCATAGCTACCGCTACCAGCGGCCAAGGTGTTCAGGAGATAGTTTTTTTCAAATTACTGAAAATCGCCTTCGGCGAATACCGGGGCATCCTGACCCACAATGTTCAAGAATATCCTAGGCTGCGCCGCGCCCTACTTGAGACCTTGCGCAAGATCAAGACTCCCCGACGCTTTTTCCGCACCAGCCCCAAAGCCTATATCTTCCTACTCGTGCTCAGACTTTGTCCGCCGACATTGACCAAACTAGTCATGCCGCAGTTGTTCAAGTTCGTACGAATCTGAGCAATGCTCAATAGCAAGCATATTTCCGTTGTGATGCAGGGCCCGGTTGTTCACGAGGGAAGCGATGCATTTCCTTTTCCACTGACGCTAACCGCATTACGAGAAATCCGAGCATTGCTGCCGGACGCCCAAATCATTCTGTCCACCTGGGAGGGAGAAAAAACCTCCTATATCGACTCCTTGGACGAGCTTGTTGTGAGCCCCGACCCCGGCGCCCAGGGGGTAGCGCTGGGAATGACCCCGAACAACGTTAACCGACAGATTGTCAGTACCCGCAACGGGCTGGAAAGATCAACGCGACGACACACGCTGAAAATCCGCTCCGATATCGTATTGAAGAGCCTGGAGTTCATCAGGCACTTCGAAAGCGGCCTGCAGCAGCCGAAGTCTGGCTTCAGCATTTTCAACAGCCGAATCGTCTCCAACAACCTCAGTTCGCGCAATCCGTTAATCGGCTGCCCCACAGCCTATGCCTATCATCCATCGGATCACATCCACTTCGGACTTACTGAGGATCTGATCAAGCTGTGGGATATCCCGCTCCAGTCCGAAGAAGAGGCCAATTGGTTCACTGGCCATCGTCAACCGATCAATCCTCGCCTTCATGAAACATCAAGACTGACACCAGAACAGTATCTATTCACTGCTGCGCTTGCCACAAATGGGAAAAGCATCGATCTGGCCGACTTTGCAGATACCAGAACCGAAGTCATCCGGTTAAGTGAGTCGTATTTGGAAGAGAACTTTATCTTTATTCCAGATCACCGTTTTTCATTTGACTTCCCCAAGTACCACACATTCCATCAGGCATGTTTTGAGTACCTGCGAAGAAATTCGTTACAGCCACCCTCTCGGTTTAGGCGCTACCAAGTTGCTAAAGCCCATCTGGTTGCGCTTGGTAGACTGCTGAAACAATCCCTTCAATAGAATCGCACCATGAATAATGCCCAATGCAAAGCGGTCATCTTCGATCTGGACGGCGTGTTGATCGATGCCACCGAATGGCACTTCGAAGCCTTGAACCGCGCCTTGGCGCTGTTCGGCTATCAGATTTCCCGCTACGAACATCTCGCCGAATACAACGGCCTCCCGACCCGAACCAAGCTGGACATGCTGTCAGTCGAGAAGGGCTTGCCCAAGGCACTGCACGGCTTGATAAACCGCCTCAAGCAAACCTATACGCGGGAAGAAATCCTGCGTCACTGCCGCCCGAGCTTCGACAAGGAATACATGCTGAGCCGATTGAAGCGGGAGAATTTCCGCCTCGCGGTGTGCACCAACGCCATCGGTGACAGCGCCCGACTGATGCTGCAACAGGCGGGAATCGATCGGTATTTCGATTTCGTTATCAGCAACGAGGACGTCTCACGGCCCAAGCCGGACCCAGAGATTTATCACGCTGCCCTCGCACGCCTCGGGATCGCCCCGACGGAAGCGATCATTGTCGAAGACGCGCCGCACGGCGTGGAGGCGGGGCGACGCTCTGGAGCTCGGGTGCTGGAGGTCGCAGGTTACGCAGAAGTGGACTACTGGCGATTGCGCCAGTTCATGGAAGCCTCTGCCATGGAGAGCGTCGCATGCTGAAAATCATTGTACCCATGGCGGGTGAGGGCAAGCGCTTCGCCGAATATGGCCACACCTTCCCCAAGCCGCTGGTTGAAATTGGCGGCCGATCCATGATCGAGATCGTGGTCGAGAATCTCACGCCGCAGGAGGAGCACCAGTTCATCTTCATCTGCCGACGCGAGCATGTGCAGCGCTATGCCCTAGCGGATGTACTGCGCCTGATCGCACCCGGCTGCAAGGTCACCGTCATGCACGACGCCACCGCCGGTGCGCTGTGCAGCGTGCTGTTGGCCATGGAGCATCTGAGCGAAGACTCCGAACTGCTGATCGCCAACAGCGACCAGTTCCTTGAGGAGGACATTGACCGTTTCCTCGCCACCGCCCGGGCCAGCACGGCCGATGGCTGCATCATGACTTTCCCGTCCACGCACCCCAAGTGGTCCTTCGTCAAGGTCGTCGATGGCGAGGTGCTGACCGTGGCCGAGAAGCGCCCGATCAGCGCCCTCGCGACGGTCGGCCTCTACTACTTCCGGCGCAGCGCCGACTTTCTCGCTGGTGCCGAAGCGATGATCCTGAAAAACGCATCCCGCGACGGTGAATTCTTCGTCAGCCCCGTTTACAACGAATTGATCCTCAGGGGTATGCGCATCACTACCCATCACATTGCACGCGAAAAGATGCACAGCCTAGGCACGCCGGAGGACGTAGAGGCATTTTCCGCCCTCCCCCTGTCGAGGAATAGCGGTCGGGGCGGCGGATGCTAAACATCGTCCTTCCCATTGCCGGCCGCGGCAGCCGTTTCGCCGCTGTTGGCTACGAGGTACCCAAACCGCTGATTCCGGTCCGCGGTGTACCGATGATCGAACTGGTGGTCGACAACCTACGGCCACAACGAGCTCACCGCTTTATCTTCCTTGCCTTGCAGGAGCACATCGAGCGCTGGGATATTGCAGCCAGACTTGAGCACATCGCCCCCGGCTGTACAGTCATTCCAGTGAACCAGGTAACGGAAGGGGCGGCCTGCACGGTACTGCTGGCCCGCGACGAGATCAACAACGCCATGCCGCTGATGATCGCCAATACCGACCAGTACATCGCGACCGACCTGGAAGCCTATCTGTCACAGGCGTCGGCTGCCGGATGCGATGGCATGATCATGACATTCACCGCCGACCATCCAAAATGGTCCTATGTCCGCAAGGACTCCCGCGACCAGGTTGTCGAGGTCGTCGAGAAGCAAGTGATTTCCGACGAGGCCACTGTCGGAATCTACAACTTTAGTCGCGGCACCGACTTCGTCAGTGCTGCCGATGCCATGATTGCCAATAATTTGCGCGTCAACGGCGAATTCTATGTGGCTCCGACCTACAACCAGTTGATCGGCGAAGGCGCCTGCATCCGCAGTTTCCGCATTCCGCCCGAGGGCGAAGGCATGTTCGGCCTGGGTACGCCTGAGGATCTGGAGGCCTTCCTGCGCGCGCCCGCGCCGACGAAGCCTTAAGCGAAAATGGTTGCCTGCGCCGGCGTTCCGTCAGGCCTTGCGGCCGCAGCAACTCCGGTCGCCGACTGCGACATCTCGGTGGTGGTCCAGGGCCCCTTGCTAGCGGATCGCACTGAAGGCATCGAGCGCTGCCTGCGCTCGATCCAGGCGGTAATGCCTCAAGCAGAGATCATCGTATCAACCTGGCTCGGCGAGCCGACGGATCGCCTCGACAGCGATTGCCATGTGGTGACATCCGAGGATCCAGGGTGTTTCTGGGAAACGCCGGATCGCCCCTACAACCTCAACCGTCTCCAAGTATCGACCCTGGCCGGACTGCGCCGTGCCTCTCGCCCCTACTGCCTGAAGTTTCGCGCCGACTGCGCGCTCGCGGACCGGCGCTTCATGACGATTGCTGCGCCTCGGCCGCGTAGCCTTTTTTCCCGGCCGATGAATGTGACCAATCTGTATGTCAGGGATCCCGAGCGATTCCCGTTCCTGTTTTATGTTTCGGACACGGTGCAGTTCGGCACCACGGCCGATTTGCTCGACTTCTGGTCCGGCGACCCGTTCACCGCCACCGAAGTGCTCCGCACTCCCCGCGATGATGCAGGGCTGTTTAGCAACATCCGGTTGTTCCCGGAACAGGCGCTCGCGCTACGCTGGCTGACCCGTCATCAGGTACATCTCGACTTTCCCCGTTCAACAACCCTAAATCGGCAACTACTCCGGGCGTGGGAGACAGCACTGGTCGACAATTTCGCGCTGCACGACTGGAGATCAAGCGGTATCCAGTTTCCGGCCCGATTCGCCGAAGACCCGACGACCTTGCATACACTGCTGACCCCCGAACGGGTCGCCAGCCTGCCGCAGCATGCGTTTTCCTACCGACGGGCGCTGATGGCCAAATACTTGGAACCCACCTACTTGGTGCACGGCCGCCTGGGCCCGCTGGTATCCGCGCTCCAGGCCCGCCATCCGACGCTATATCGGAATCTGCGCAAGGTATGGATCAGTTACCAGAAAGCACGGACCTGAACGTCCGCCGATTGCGCCCCCCCACTCAAACACTGTCCCACCATGCGTATCGCGGAATACATCGCTTCCCATCTCGCCCAAGTCGGCGTTCGCCACATCTTCTCCGTCACCGGCGGCGGCGCCATGTTCCTTAACGATGCCTTCGGCCATCATCCGGACATCCAGCCGATCTACAACCACCACGAGCAGGCCTGCGCTATGGGCGCCGAAGGCTACGCGCGCATTGCAGGTTGCGTCGGCGTTGCGGTCGTAACCACCGGTCCCGGTGGCATCAATGCGATGAACGGGGTGTTTGGCGCGTGGACCGATTCAATCCCGATGTTGGTGATCTCTGGACAGGTCAAGCGGGAAACTTGCCTAGGCAGCTACAACCTGCCCGAACTGCGCCAGTTGGGCGACCAGGAGGCGGACATCATTGCCATGGTCAAACCGATCACCAAGTATGCGGTGCAGATCCAGCGCCCGGAAGACATTCGCTATCACTTGGAGAAGGCGCTTCATCTCGCCAACCATGGTCGGCCGGGCCCCTGTTGGCTGGACATTCCGATTGATGTCCAGTCTGCGCAAGTAAGGCCTGAAGACCTGCGCGGCTTTGATCCTACCGAACTTGGCCTTGTCGAATGTGACGGGCAGCAGATCGACCAGCATTGCCGCTGGCTGCTGGCCCAAATCCAGCAGGCCAAGCGCCCGGTGATCATGGCCGGCACTGGCGTCCGTCTCGGCCACGCACTTGATGAATTCGAAACGGTGATCCGGCAATTGGGCATCCCCGTGGTGACGGCCTGGACTCATGACCTTATCGCCTCCGACGACCCGCTGTTCTGCGGCCGACCCGGCACCATCGGCACCCGTGCCGGCAACTTCACGGTGCAGAACGCCGACCTCGTGCTGATCCTCGGCAGCCGCATGAACATCCGCCAAACCAGTTACAACTGGCCGACCTTCGCGCCCCACGCGGTGAAGATTCAGGTGGATATCGACGCGGCGGAGATGAACAAGCCCACCTTCCGCCCCGACCACGCCCTTTGCTGCGACCTAAAGCCGCTGCTGGCACGGCTCGCCGCCCTGCTCCCGGATTCGGGCCACGAGCCGGCACGCTACGCCGACTGGCTGGCCTGGTGCCGCGAACGGCTGCAGCGCTATCCCAATGTGCAGCCCCAGCAACGCGAATATCGCGGCCGCATCAATCCCTACCATTTCATCGAACGCCTGAGCGACCAACTCGCTCCAGATGACATCATCGCTTGCGGCAATGCCAGCGCCTGTATCGTGCCCTTTCAGGTAGCGCGCATCAAGGCGGGCCAGCGGATGTTCTCCAACTCCGGCAGTGCCTCCATGGGTTACGACCTACCGGCCGCCATCGGCGCCTGGTTCGGCGCAGTGCGGGCGCGGGGCGAGCAGCGCCGGGTGATCTGCCTGGCCGGCGACGGCAGCCTGCAGATGAACATCCAGGAACTGCAGACCGTTGTGAATTACCGCATACCGCTGAAACTGTTCGTGCTGAACAATCGGGGCTACTTGTCGATCCGCAGTTCCCAGAACAATTTCTTCAAGCGCCTGACCGGTGAAGGCCCGGATAGCGGCGTCAGCTTCCCCGATTTCACCCGCGTAGCTGCGGCCTACGGCCTGCCGGCAGTTACCGTCAACCAGGCGGATTTCGAGGGCGAGTTGCAGCAGGTGCTGGACACCCCCGGGCCGATGGTTTGCGAAGTGATGCTGGACGACACGCAAGGCTTCGAGCCGAGGATGAGTTCGCGACAACTGGACGACGGCCGCATCGTCACGCCGCCACTGGAAGACATGTACCCCTTCCTCGACCGCGAGGAACTGGCCGCCAACATGATTTGTGCCACAACGCGCCACCCGGCAGACAGCTTATAAATGCAGACGCACGATTCGGGTTTTGACCCCGGCACCAAAGGCACAGCGCCCGCCAACACGATACTCGTCCATTCGGTATGGATAGTCTTTGCTGCTGTCGCATTGAATGCCATCTACTTCACCCTGCGTTTTGAGTTCGGCTATGGCGTAGGCACCTTCCTCAGTGGGCCGAGTGATCGATTTGCAGACCTCATTAAAGTTGCCCTGTCTTTCAAAACCATTACGCAACATTTGGCCGACTCGGACTCGTTTCAAAACTGGCCAACGCTCTATCAGGGATACCTGTTGCATAACCCCCATGGCGGACTAGAAAATCTTGCGGTTGGCGGTCTCACTCACTTCCAATATCCACCGCTATCCGAATTGATCTTTACGCTTTGCGCGCTCCTTATCAGCGCAACCAAAAGCCCAAGCGCAGTCCTCTGGGTGTGGTTTTTCATCTATCTGTGCGGTGTCTATTGCCTGGGCAAACTGGCTCAGCCCGCCTCACAGTTATCAACCGAGCGCTGGCTATTCATTTCTTTTCTCTGCCTGGCTTCCTATCCAGCGCTTTTCATGCTGTCGCGCGGTAACTATCACGCTGGATTTACCTCGATCCTAATTTCCATATTTATGGTGTCCCTTTTTGGTCGCCACCAATTCAGCATAACGACCATGGTTGCCCTGGCACTGGCAATCAATATCAGGCCTACCGCAGCCCTGTTTTTGATCAGCCTGCCTCTGACCCTTGGCTTGCGTCCTTCAATCAAACCGATGTTTCGCACCCTGATCTTAACTGGAGCCCTATTCGTAGCAACCCTGCTGATAGAACAAAGCATCTATCCCGACTACACCATCGGCAACTTCCTAAGGGGATTGGAAATTTATCGCTCGCTTTACATAGATGGGCGTGCTGGCGATGGTGGAAACTCTTCCCTATGGGCCATGATAAGAAACGGTGCGGGAATGACGGGGATATTTATATACCAGGAAGAGTTGTGGCGAATTTTTCTCGCTGGATCGGTATTCGTATCGGCGCTCTCAATGAGAGAGTTGCTGGCGGGCAATGCAGCTATCGCTGCCGGGCCTTTCGCATTAGTGTCGTGCTATGTGTTGTTACAACCGGTTTGCGCGGACTACCACCTGCTAGTATTTATCGCGCCACTCCTACTCATTGCAATGAATGGTAAAGGTATGCACCTACATCCAAATGATCGGATTGCGGTTATTGCATCCACCATCCTCCTATGCCCGAAGAACTACATATTTGTTAACGGCATATCATTACAAACACTATTGAATCCGCTTGTTCTGATGTGTGCGCTCATACTAATGAACGCAGGCAGAGCCCGCGACATGGTGCTTCTGTCTACATCACCCCAACCAACTGGCCTTGGAGAAACACTGCTCAAGTGAGTAAATATTCATGAGGAATATAGTGTGAGTAACGGCGTCAACCGTATTTTTGAAGACCTCTTCGTTCTCGAACTCGCCAACAACCATTGGGGCCGACTGGAGCGCGGGCTGCGCATCGTCACCGATTTTGCCCGCATCGTCCGCTTCAACAATGTGCGCGCCGCCATCAAGCTACAGCTACGCGACGTGGATGCCTTTATCCACCAGGATTTTCGTGGCCGCGACGACATCCGCTATGTCAAGAAGACCATCGAGACTCAATTGGTCAAGGACGATTACGCCACGCTGGTGCAGGCCATCCGCAAGGCGGGCTGCATTCCCATGGCGACGCCCTTCGATGAAAAATCTGTGGACCTCTGCGTCGAGTTGGGTATCGACATACTCAAGCTGGCCAGCTCAGACCTCAATGACTGGATCCTAATCGAGAAGATTGCCACCACGCGCAAGCCGGTGATCGTGTCCACTGGCGGTTCGTCGCTGAAGGATATCGACGATCTGGTGAAGTTCTTCGCCAACCGCAACATCCCGCTGGCGATCAATCACTGCGTCTCGCTCTACCCTTCGGAAGACCACGAGTTGGAGATGAACCAGATCGACTTCCTGCGCGAGCGCTATCCGGCCAACGTGATCGGCTTCTCGACCCACGAATACCACGACTGGAATAGTTCGGTAATGATCGCCTACGCCAAGGGCGCACGCACCTTCGAGCGGCATATCGACATCGATGCGGACGACATCCCCGTGTCCAAGTATTGCAGCCTGCCCGAGCAGGTGGATAGCTGGTTCAAGGCATGGAAGAAGGCGGTCGAGATGTGCGGCGCCCCCGGCACGCGCAAGCGCATTCCGCAGCAGCGGGAGATCGAATACCTCGATGGGCTGGTGCGCGGCGTATACGCCAAGCGCGATCTACCGGCGGGGCATGCACTGTCGGACGAGGACGTTTATCTGGCCATCCCCCTGCAGAAGGGCCAGATCTCCTGCCGCGAATTGATGCATGGCGAAGTGCTGCTGAATGCCGTCGCCGCCGACGCGCCGGTGATGATCGACGCCATCGACAGCCCCTACGCCAGCAGTGAGCACCTCAAGTCCCTCATCTATCGCCGGGGACTTTAATGCCCGGCGTCAATGGTTGCGTGGTCTTCGATTTTGATGGGACGCTGGTAGATTCCGCTCGCGGCATTCTCACCGGCATGGCGCTGGCATTACAGTCCCACCACATCACGCCGCGGGTTGCGCTGGAGCCGGGCATCATCGGCCCGCCGCTGCTGCAGACGCTGCGGCTGATCAGCGGACTGGAAGACGATACCGCCCTTGGTGCCCTGGCGGCCGAATTCAAGCGCTGTTACGACGGCGGCGGCTACCGCAATACCGACCCCTACCCCGGCGTAACCGGGGCGCTTCAGGAGCTGCATGCATATGGGACTCCGCTTTACCTCGCCACCAACAAACGCGGCACACCGACCCGGTTGATTCTCGACCATCTCGGCTGGGCACCGCTGTTCAGCGCGGTTTATTGCCTGGACGAATGTGTCGATTGTGCCGATAAGGCTGCGATGCTAGCCCGCCTCCTAAGCAGCCGCGCGCTAGCCGCCCCCAATGCCTTGTATGTGGGAGATACCGATAGCGACGCGCGCGCCGCTGCCGCCAATGGCATGCCTTATATTCATGTCGCCTGGGGCTATGGCGGCGACGAAACCAATATCGGCACCCTTTGCAGCAGCCCCGAAGAACTGCCCGCCCTCGCCCTGCGACTCTTGCCACAAGGCTACGCATGTCCGGAAAACTGATCTCGGTCGTCACCCCCTGCTTCAACGAAGAGGACAACGTAGACGAGTTGTATCGGCGCATCGCCGCC
Source organism: Rhodocyclaceae bacterium (assembly GCA_036518635.1). Classification (GTDB taxonomy): domain Bacteria; phylum Pseudomonadota; class Gammaproteobacteria; order Burkholderiales; family Rhodocyclaceae; genus AWTP1-18. Next base: position 25,918 of record DATDMT010000111.1, on the reverse strand, counting down.
CAGTTTGCCGAGCTGCCGGGCTACGACTACGAGCACATCTTTATCGACAACGCCTCCAGCGATCGGACGGTGGACAAGATCAAGGCCCTCGCCACCAGCGATCCGCGGGTGCGGCTGATCATCAATGCCCGGAACTTCGGCCACATCCGCTCACCGATGCACGCCATCTTGCAGGCCCGCGGTGATGCAGTGATTTCGCTGGCGTCCGACCTGCAAGACCCGCCGGAGTTAATCCCCCAGTTTATCCGCCATTGGGAACAAGGTGTTCCGGTCGTCGCCGGGGTCAAGCCGCAGAGCAAGGAAACGCCGCTGATGTTCCTGGTGCGCCGGCTCTATTACCGCACCATCGGGCGCATCTCGGACGTGCAACAAATCCAGAATTTCACCGGCTTCGGCCTCTATGACCGCAAGGTGATCGAAGCCATCCGCCGGATCGACGACCCCTATCCCTACTTCCGCGGCCTGATCGCCGAGCTCGGCTTCGCCCATGCCGAAGTGCCCTATGTTCAGCCACTGCGGACCCGCGGCATCACCAAGAACAACTTCTACACCCTGTACGACATGGCGATGCTGGGCATCACCAGCCACTCCAAGATTCCGCTGCGCCTGGCCACCATGGGTGGCTTCGCCCTTTCGGCGATCAGCCTGGTGGTCGCCTTGATTTACCTGGTGCTCAAGCTCGCCTACTGGCGCGAATTTTCCCTGGGCACCGCCCCGATTCTGATCGGCTTCTTTTTCTTCGCCTCGGTGCAACTGTTCTTCATTGGCATCCTGGGCGAATACATCGCGGCGATACATACCCAGATACTGCATCGGCCATTGGTGATCGAACAGGAACGGCTGAACTTCGATGCCACCGCTGCCAAGGCCGATAAAGACTGAACCGTGAGCGGACTGACGCAAGCTTGGCGGGCCTTCCGAGATCGCCTGATCTCCATCGATCCCGAAAATTCCCTGAAGGCGCCGGATCTTTTGACGGTCGCGGCCCTGCTCTATATCGCCCTGCCGAACCTGATCTTCCTCGGCGGCTGGCTGCGCCTGCCCTTTGCCATCATCGCCATCGCCCTGGTGGCCGCTAGCATCGGACAGTTTCTGCGCCGGCCGGATCTGCAATGGCGCCAGCCCTACTCGCACCCGGCGCTGCTGCTGATCGTCGTCACTGCCTTCGCCTGGAGCAGCCTCGGTGGCGCGGGGCATTTCTTTTTCACCAACCCCGACTGGATCGTCCGCGACACGGTACTCGGCGATCTCAGCCTGACGCCGTGGCCTCCCGCCTACGGCGCGGTCGATGGCGTACATCACATCCTGCGCTCGGCCTTCGGCTATTTCTTTCCTGTCGCCGTACTGGGCAAGTTGTGGGGGCTGGGTAGCGTTGACATCGCCCTGTATATCTGGACCGCCCTGGGGGCTGCGCTGTTCCTGCTGCTGCTGCCCTTGCCGCAGCGCGCGGGCACGCGCATGGGATTGATGCTGCTGGTCGCAATCATGTTCAGCGGCATGGACTATCTCGGTATCGTGCTGCTCACCGGAATGACTCCGATCTTTCCGCTGCGCCTGGAATGGTGGGTACCCTTCAGCTATTCGTCGCTGACCGGCCAGTTGTACTGGGCGCCCAACCATGCCCTGCCCCTGTGGCTGGTGACAACCTTGTTCTATCGCCACTGGGGGCATCGCAGCTTTCCAGCCCTGACGGTGATCCTACTGCCGCTGTTGGTGATCTGGACACCCTTTGCCGTCGCCGGCATCCTGCCATTCATCGTGATCGCCGTCCTGCGCTGGTTCTACCAAGGCAGGACCGTCAAGGAATGGAGTTTGACCGTCACCCAATGCCTGACCGCCGTATTGCTGACCTACCTGACCGTCCGCCTGCTGACTCTCGGTGTCGACGCGATAGCCGGCGCCCCGACGATTGAAGCGGCACCCAACAAGGACCGCTTCGTATTGAAGTACCTACTATTCGCGCTGATGGAATTCGCCACGCTAGCGCTGCTGCTGGCGCGGGAGCTGCGCCACTCGCAGGGCCTCTTCTGGCTGTCCTTTGGCTTGCTGGCCGCGCTGCCGCTCTACCAGTATGGCCCCTCCAACGACACTATGCTGCGGCTGTCCACACCCTGCCTGGTAGTCCTGTTAATCCTGACGCTGGACAAAATCAGCAACTGGGCAACAATCCCCACCCTGCGCAAAATTCCGGGCAATGCGTGGGCCATCGGCCTGGTGCTATTGATCGGCGCCAACACGCCCTTCAACGAGATGTGGCGCGCCGCCACGTTTCACCGTAGGCCACCCAACTACGGCGTCAGCCTGGTGGATCATGAACGCGGAGAACCACCACACTATGTCGGCAAACTCGACAAGCCGGACATGCTGATGCTGTTGCGCGCCCCCGCTCCGGTGCCAAACCGGCAACAGCGTAAGGATCAGGGCTTGGTGCCGGCTGGCTCCGACGCCAGATAACGCATAAAGGCGCTTTCCAAGGTCAGGGTCGGCTTCACCTCGATCAAGGCATGGCCCGCCTGCTCCAGATCGCGCAGTAATGCCCAGAGCGAGGAACGCGGCAACTCGGCAAACCAGCGCCCGCCGCTCTCCGGCTTCATCTGCGCCACCGGCGCCAGACCCAGGGAGCGGACAGTGACCATCTCGTCGTCGCCGACCAATTCATTCGGCGATTGAATAGTGCGCAACTCACCCTTGTGGATCAGCCCGAAGCGGTCGGCGAGCCGTTCTACGTCATGCAACACGTGAGAGGTCAGGAAGATCGTGCCGCCACCGCGCTGATACTCGGAGAGAATCTCGATCACGTCGCGGCGCCCCACGGGGTCCAGGCCCGACAGCGGCTCGTCGAGAATCAGCAACTTCGGCGACACGGCCATCGCATGGGCCAGAGCGACCCGCTGTGCCGTCCCCTTGGACAACTCGCGTAGGCGCCTCCGTGCGGCATGTCCGATGGAAAAACGCTCCAGCCACTTCATGCACCAAGCATCCGCATCAGCGCGGCGAATCTCATGCAGGGACAAACCGGCGCGCAGAATCTCCAGCGGACTCAACTGTTCATAGAGCGCCGGCGACTCCGGCACATAACCCACATGTCGGCGCGCATGGGCCTCCCGCGCTGAAACGCCGAAGATGCTGACCTCGCCCTGGTAGTCACTGATGACGTTGAGAATGGCCTTGATGGTCGTGGACTTCCCCGCGCCGTTGGGCCCGACGAAACCGAACACCTCGCCCTCCGCCACGGCGAAGGAAATATCGTTCAGGGCCTTGATGACGCCGCGCTTCTGCGCGAATGTCTTGCTAACGGACGACAGTTCAATCGCACTCACTTGCGAACTCCCTCGATGCCACGAATCTTCATTTCCCGCAGGGCGAACCTGCCGTCCTCGAACACATACCCCAGGCCGACCGGGTCCGTCGGGAAGGCCTTGAGCACTCCCCGGGTAAGCAGGTCGTTGGGGCTTTGCAGCGGCTGGGCAAAACGCCGTTCATAGTCGGCCTGCGCATCCTGTAGCGTCACCAGTCCGGCAAGGCGGCCGATCCGTATGTCGAGCCCCTGCCGCAGGCGGCCATCCCGCGCCTGGTCGCGCTGCGCCTTCAGGAAGGCCTGCGCCATGCGCGGGTCGGGGTAGATTTCCGCCTCGTACATCAGGCCGATCCGCTGAAAGGTGGTCCGGCTCTCGGGCGAGCGCGCGGCGGCCTCGAACAATGCCTCCTTTGCCAAGCGATGCTCCCGCTTGAAGAAGTTCAGGTCGAAGCCAAGGAAGAAGGGCGGCAACTCATCCCAGAAGCGGCACCGGGTAGCCGCCCGCAAAATGTCCAAGGCCGGATCCACGCTGCCGCCCCAGGCCATCAGGGAGTTGGCGACATAGTAGTTGTCTTCGTGGCAGGGATTGAGAGCCGCCACTGTCATATGCAGGCGGTCGAAATAATCCTGGGCAATGCCTGCGATTGGGCCGCCGGTCGTCAGCACCCGGGTCGTCTCCACATTGGCGGCCAAATAGCGATCCCCCAGATAGAGCGCGGTTTGCATCGGCGCCGGCAGCACCACAGAGCCGGGCACCTCGGCCGCCTGGAGCCGCGGCGGCGCAAAGCCCTTCGCGCCCAGGGCAAAAGCCAGATAGGCCGCCAGCAGCAGGGCGCAGCCTGTTCTTCCGGTGAGCTTCATCAGGCGAACTGCCGCCGCTCGAAGCGCATGCAGGCCAGGATCAGCAGCACGGAAATATAGCCCAGCGCCATCAACACCAGCGCCCACGGCGCCTGGGGCAGCATTTCCAGCTTGCCATAGAGGGCCACCGGACGCACATCCAGAGCCGCCAGGTCGGGCAGTATCCATTGCACCCATTGCAAACCTTGCTGATACCACTGGGCGCCCTTGACCAAGTCATGTTCCCGTTCCAGCAACTGGACGATGGTCGAGGCCGAGCGGGCGGCGATCATGAAACCGATGCCGCCCAGCAGCACCAAGTTGGGCGTGGTCGCCACCGCTGCCAGGGCCGTGGCGAAGGCCGCCACGACGGCGAAATCGAGCACGGCAGAACCGATGGTCAGCGCATAGGGCAGGCCCAGGGCCACCGGCGTGGATTGCTTATAACCACCGCCGGCGAGGCCGACCACGCCCGCCAGCACCATGGCCAGCAGCAGGGTCAGGCCGGCCGCCACGGCAACCACAGCGGCATAACGCGCCACCAGGAAAACGGCCCGCGAGCGAGGATAGGTCAGACTGGTGAGTATCTGCCGTCTATCCACTTCCCGCGCCAGCAACTCCTGAATATGCAGCACCGCAAGTACCGGCACGACCAGGCGGATAAAGGATAGGCCAACATCGAGGGCCACCGTTGCCGGCTGGCGCGGGCTGAACTGGGCCGATAGCCAAGCTATCGAGGCCAACAGACCGGCCAGGCTGGCTGCAATCAACCACAGGCGAGAGCGGGCGATCAACAAGACGGCCAAACGAAAATCGGCAAGGAGCGAATTCATTGCAGTTGATCCAAACGGTTTCCGGTCAAAATGAAAAAGCCGCGTCACGATGACGCGGCTTTCTATTGCCGACCAAGAATCAGGAACTGGAAGCAGCCGTGGTTGCCTTGCCTTCAACGTCAGAAATCGCGGGAGTAGAAGCTTGAGAAGCTTCACTAACCCCACCGCCAGAAGAACTGGCGGAATAAATCTTGTTCTTGCCGGTGGTGTTGGCAACGCCTACACCGATGGAAACGGAGGTGGCATTGCAATCAAAGGCACCGATGTTGCCGGTAGACAAATTGACCCGAACTGAGTCGGTCTGATTAAGCAACACGCAGGTTGTATTGCTATTGGAGGCACCGTAAGTAATGGTGGAGGTCGCCGGCCCGGCAGTGAAATCATTGCCCGCAAAGGCGGAACCGGCTACCGCAGCGGAGAGAGAAGCGATCACAATTTTTTTCATGTCTATGGCTCCTTAGGCCTTGCTGGCCATCATGGCGGTAATCGCGTTCTTGGCGTCCACGTTGGCACTCGAATCACGGGACTTCTTCTGGTAATCGCTGAAGGCGGGAATCGCCACGGCGGCCAGGATGCCGATGATCGCAACCACGATCATCAACTCGATCAGGGTAAAACCCTGGTTCTTGCGCTTGAGCATTGGAAATCTCCTTAAGGAAAACGGCGGGAACCCGCCTGCGACAATGAGAGCAACCCTCGTGCCCGAAACAATTCACTGCGAACTGGCGATCATTGCGGAAATCGCGTTATGCGTGTCCGTAGCGGCGCTGGCGTCGCGGGACTTCTTCCGATAGTCGCTGAATGCCGGAATGGCGATAGCGGACAGTATGCCGATGATGGCAATCACGATCATCAATTCGATCAAGGTAAAGCCCAGGCTCTTGCGTTTGACCACGGGAATCTCCTCATCAAGCTACGGGCAAAGGCGAGAACCCGATTGCCAGTTCGCAGCAACCCCCATGCCTGCAACAATCCTGTCCACGCCAGTTTGCCAACATGAATAGCAACCCGATGGCGAGCTATCGCGGGAGCCAGGGCATTAAAGAATCCGCCCCAAATGGCAAACTGTGACGATAATTGTCACCCCACCCACCCAATGTCCGCTGAGGGGTCGGCTAGAATTCTTGGCCTATGAACTCAATCAACTCGCATCCCGATATTGAGCGTGGCGACGCGCTGCGCGACAGCGGAGCCCTGGAACAGGCCATTGAAGTTTACCGGGAGGTCATCGCTACCTCTCCGGGTTTGGCCCTGGCGCATTACAAGTTGGGTACCGCCCTTGCCCGCCTGGAACGCAACGAAGAAGCCGAGGCCAGCTATCTTGAGGCGTTGCGCCTGCAGCCGCACTATGCGGAGGCGGCAAACAACTTGGGAATTTTGCTTGAAAAGCATGGTCGGTCCGATGATGCAGAAACCTTGTACCGTGATGCGCTGGCCCAGCGGATCGATTATTTTGAAGCCCATCACAACTTGGCGAATCTATTGGCAAAGGGACCACGCCACGCCGAAGCCCTTTACTACTTTCAACGGGCCGTTGAACTGCGCCCAGAATCGGCCCTCGCCTGGGAGGGGTACGGAGCTTTGCTTCACAAGCTGAGTCGCATCGCCGATTCCAAGTCGGCCCTTGAAAAGGCCATCAAGGTCGACCCGACCCAGGCCAATGCATGGGCAAACCTCGCCCGTTGCCATTGGGAATTTGGGCAACTGCCCGAGGCATCGAAGTGCTACCAGCAGGCCATCGCCCTTGATGAAAAATCGACAACGGCTTGGCAAAACCTGGTATTCGGTAGCAACTACCGCAGCGAAGACCGTCGCTCCGTATTTGAAACGCACGTGTCCTTTGCTGAGCACCTCACCAAGACGCTACCGACTGATGTCGTCGCGACCCACGCAAACGCTGTTGAGCCACTACGACGTTTACGCGTTGGTTTTGTCTCCGGCGACCTGCGCCGGCATTCGGTTAGCCATTTCATCGACGGCCCCGTGGCTAATCTCGACCCACTAGAGATCGAGGCGTGGGCTTATTACAACTTCCCCACTGAAGACTTTCGCACCCAGGAGTTGAAGCCTTTGTTCGCCGAATGGCGAAACATCTATGGGGTCAAAGACGCGGATGTCGCAGATATAATCCGCCGCGACCGGATCGATATATTGGTGGACCTCTCCGGCGCCACTAGCCATGCGCGCTTGCGCACGTTCGCCCTGAAACCGGCACCAATACAGGTGAGCTGGATCGGTTATCCGAACACGACGGGGCTCGCCGCCATGGATTACCGTTTCACCGACGAATGGGCCGACCCGACAGGAGACTCGGAGGAATATCACCGCGAAACCTTGGTCCGTTTGCCCGAGTGCTTTCTCTGCTATTCCCCGCCACGGAATGCGCCCGCCATCTCCGAGGCGCCGCATCTGCAACGCGGTTATGTCACCTTCGGTTCTTTCAATACCCGGGTGAAGATCGGTGAAGAGACGCTGGCACTTTGGGCGCGGGTAATGAGCGCCGTTCCACAGGCGCGCCTTGCGGTCAAATCCGTCGGTGGCTTCAAAGACCAAGCAGTGCGCGCTCAGCTAATGGAACAGATGAGTACGGCCGGTATTGACCCGGGCCGAGTCACACTGCATGTCCCCGAGCAAGCACTGGCCGACCACTTGGCCCTTTATAGCGATATTGACATCGCACTCGACACCTATCCCTATAACGGCACCACTACGACATGCGAAGCGCTTTGGATGGGTGTCCCCGTTATCACAATGGCCGGAGACCGCCATGCGGCACGGGTTGGGGTCAGCCTGTTGTCCAACATTGGCCTACCGGAACTGATCGCCAAGAATGCCGACGATTTCGTCCGCATTGCAACAGCGCTCGCCGCAAACAGCGAAAAGGTGGTGGAGCTGCGTACCAACATGCGAGAGCGCCTGCGAGCTTCGCCTCTGCTGGATGGCAAGGCCATGGCACGCAAGCTGGAGCAAGCTTTCCGCATGATGTGGCGCACCCATTGTGAGAAGCGCCCGGAAACTAGCGCAGGCGCGATTGAATCGGACCGCTACATCGTCAACATGCAGGGCGGCTACCGAATGTGCGTCGCCCCGGACCCGGTGACCAGCCTCAGTACTTGGGTGGTATTGGAACAGGAAGACTGGTTCGAGGACGAAATCCGTTTTGTACGCAATCTCTGCACGCCCTCATGGCACGCCCTCGACATCGGCGCCAATCATGGCGTGTATGCCTTGAGCCTGGCTAGCAGCGGCGCCGCCCAAGTATGGGCATTCGAGCCCACCAGCGAACCCCGTCTCAAGCTGAGAGACAGCATTGCCCTGAATGATTTTGAAGACCGCGTTCATGTACTCCCCTACGGCCTGTCATCGGTTGAAAGATCGGCAAACATCGCCCTTTCTCAGCACAGCGAACTGAATTCAATTCACTCGGTTAGTGGAGAAGCGAAAGGACAGGAGACCATCGCACTACGACCATTGGATGACTTGTTTGGTAAGGAAATTCCCGTAGACGCCTGCATCGATTTCGTCAAACTTGATGCAGCGGGGGAAGAGGTTGCAATTCTTCGCGGCGGCCTACGTTTCTTTTGCACGCAATCCCCCTTGCTAGTGTTCGACTACAAGCACGGTGATTCAGCTAACGCCGAACTGCTCGACACACTCCGCGCCTTGGGATATGGCATTTTCCGATTGCTGCCCGCTCTCGAATGCCTACTTCCGGTTTCCCCAGGCGAAGAAGCCACGCTCTCCGCCTATACCCTGAATCTCTTTGCCTGCAAACATGACATGGCGAGCGCACTGGAGGCCCAAAGGCAGCTACTGCAGGTACTTCCGAGCACAGCCGTTCCGCGATGCCCTGAGTGGATACAGGAATTGCTCCAGCTCCCGGTCTGTGGAAATGCAGTAGTTGCCAAATGGGAAAGCAGCGATCTTGATTCGGACTATGGACGGGCGCTTCTTGCTTGGTGTGGCAGCCGCAGCAAAGCGTTGCCGCTAAGCGATCGCTATCAATTGCTGGCTCAGTCCTTCGATCATATCCAGACAGCACTCAGCAACGAAGATACCCATCCTGCAACGGCAATTCTGTGTATTCGCATATGCAGTGACATCGGGCTACGTGTGCCGGCTCTCAGCGTCGCAAACGAATTTATGCAGCAGATGACACCGGAGGAGGAGTTCCCTCTTGATCGGCCGCTTCCGCCAGCCTATGCCGCCTTCGACACTAGGCAAGCGAATACATCCCTAGGCGCCTTCATCTACCAAAGTGTTGTTGAATTCTTGATTGACCGCACTGCGTACTCACTATTTTTCCTTACTCCCCAAGACTGGTTGCTGAAGCGCGGCTTGAACAGCCCAGAGCGCACACCCCGCCTGGAGCGCAGCGTTTTGCTGAATGCTGCGAGGAATGGCGTTCCGTTGCAATTAGCCCTCTTGTCCAAGGTATTCCAAGCTGCGCCCGACAATCTCAATCCCGACTTATGGCATGAACTCGTAAAACGGTTTGCCCCAGCAACTAAGACCGAATCATCTGACCTCACATCCGACACAAGCCAAGCCCTTGCGCTCTATCTCGCAGGAAAACCGGCAGAAGCCCTGAGCTATGCCGAGTCAGCGCTGATCAATGCCCCACAGGACGCCCCATTGTTGAACATCGCCGCCAATGCGGCCAAAGCGCTCGGCGACTTGCACAAAGCTGAAACTTTGTGGCGCGCCGCGATCACGGCGCTGCCAGCGTTTGCCGAAGCCCATAATGACTTAGGCATTCTTCTTATGGAGACAAAGCGCTTCGAGGCCGCCGAGGCCGCTTTCCGACGCGCCCTGGAGATTCATCCGGACTATGCCCCAACCCACAACAATCTGGGCATTGTGTTGATGGAGATGCAACGTTTTGAAGCCGCGGAAGTAGCCTATCGACGTCTATTGGAAATTCAGCCGGGCAACGCCGAGGCCTATTGCAATCTTGGCGTATTGCTCAAGGTGATGAAGCGTTTCGCAGAAGCGGAAAAGGCTTACCGGCGAGCCCTGGAAATTCGCCCCGAATTCGGCAATGCCGCCGGAGAAGCCTACTTCTGCGCAAACCAGGTTTGCGATTGGTCACATCGCGATCAAGACGAAGCCCGCCTGGCCGATTTCATCACTCGAGGGATAAAGGATATTTCGCCTTTCACCCTACTCACCCTTAGCGGAATCAGCGGCGCTAGCGCCGCCCTCTTGCAACGTCGAGCCGGGCAGATTTGCGCCGAAAACGACTATCAAGTGCAGTCGATACAGCCCTTGGTGGATGAAAGACATCACCCTCAGGGAGCGCAGCTGCGCATCGGCTACGTCTCCGCGGATTTCCATGAGCATGCCACTATGCATTTGCTGGGTGGCGTGCTGAGCGCCCACGATCGGAGCCGCTTTGTTGTCCATGGCTATTCCTACGGAACCACCGTCGACGCGCGGACTCGGCAGGCCGAGGATGCCTGTGACGTGTTTCGCGACGTGCGCTCGCTTTCGGATCATGCCGTGGCAGAGCTTATCGCGGCCGACGGAATCGACATTTTGGTGGACCTTAAGGGCTACACCCAACACACCCGGCTGGAAATCACCGCCATGCGTCCCGCGCCGGTAATCGTCAGTTGGTTGGGCTATCCCGGCACCCTGGGACATCCCCGGCTGGCGGATTACATCATTGGCGACCCCATCGTTACACCACCGGAGCATGCCGCTCATTTCAGCGAAACCTTGGCCCTGATGCCTCATTGCTACCAGCCCAATCATCGCCAAAGGGTCATCGGCGCCAAGCCAAGCCGAATGGACGCCGGCCTTCCGGAAACCGGTTTCGTCTTTTGCTGCTTCAACCATAGTTTCAAGTTCGATCCCGAGACCTTCGATCTATGGTGCAGGCTTCTTCTGGTGGTCCCGGGCAGCGTGCTCTGGCTGCTGGAACCAACGACTCCGGCCATTGCCAACCTACGACGCGAAGCTGCGGCACGCGGCCTCGATCCTAGCCGTTTGCTCTTCGCACCGATGAAGCCGCTTACCCAACATCTCGGCCGCCTGCAATTGGCCGATTTGGCCCTCGACACTTTTCCCTATACCTCCCACACAACGGCAAGCGACGCGCTCTGGGCCGGAGTGCCGCTTGTCACCCGAATTGGCGACACTTTCGCCAGCCGCGTAGCCGCCAGCCTGCTTCAAGCCGTGGGTTTGTCGGACTTGGTGACGAGCAATGGAGAGGAGTATTTCTCGTTGGCGCTCGCATTGGCATCTGCCCCCGAGCGCTTGGCGGCGATTCGTCAGAAACTGGAATTGAATCGCCTCACCATGCCGCTATTCGATACCGCCCGCTTTACTCAGAATTTGGAACGCCTCTACGCCTCTCTCTGGGAACAGCACCGCCAAGGAGAGAAGGGCATCATCGTGCTCACCGATGCTTAAGGCGGTTTAGCGAAATTGTCTTTGTCAGCGAATGTGACACTGCTTTCTTGGCGGCAGGGCTAGAAAACAATTGCTTCCGAACCGCCTTATGCTGAGCGTGCTGACCTTGTGACATCTCCGCCATAAACGTAGGTGCCAACGTGCTCAAGACGAATCGAAGGGTTGGCGTAAATCTTCCCTCCAAGCTTCCGCCAGGATTCGCAAAAATGATAATCCTCGGAAAGTAGGACCCCTGACTCTTCGTCAATGCTGGTTGCGAAAAATTCTTTGGTGAGCGGCTTGAGGAAGCTGCCATCCGGTGTTGTCGCCGCCGATGTCCGATACGCAGGAACCAACGGAGACAATTTCTCAAAGACCTGTCGCTTGATCAGCATGAATCCTGTGGCACCGTGCTGAAGCTCGATCAAGCCTTGCTCGTCTGACTGAGCCTCAACCGAACCACGCAGCAGGTTTAGGGCGAAAGCGCCTGAATAGTCCTTGAGATTCTGCTCACCACGTCGCGCCGCCGCCTCTATGCTTCCCCAGGCGATTTCCTTCTTGGGATACAGGCCACAGGCAATGTCTTTGTCTGCACGAATCAGTTCTAAAACTGATTTAGCATCAAATGAGATGTCGGCGTCGATAAACATCAAATAGTCAAAGCCTTGCTCAAGAAATTGACGGGCAAGTTCGTTTCTGGCGCGGGTGATCAGGCTCTCGTTGATGATATTTGCGAAATACACCGAATATCCCATGCCGCTCAATACAGCGATGGCATCAATTACACCCACCATGTAATGGGCAGTACACATACCACCGTACATCGGTGTCGCAATCATGATTGCGGGCATTTGCGCCGCGTCAACGTCCTGGGCTTCGTTCATGCTTTGAATGGTTTCAGTGATTTAAATTTCTACCCCAGTCTAGTGGTAGGCATGTGGCTACTAATGGCCGGCCAGTGCGCCTGGCTCATCCACCGCGTCGATCTGCCCCGGGTCAAGGAACTGGCGGGCGTAGTTGAGGTAGACCTTCTGCCGAATAAAAACCTCGAACAGTTCAGGATCGATGTGGCCGCCCTTGGAGAAATTGGACAGGATCGAGATGGCTTGGGACAGCTTCATCCCCGGCTTATACGGCCGGTCGCGGGCGGTGAGGGCTTCGAAGATGTCGGCGATGCCCATGATGCGGGCCTGGATCGACATCTGGTCGCGGGTCAGGCCCTTGGGGTAGCCCTTGCCGTCCATCCGTTCGTGGTGGCCACCAGCGTATTCCGGCACATTGCGCAAATGCTTAGGCCAGGGCAGTTGCTCCAACATCTTGATGGTGGCGACGATGTGGTAGTTGATGATCTCGCGCTCCTTCTGCGTCAGGGTGCCGGCACGGATGGCGAGGTTTTCGATTTCGTCGGAGCTGAGGAAGTCGGCCTGCACGCCATCGACGTTGCGCCAATGGCGTGAGCTGCCGATATCGCGGACGCGTTGCTGGTCTGCCTCCTTCATGGCCTCACCGCCGATGTTGCATTTGCGCAGGAAGTCGCGGTCGTCTTCCAGCGCCCGGATTTCCTCATGACAATCCTTCCAGACAAAGGCCTCGGCTTCGGCATCCTTCTTTTCGCGCATGGCCAATTGACGGCGTAGGGCGTGGATTTCGGCATCGCGCTTCAAGACCTCGAAGCGGGTGTCGATCAAATGGATGCGGTCGAATAGGGTGTGCAGCTTGGTGGCCTTGTCCACCACGTGGACTGGCGTCGTGACCTTGCCGCAATCGTGCAGCAGACCGGCAATCTTCAGTTCGTAGCGGTCCTTGTCGGTCATGTGGAAGGCGCCGAGCGGCCCCTCCTCAGTTTCGTTAACCGCTTCGGCAATCATCATGGTCAAAGCCGGCACACGCTGGCAATGGCCACCGGTATAGGGCGATTTTTCATCAATCGCCAAGTTGATCAGATTGATGAAGGATTCGAACAGGGTTTCCAGTTGGGTGATCAACTGGCGGTTGGTCAGGGCAATGGCGGCCTGCGAAGCCAAGGATTCAGCCAGGCTCTGATCTGCCACCGAGAAGTGCACCACCTGATTTGTTTCAGGGCTGATCGAGTTGATCAACTGCAGGACGCCGATGATCTCGCCCTCGTGATTCTTCATCGGCACGGTGAGGAATGATTGGGAACGGTAGCCGGTCCGCTCGTCGAACTTGCGGGTGCCGGAGAAATCGAAGCCGGCCTCGGAATAGGCATCCGCGATGTTCACCGTCTGGTCATGGATCGCCGCAAACACCGCCACCATGGCGTTGTTTGGCGAACCATCGTCCTTGTGCAGCGGCAGATCGGGGAAATTGATCGGGTTACCCGTAGTTCCGCCTAGGGCGATGCCGAGCGAATCGGTACGGACGATCTCGAAGCGCAGGCGCTGGCCGTCGTCGGTGACCCGGTACAGCGTGCCGCCATCGGCATGGGTAATGTTCTTGGCCGCCACTAGGATGTTTTCCAGCAGGCGGCCAATGTCGCGCTCCTTGGAAAGCTGGGCGCCGATCTCGTTGAGTTTCTCCAGCCGCTTGAACAGGTCGGCCGAGGAATCGCCGGTACTCATTTGATACACACCGCACGAACTTGCTTGATGTCGGTGATCCCCTGCAAAACCTTTTCCAGGCCATCCATCTTCAGCGTCAGCATGCCATCCTCCAGTGCTTGCGCGAACAGTTGCGCCACCCGTGCGTGCTCCTGAATCAGTTTTTTCAGCGGGTCCGTGCCGATCATCAGTTCATGCAGGCCAACCCGCCCCTTGTAGCCGGAGCCACCGCATTCCGGGCAACCCACGGCCTTGTGGAACACCAACTTGCCATCCTTGCCATAGTCCGTCAGCAAGCGCTTGTAGGTTGCCTCGAAAGCCGCCTTACCTTCGCGCTTGAAGGTCTCGGTATTCACCAGCTCGGAGCAGTATTCGGTCATGTACTGCTTGATCTCTTCCGCATCCGGGTTGTAGGGCTGTTTGCACTTGCCGCACAGACGCTTGGCCAGGCGCTGGGCCAGGATGCCCAGCAGGGCGTCAGCAAAGTTGAACGGGTCCATGCCCATATCCAGCAGGCGGATGATCGATTCCGGGGCGCTGTTGGTGTGCAGGGTGGCGAACACCAAGTGGCCGGTGAGCGACGCTTCGATGCCGATGCCGGTGGTTTCGGCATCGCGCATTTCACCCACCATGATGATGTCCGGGTCGGCGCGGAGGAAGGCCTTCATCACCATCGCGAAGTCCATCACCTTCTTGTTGACCTGGACCTGGCGCAAACCCTTCTGGGTAATTTCCACCGGGTCTTCGGCGGTCCAAATCTTGGTGTCCGGCGTATTCAGATAACCCAGCACCGAGTGCAGCGTGGTGGTCTTGCCCGAACCGGTCGGACCGCAGACGAAGAACAGGCCGTAGGGCTTGCTGACCGTTGCCTTGAGTTTCTGCAGATTAGTCGGCAATACGCCGAGTTTGTCCAAAGGAATCGGCTCGCCGGCGGCGAGGATACGCATCACCACGTCTTCGACACCGCCGGTAGACGGAATCGTCGCCACCCGCAGTTCGATATCCAGCGGGCCGAACTTCTTGAACTTGATCTTGCCGTCCTGAGGCTTGCGTCGCTCGGCGATGTCCAGATCGCACATGATCTTGAGGCGGGCGACAATCGCATTGCGATAGCTGGCGGGAATCTCCACGTACTTTTGTAGCGAACCGTCCTTCCGCACGCGGATTAAGACCTTGTCTTTACCGATGCCGGGTTCGACGTGGATATCCGATGCGCCCATCTGATAAGAGTCGATGATGATCTTGTTAACCAGCTTGACCAGTTCATTATCGGAGGCAGCGGAAACATCGTCCGAGGCCGAGTCGACACCTTCGTCCTCATCGCCCATGCTGGAAAGCAGGTCGCCGACAGAGGTACTGTCGATTTCCGGCCCGGAAGCCCCGAACAGTTGGTCCAGGGTTTCCTTGAACTCCTTGTGGGTGGTGACGCGATAGGCAATCTTGCCCCGCGCGAACACATTGCTGACGACACGCGAACCCTTTACCTGCTCGGGGTCCAGGCAGATGACAACGATCCCTTCACTTGTATCGTCCACCGGCGCCCACTGGTTTTGCTCCAGGTAGTCGCGCTTCAGATTTTTCAGCAAATCCAGCGGTTTGACTCGATCGGCCTTCAGCGGCTCGTAGGGTACGTTGAAGAATTTGGACAACGCAGCACCCAGCGCCGGAATCTTCACCTGGAACTGCTCGACCAGAACATCTTCGATGCTTCGATTTTCCTTGCGCGCTGTGCGCTTCGCCAGATCCAGTTCCTCGGCGGTAATCACCGCATCCGCCACCAGGTGGTCATACTTGGAACGGGCAATCGCGGGCGGACGATTGCGCTGGTTGAAGGCGATGGCCAGGGTTTCGCAAAGGCCCTTGACGCCTTCTTCAGCCACAGCGGCGAAGGGAATCGCCGCCTTGTTGTTGATGATCTGGACGACACCGAGCAATTCGCCGGAGGGCCCTTCCAGAATCGGCGCCACCAACATCTGCTTGGTTCGATAGCCCGAACGCTTATCCACCTCCTGCAGGAAGCGCAAGCTGGCGTGTACGCCCTTGAGCTCGGCCTCGTCATACACATCGCGAATGTTGATGATGCGCTTCGACAAAGCCACGTAGCCGGCAATGCTCTGGTCGGTGATCGGCAGCTTCAGATCCTTGAAGGAATTGAGGCCGGTCTTGACCTTGGAAACAATCGAGGCCTTGTCCTCGCTGACGGAATAGATGGTCAGGCGGTCGGCATTGAACAGGCTGCAGATATCCTGCGACAGTTCCAGCATGATCTCGTCCACATTGGATGTGGCGTGGATTTTGTTGGTGACGGTCTGCAGGTTCTTGAAGAACGTCAGCCGGCTGCTGACATCCCCTGCCCCATCCTGAGCAGGATCGGGAACGGCACTCATTGAGGCTCTCCTTCGGCACTGCGCAAGGCCCGCAGCCCACCGGACAGGACACAAGCCTGTACGCCACGCTGAGACAGCAGGAAGGCCGCGGCCGCGCTACGGCGGCCACTGGCGCAATAGACAACATATTCGCGGCCCGCATCCAGACTAGGCAGGAAGCCGCGCAATTCGTTCAGGGGCAGGTTGATGGCGCCCGGCAGGCCGTCGTAGCGGAATTCCGGCGGAAAGCGCACGTCGAGCCATTGCGCCCCCCCCTCCACCCGACGCCGGGCTTCATCGACATCGACCAGATGCAGCAGGGGTGCGCGCAGCAGGGCTGTGAAATCGTCCTTCGACAGACGCAGCAAGACACCGTCGGTCTTCATCGTCACCGTGGCGTTGCGCGGCAGCTCGGAAACCAGGGCCTCCTCGCCGAAGGCATCGCCGGGCTGCAGCTCAGCCAGATGCACCGACGCCCCGGCGACGCTGCGTTCCACTTCGCAACGGCCACGTTCGATCACATAGTAGTAATCGCCGGGTAAATCCTGATGCACCACGACTTCGCCGCGCGCAACCTCGATCCGTTCAAAGCGCTTCAGTAGCGAAGCCAAGTGCGCCGGCGGCATGGTAGCGAATACGCCACTGGCCAAAGCCGTGGCGCCGATCATCTCCGCCGCCGCATCGCTGGCGCCGCACAGGCCGCTTTCGCAGGCGACCTCAGGCTGGGCAAGCTGATCCAGGGTCAGGGTGACGTCGAGGATATCCTCGTCGAGACGCAGCACCTCGATTTCCGTAATCGAGTGCGCATCCCGCGGCGGTGCGGTCGCGGTACCCAGCGGTTGGCACGTGTCTTCGGTGCCACCGACCAGCACGCAACTGCTGCCATCCAGCAGATCCAGTTTCAATTCGCCGCGCAGCAGATAAACCGCCTGACCGCGCCAGTCGAGAATCGGAATGCGGCCCCGCGGCGTTGGATGCACGTCGCGACGGCAATGGCTGGCCAGCCGCGCCAGCCGGCTTGGGCTCAGGCAGGCCATGGGTTGCAGGTGGCCCAGCCAGTCGGTCGTGGTCTGGGCGGTAATCACAGTTCGAACACCTGGTTGCTCTGAAGCATGCGCGGCTTGTATTCGCCGATCCGTTCCTCGATTTCGAGCATGGTCAACTCGATCTGGCCGGGCTTCAGATGGGTGATGAACAGGGGCACCTCGCGCTGCAAATTATTCAATTCTTCGGCAAGCATGGCAGGGCAGAGGTGCTTGGACGATTGCGCCAGCTTCATCTCACGATCGGAGAAGGCGCACTCGATCAGCAGGTAGCGCAAATTGGGAATGCGATTGATCCGCTCCCATAACTCGGGACACACCGTGGTGTCGCCAGTGAATACCAAAGCAGCCTGCTCCGTTGCCAGGGCATAGCCGACGGCCGGCACCGTGTGGTTGGCCGGCAAGGCGGTAATGCTGCGTTCGCCGAGTATGGTCGGCTCATCCTTGCGAATGGTTTGGAAGCGCATGAACGGCTGGCTGGCATTCGGAATTTCAGTGAAGTCCGGCCAGATCGCCCAGTTGAAGATGTGATTGCGCAGAATCTCGATCACCGCTTCCGTGGCATACACGGTCAGCGGGGCGCTGCGCATATCGCCCACCGTATCGACCATGAAGGGCAGGCAGGCGATGTGATCCAAATGGGTATGGGTAATGAACAGGTGATCGATCTGGGCCAGCTCGGCGATCGACAAATCTCCCACCCCAGTCCCCGCATCGATCAGGATGTCATGGTCCACGAGAATCGACGTGGTGCGCAGATGGCGCCCGCCGATGCCGCCACTGCAACCGAGGATTCTCACCTTCATCGCGCCACGGCCTCAAGGTTTCTCGACGACTGCAGCAACGCCGGCACCGGGCATTCGCCCATCGCAAAATTCGTAGCATTCGCAGCAGGAAGAGGCATCACTTTGTCTCGAAGGTAGTCACGCCGTCCCAGCCTTCGCCAGGCGGGTTCTTGCGGCAGTATTCGATCCGCTTGGTGTACAAGTCGTACAGATAACGGGAATGGCTGCGGGACAGGTTGAGCAGGTTGACCTCGGCCTGGTCCCAATCCTGGCTGCGATAGGCGCGCAAGGTTTGGTTCCACAACTTCAGCTCGTCGAGCAAGGGCTTGTCCACCTGCCCCTCCATGCCGATGGGTTCGTAGATTCCGACCGGTTCCTCCTTGCCCTTGACCCGTACTCGGTCAAGCTCGCGGAACACCACATCCTTCTTGAGAATCTCGCGCGTGGTCTCGCCGGCGATGATACCGACGCCGTATTGCTTGGTAATCCCTTCGAGGCGCGAGCCCAGATTCACCGCGTCGCCCATCACCGTGTAGGACTGACGCACCGGCGAACCCATGTCGCCCACCGTCATGGGCCCCGTGTTCACACCGACACCGATTTTCAGTTCCGGCCAGCCCTTGGCGACCAGGTGCTTGTTCAACTCGGTCAGGGCCACATGCATTTCCAGCGCGGTAATCACCGCGTGCTTGGCGTGCTCCGCATCCTCCACCGGTGCGCCCCAGAACGCCATGATGGCGTCGCCGATGTACTTGTCCAGGGTACCGCGATGCTTGCGCACCACGATGGTCATGGCACCCAGGTATTCGTTCATCAGGGTCGCCAATTCGTCCGGCTCCAGCCCTTCGGAAATGGTGGTGAAGCCGCGCACGTCGGAGAACAGCACCGTCAATTCCGCCTTACGCCCGGCCATGCTGTAGTTCTCCGGGTCGCGGCTCATCTCCTCCACCAGCTCGGGCGGCACGTACTGGCCGAACAGTCCGGTCAATTGCCGCTTGGTGCGCGATTCGACGAAGTAGCCCCAGGACATGTTCAGGGCATACAGCAGCGCCACCAGGACCAGGCTGTTGGCGATCGGCAGCACGAAATTCGCGCTGTGCCAGAAGGTGAAATTGATGACCAGCAGGGTCAGGGCGACGATCGCCGACACCACGGTGGCGCGGAACGGCGACAGCAGCGGCAACAGGAAGACCATCACCACCCCGGCAATCAGGTTCAGCGCGACGTCCGCCGCCAATACGTAGGAGGGCTTGTGCTTGATCTCGCCATTCAGCATGCCGGCGATCAGGTTGGCATGGATTTCGACCCCCGGATAGGCGTTGCCCACCGGCGTCACTCGCAAATCCATCAGGCCGGGGGCGGTGGTGCCGATCAGGATGATCTTGCCGGCCAGTTGCTCCGGCGGGGTGCGGCCGGCCAACACGTCGGCCACCGGCACATAGCGGAAACTGCCGCGCAAGCCGCGATAGGGCACCAGCGCAGCCGCATTCTCATCCACCGACACCCGCAGGGTACCCTGGGCGGTACGCAGATCGATCCACTCCATCGCACCGTAGCTGCTGCGATCTGTGCCTTCTGGATAACCCGGGGTGACCTTGGGATCGCCCAAGACCTTGCGCACCATGGCCAGGGACAGGGCTTCGTAGTAAGCCCCCTTGTATTCCGCCAGCAACGGCACTCGGCGCGAAGTGCCGTCGAAATCGACCAGCGGATTGAAGTGCCCCGCGCCGGCGGCGGTGGCCTGCAGGCCCGGCAGATTGCCGCCATAGCCGCTCCAGGAGGTGAACGGGATGTTGCGGCCTTGGAAAGTCCCCGCCGGCAGCACCGGCGCCGGCAAGGCACCGCTGGTGCTTTCGTCGCCGCTGGAGAGGTAATAGCCGAGGATCACGGCGCGGTTCTTCAGACTCTCGGCAAAACGGCCGTCATAGTCCAGCTTGGGGCGCAGCTCGCGGACGATGGACTGGAAGGAGGCGTTGTCCTTGAGATCCTTTTTCGCCAGCGCATCCAGCGACTTCATGCCAGAGCTATCGTCCGGCTCGGCGAAGACCACGTCGAAGCCCACCACGGCGACCTTGTATTGATCGAACAGGCGATCCATCAAGGCCGCCAGCTTGTCGCGCCCCCAAGGCCAGCGCCCTTGCTCCGCCAGGGATTTCTCGTCGATATCGAGGATGACGACCCGCTCGTCCTGGGTCCGCGGCATCGTCAGGCGCATCTTGACGTCATAGACGATGGCGTCGAGATGCTTGATCAGCGGGATTTCAAATATATGAGCGGAATGGCCGAGCAGAATCAGCAGGATGACCAGTCCCAACCCAAAACGCACCATGTGCTGCTTCACGAGGACTCCCTGACTGTTCTGCGAGACCTGCCACGCGAATCGGCGCGGCAGCGACTCACGACTTGACGAAGAACTCCATTTTCACGCCGGCCAGTTCGATCACGTCGTGATCGGACAACTGATGGGCTTGGGCATCCAACGGCTTGCCGTTGACCACAGGGAACTGAGCGCCCTCCACGTGGGTGATGAAGTATCCGTGCGGCCGGCGGGCGATCACCGCAACCTGGACCCCGGGCTTGCCGAGGGTCGTCAGGGTTTTGGTGAGGACCAGTTCCTTGCCCGTATTGGCGCCGGTCAGTACCTGGATTGCCGCCAGCGGCAGCGCGGCATCGGCGGGGGCGGCCGCGGTGACGGCCGGTGCAGGAGCAGGCGGCGGAGCCACCGGAGCAGGCGTCGGGGCCAGCATGTCCTTGACACCGACCTGGGTGTCAACGGTCTTCGGCGCCCCCTGATCGGCAGCTTTTTTCAGCATGTCCCCAGGGCGCAAGACCATGGTTTTTTCGAAATCGGCGGAAGCGGCTTGTTGCGGCACCTCGTTGACGTACTTGAGCCGGTACTTGCCCAGTTCGATTACATCGCCGTTTTGCAGGAAATGCTTGGAAACCTGCTGGCCATTGACGCAGGTGCCGTTGGTGCTCCCCAGGTCTTCCAGAAAGGAGTCGTTGAGAATGGTGACGATCGCAGCGTGCTCGCCGGAGATGGCCAGATTGTCGATCTGGATATCGTTTTGCGGCTTGCGGCCGATGGTCATTCGCTCCTTTGTCAGGGGAATTTCCTTGAGCATCAGGCCATCCATGCTGAGAATGAGCTTTGCCATCTTATTTTCCTCAATACTCCAATATCACTTTATTCCCGCGCGCCCAAGGATACGCGAGAACCAGCCGCGCGGGGATGGGAAAGGCTTGCGGATTTTCACCAGAATTACCGAAACATTATCCCGGCCGCCGTTATCGTTGGCCATCTGCACCAACTGCATCGCACAGAGTTCCAGATTCGCGCCGAGGGCCTGCAAGGTCATGGAAATCTCGTCGTCGTCGACCATGTCGTTGAGGCCATCGGAACACAACAGATAAATGTCGCCGGGCTCGACCTCGTAGTCGTGGATTTCGACCTCAACCCGGGCATCCACACCGAGGGCGCGGGTCACCAGATTCTTGTTCTGCGCATGGCGCGCATCTTCCCGGCTGATGATCCCGGCGTCGATCTGCTCCTGCAGGAAGGAATGGTCCCGCGTCACCTGGGAGAATTCTTCGCCGCGCAGTCGATACATGCGCGAATCGCCGATATGGGCCACCGACATCCGATTATCGTGGAACACGCCGGTAACCAGCGTCGTCCCCATGCCTGAATATTGCGGATGGCTGACGGATGCCTGATGGATCGCGCCGTTGGCACGGGTGATCTCGTCGTTCAACAGATCGCGGAGGTCGGCCATGTCGAGGCTGGCAACGCCGTCGGCTACCTCGATGGCCCGCGACAGCTCCGTCCCCAGCAGGGCGGTAGCCATGCCACTGGCGACTTCACCGGCGTTGTAGCCGCCCATGCCATCGGCCAGGATCACCACGCCATGCACCGGGTCGGCCAGCACCGAATCCTCGTTGTTGGTGCGGACCATGCCCGGATCGGAACGGGTGGCAACTTCCAAGGCCTGGCTCAAATCCATGCTCATTCCGTCACAGGGAGATATCCACGCCGCCATCACTGCCCATCTGGCTGAGGCAGGCCTTCAAGTCCTTGGCCATCTCGGCGCCGGTCTGGTAACGCTGATCGGGATCCTTGACCAAAGCACGGTCAATCACGGCCACGACCACATCCGGCACGTCGGCGCGGATGGTGCGGATATCCGGGTGGGCTTCGTTGGCGATCTTGAACATTAGCTGGGCCATGGAATCGCCGGCAAACGGCAGGCTGCCGCAGGCCATCTGATACAGCGCCACGCCCAGGGAGAACAGGTCGGAGCGGCCATCGATCTTCTTACCAGAGAGTTGCTCCGGCGACATGTAGCTGGGGGTGCCGAGCACCATGCCGGTCTTGGTCTTGGAGGAGTCGGTGATCCGGGCGATGCCAAAGTCAGTGACCTTGACCTGATCCGACTCGGGTTCGTACATGATGTTGGCTGGCTTGATGTCACGATGCACCACGTGATTTTCATGGGCATAGGACAGGGCATCGGCCACCCGAGCGACGATGGAGAGCACCTTCGGCAGGGGCATCAGCGTATCGGGCTTGGTATAGGACACCAGATCCTTGCCCTTGAGGAACTCCATGGCGATGTAGGCCAGGTCGTGTTCCTCGCCGGCGTCGTACATGGTGACGATGTTGGGGTGATTGAGGCGACCGGCGGTCTCGGCCTCGCGGAAGAAGCGCTCCTTGACCTCGACCAGTTCGTCTTCCTCGAACTCCTGGGACAGGGCCATGGTCTTGATCGCCACGACGCGGTTGATCTTCGGGTCGCGCCCCAGATAGACCACGCCCATGGCGCCCTTGCCCAGCTCCTTCTCGATCTGATAACGGCCCAACATGGGCTTTTCCACCGTACCGCCGTCGAGAATCATGGTGCTGGCGTTGCTACGGCCACCCGCCCCGCCGAGGATCACCGTCTCCGACATCTGCTTGGCGCGGCTCAGTCGCTGCTCCAGGTCGCGGAACTTCGGGTTGTAGTCGGACATGTAGCGGAACACCGCCTCGGCCTTGTTGAACTGACGCTTACGCTCGAAGTCGAGGGCGAGGTTGTAGAGGTTCTCCATCAACTGGTCGTCCGCAGGAACCTTGCGGAACTTGTCGAAGGCCATGTCCAACTGGCCCTGCCCCTGGAAAGCCAGGCCCAGCATGCGATTCGATTCGGCGGAATCGGCGTCGGATTTCTCCTTGCCGCGCTCGGTCATCAGGAAGCGCTTGGTGGTCAGCAGGGCGTGGCCCACCAGCAAAAGGGTTGCCGGCACCATCAGTTGCAGCCACAGCAACTGGGTCGTCATCAGGGCGAAATGCACCACCACCAGCAACACCAGCACGCCCGCGGTAATGCCTGCCGCCATGCCGGCCTTCAACCGCGGCAACAGCGCGATCAGGTAGGCGGCCACCAGCAGGAACACCAGCTTCTCGGCCCAGAAGCCCCAGCCCGGCGCGACGAAGAAGTGCTCGGAAAGAATGCTCGACACCGCGTGGGCCTGCATCAAAACTGCCGGCATCGACGACGACACCGGAGTGACGAAAACGCTGCCGACGCCGGCTGCCGTCGGGCCGATCAGAACGATCTTGTCGCGGTACTTGTCGTAGGGAATCTTGCCCGACTTCACGTCGAAGAAGGAATCAACGGGGAAGGCCGGATGGCCGTCCTGGTCCTTATAGAAGAAGGTGATCATCCGTGTGTAGGGATCGGTGCCGATGCGCAGCTTGCCCAACTGCACGGACTGCCCGGGGCGCACCTGGATGTCGCTGGCAGTCAGGTTCAGGCTCTTGGCCGCCACCAGCAAGGACAGCGCGGGATACGCCTGATCGAAATAGCCCAGCACCAGGGCTTCGCTGCGCACACCGCCGTCCACGTCCGGCGTCACGTTGAGGTGGCCGATAGCGGCCGCGGCCCGGCCCAGGGGCGGGATCACCGAGGCGTCCACATCGGCAGTGGGGATCGGCGGGAAATCGCCGCCTGCCAACTTGACGGCATTCTTCTGCACATAGTCGGGTAGCGCCTTGTCCGGCTTGCCGATCGGCTCGCCGAGGCGGAACAGCATGGGCAGCACCGCGTTACCGGCCTTGGTCATCGATTCGCCCAGGCGACGATCGGTATTCAGCTTCTGCTCGGCCTCCACCAGGATGGAGCCGACCTGAGGGCAAGTGCCAGAGGCAGCCGGCGCTGCCGGTGCGGGCGCCGGAACAGGTGCTACGGCTACCGGCGCTGTGCCAGGAGCGGCAGGATCGGCGGCAGCAACGGGAGCCGCAGGCGCAGGTACAGGCTCAGCCGCAACCGGCGTAATGCCGCAGGTTTCCAGCATTTTGTTGATATAGACCAGACCCGGATCCAACTGCGGCTCGGAATAGAACACGGTGGAGGCGATCACCTTGGCCTTGGCCGCGGCCAGCTTTTCGACCATGTCCGCCATGATCTCGCGGGACCAGGGCCAACGGCCGATGTTGTCGATGCTCTGCTTGTCGATGGCGATGATCGCAACCTTGTCCGACGGCGTGCGCGAAGCCATGCCCACGGCCATGTCGTAGGCCTTGCGCTCCAGGCTTTGCAGCAGATCGCCATTACCGGCGATCAGAACCACCACGCTGACGACCACGCTGAGAAACCAGTCGGTTTTCCAGAATCCGGCTTTATTCATTTTCATTGGTTTGCCATCCCCTGCCAGAGGCCCTGAAAAAGCTGTAAGTCCGCATTAAAACAGGGCAATAGTGCCAATTCTTACAGTCAAACATCAATACAGTCAAATAGCCGCCCGATTACCTGCCAAATATGTCCGGCAAAGCCTATTACCAAAGCCCTAAACGGGAGACCAATAGAAATAAAAAGCCCCGGCAGGCCTAGACCCCCGGGGCTGATCGCACAGCGATGTTACGGCTGGACTTAGAGCATGGCCTTCAGCAGTTTGGCCATCTCGGAAGGGTTGCGGGTGACCTTGAAACCGCACTCTTCCATGACTGCCAGCTTGGCATCGGCCGTGTCGGCGCCGCCGGAAATCAGCGCACCGGCGTGACCCATACGCTTGCCAGCAGGGGCAGTGACACCGGCGATGAAGCCGACGATCGGCTTCTTCATGTTGTCCTTGCACCAGCGAGCGGCTTCGGCTTCGTCGGGACCGCCGATTTCGCCGATCATGATCACGGCATCGGTATCGGGGTCGTCGTTGAAGGCCTTCATCACGTCGATGTGCTTCAGGCCGTTGATCGGATCGCCGCCGATACCCACCGCGGAAGACTGGCCGAGACCGATTTCGGTTAGCTGGGCCACGGCTTCATAGGTCAGGGTGCCGGAGCGGGAAACCACGCCGATGCGACCCTTGCGATGGATATGGCCGGGCATGATGCCGATCTTGATTTCGTCAGGGGTGATCAGGCCGGGGCAGTTGGGACCCAGCAGCAGGGTCTTCTTGCCGCCCTTGGCTTCCTTGGCCTTCATCTTGTTGCGCACTTCCAGCATGTCGCGAACGGGAATGCCTTCGGTGATGCAGATCGCCAGATCCAGGTCGGCTTCGACGGCTTCCCAGATGGCGGCAGCGGCGCCGGCGGGGGGCACGTAGATCACGGAGACGGTGGCGCCGGTCTGGGACGCGGCTTCCTTGACGGAACCGAAGATCGGGATGTCAAAAATCTTCTCGCCGGCCTTCTTCGGGTTCACGCCGGCAACGAAACAGTTCTTGCCGTTGGCGTATTCCTGGCACTTCTCGGTGTGGAACTGGCCGGTCTTGCCAGTGATGCCCTGGGTGATGACCTTGGTGTCCTTGTTGATGTAAAT
>DATDMT010000110.1:0-39296 GCA_036518635.1 Rhodocyclaceae bacterium | reverse complement strand
AAACGGCGTGCGCATGGCGGTGGACATCGTCGGCGGCCACAAGACCGGCTTCTACCTGGACCAGCGCGACAACCGCGCCCTACTCGGCCAGCTCTCCGCCGGCAAGCGGGTGCTGAACTGCTTCTGCTACACCGGCGGCTTCAGCCTGCAGGCCCTGGCCGGCGGCGCCCGCGAAGTGATCTCGGTGGATAGCTCGCAGCCGGCCCTGGACACCGCCGCCGCCAATCTGGCGCTGAATCCCGATCTCGATGCCAGCCGCGCCCAGTGGGTCTGCGCCAACGTCTTCGACGAATTGCGGCGGCTCAAGGACGCCGGCGAACAGTTCGACATCGTCATCCTCGACCCGCCCAAGTTCGCCCCCAGCGCCAAGCACGCCGACACCGCCAGCCGCGCTTACAAGGACATCGCCCTGCAGGGCTTCAAGCTGCTGACGCCCGGCGGGCTAATGATGACGTATTCATGCTCGGGCGGCATCGGCCTGGAACTGTTCCAGCAGATCACCGCCGGGGCGGCCCTCGATGCAGGACGCGATGCGCGCATCGTGCAACGCCTGCAAGGCGCCGCCGATCACCCTGTAGCCCTGACCTTCCCCGAGGGCGAATACCTCAAGGGCCTACTGGTACAAGTGGATTAAATGGCGCGAGCCGCCGCCGCGGCTCAATGCGCCCAGGCGATGCCGGCCATGGCCACCAGCACGCCGCTGGCCATGAAGCCGGCCTGCCAGGCGAAAGCGCCGTGCTGGTGTTTCAGCCAGGGCAGCAGGTCGCAAACGGCGATGTAGATAAAACTGGCCGCAGCCAGGGTCAACACCACCGGCAGCCAGGTGCGGCCATGCTCCAGCCAGTACCAGCCGACCAGCATCCCGGCCAGGGACACCAGGCTCGACACCGTGCTCCAGAACAGCGCTCGGCGCCGACTCATGCCGGCCTCCAGCAGCAGTACAAAATCCCCCGCCTCGCGCGGAATCTCGTGGGCGGCGACGGCGAAGGCGGCGCTCCAGCCGATCACCGGATCGCTGAGAAAGGCCGCCGCCAGCAGCACGCCGTCGGTGGCGTTGTGCAGGGTATTGCCCAACAGCACCAGTGCCGGCGGCACGCTGCGCTCGCCGTGATGGTGATGGCCGAAGGGCTCTTCGCTACCGTGATCGTGGCGCCACAGCGCCGTGCGCTCCAGGGCATACAGGCCGAGCAGGCCGACCAGCAGCCAGAAGCCCATGCGGTTCATCGCCATGCCGCTTTCGGCGGCCTCGGGCAGCAGATCGAGCAGGGCCACCGCCAGCAGCAGCCCGGCGGAAAAACTCACCATGCGCACGATCCAGCGCCGCGACAGGCCGAAGATCAGCGCCGCGGCGAGGAACATGCTGAGCACGCTGCCCATCGCGCTGCCCATCACCGCCTGCCAGAAGGGCGAGAAGTAGTCGCTCACGCCCGTGCTCCGACAACGCTGCAATTGGCGCAGGTGCCGCTGACATCGAGTATTACCCGCTCCAGGCAAAAACCGGCGGGCAAGGTCGGCACCGGCGGCGGCGGCGCGTCAAGACAGAACATCCGGCCGCAGCCGGTGCAGCGGAAGTGGGCATGGCCCTCGTGGCGCACCCCCGGCTCGGCGGCGGCGAAGCGGTAGATGCCGCGGCCGTCGGCGGCCTTCAGCGCCAGGCCGGCGGCGACCAGATCGTCGAGCACCCGATACAGGGTCACCCGGTCCATCGCCGGCAGGCCGTCGCCACCCAGGGCGGCATCCAACTCGGCATGGGTCACCGGCGACGGCGCGCTGCGCAGCAGGCCCAGTACCCGCACGCGCGCCGGGGTAACGCGGACGCCAGCATTGCGCAGCAGGTCTTCGGGCGGCAGGACGGGGGAGGAAGGGGCGCTCTTCATGGTGGCCGGATTGAAACACAACAGAATTGCAGATGCAACCTTGTTGCACATTTGCAATTCGGCCTACAATGGCGCCGCGCCATGCTGAATTCCCGTCGCCTGCTCCCCCTGCTGCTCAGCCTGCTGCTGGTCTTCGGCCAGCAGGCGGCGTTCGCCCATCTGCTGGGGCACAGCGGCATCGGCAACCAGCACCTGGCGCAGCAGGAAGACCAGGGCCACGCCGCGGCCGACGCCCTGGCGCAAGGCTGCAGCACCTGCGTGGCTTTCGCCGCGCTCCACGGCACCGCGCCGACTTCCCATACGGCGCCGCTGCTCCACGCCCACCTCAGCCTGGCCGCGCCAAAAGCGGCGGCCGTGGCGGTCGTTGCGCGGGCACTGCCGACTGCCCGCGCCCGCGGCCCGCCTGCCCACTCCGAAGCCTGATCGACCCGATTCCCTGCGCGAGCGCGCGGGGTGTTTGTCATTGCTTTGGAGAAATCCATGAAACCCACCCCATTCCGGGGGCTGGCGGCGGCCCTGGCCGCCAGCCTGCCCCTCGCCCTGCCCGGCATCGCCCAGGCCGGCGGCGACAACGACATCAAGGCCCTGCGCGACGAGCTGCAGCAGATGCGGCAAACCTACGAACAGCGCATCAACGCCCTG
Source organism: Rhodocyclaceae bacterium (assembly GCA_036518635.1). Lineage (GTDB taxonomy): Bacteria > Pseudomonadota > Gammaproteobacteria > Burkholderiales > Rhodocyclaceae > AWTP1-18. Next base: position 36,777 of record DATDMT010000110.1, on the reverse strand, counting down.
GAACAGCGCCTGGCCCTGGCCGAATCCACTGCCGGCCGCGCCGAGCAAACCGCGGCCCAGGCCCAGGTCGCCGCCGCCGCGCCCAAGTCGGCCGCCACTACGCCCGGCGCCGCCTTCAACCCGGCCATCTCGGCCGTGCTGTCCGGCATGTACACCAACCAGCAGCGCAGCCCGGGCAACTGGCGCATCGGCGGCTTCATGCCGAGCCAGGGCGAGGTGGCGCCACCGCCGCGGGGCTTCAGCCTGGGTGAATCGGAACTCAGTTTCGAAGCCAGCATCGATCCCCTGCTACGCGGCAAGCTGGTGTTCTCCCTGCCCCCCGAAGAAGGCGCATCCGCCGCGGTGGAAGAGGCCTTCATCCAGACCCAGAACCTCTCCGGCGGTCTCAACTTCAGGGCCGGGCGCTTTCTTTCCGGCATCGGCTACCTGAACGAGCAGCACGCCCATGCCTGGGATTTCTCCGACGCGCCCCTGGCCTACAAGGCCTTTCTCGGCAACCAGTTGAAGAACGACGGCCTGCAGGTGCGCTGGCTGGCACCGACCGAGACCTTCATCGAACTCGGCGCCGAGGCCGCCCGCGGCGGCGCCTTTCCTGCGACTGACCGAGACAAGAACGGCAGCGGCCTGGGCGCCCTGTTCGCCCATGTCGGCGGCGACGTCGGCGCCTCCCACAGTTGGCGCGCCGGCCTGTCCTATGTCAGCACTGCGCCTCGGGATCGGCTGGACGACAGTGCCGCGCCCAGTTTTGCTTTCAGCGGCGACAGCCGTTTGATCGGCGCCGACTTCATCTTGAAGTGGGCCCCCAACGGCGATGCCAGCCAGCAGAGCTTCAAGCTGCAGGGCGAATATTTCCGCCGCCGCGAGGACGGCCAACTGACGCCCAGCGGCAGCGCCGCCGAGGCCTATGCCGCCAGCCAGTCGGGCTGGTATCTGCAGGGGGTCTGGCAGTTCATGCCCAACTGGCGCCTCGGCTATCGCTACGACCGGCTGGACCACGGCCAGGTGGACAACGCTTCGGTGGCCGCCGGCGCCATTCCGCTACTGGCCCCCTGGGACCCGAAGCGCAACACCCTGATGGTGGATTGGAACCCCAGCGAATTCAGCCGCATCCGCCTGCAATACGCCCGTGACGAATCCACTCCGGGCCTGACCGACAACCAGTGGTGGCTGCACTACATCGTCACCCTGGGCGCCCACGGCGCCCACGCCTATTGAGGACTCCGCCATGAAACGTTTGTTCGCCCTGCTTTCCCTGCTGGCCTGCGTCGCGCCGGCCCACGCCCTCAACGTCTTCGCCACGGTGCCCGAATGGGGCGCCCTGGCGAAGGAGATCGGCGGCAGCCAGGCAACTGTGTTCACCGCAACCAACGGCCTGCAGGACCCGCACCGGGTCGAGGCCCGGCCCTCATTGATCGCCCAGGCCCGGCGCGCCGACCTGGTGGTGGCCACCGGCGCCGAACTGGAAATCGGCTGGCTGCCGGTGGTGCTGCGCGAGTCTGGCAACGGCAAGGTGCAGCCCGGCCTGCCGGGCCACTTTGAGGCCGCCCGCTACGTGGCGATGCTGGAAGTGCCGGCCCGCCTCGACCGGGCCGACGGCGACGTCCATGCCGCCGGCAACCCGCACATCCAGACCGACCCGCGCCACTACCTGAAGATCGGCGAGGCCCTGGCGCAGCGCATGACCGAACTGGACCCGGCCAATGCCGCTGCCTATCAGGGCAACTACAAGGCCTTTGCCGCCAAGTGGCGCAGCGCCATCGCCCGCTGGGAGGCCCAGGCCGCGCCGCTGAAGGGCGTCAACGTGGTGGTCCAGCATTCCTCCTTTACCTACCTGCTGAACTGGCTGGGGCTGAAGCAACTGGCGACCCTGGAACCCAAACCCGGCCTGGAGCCCTCCGCCGCCTACCTGGGCGAGGTGCTCGGCCGTGTAAAAAACCAGGCGCCGCGCTTCGTCCTGCGCGCCGCCTACAACTCGCCGCGGCCGGCGGAGTGGTTCTCCGAGCAGGCCCATGTGCCGGTGGCGGTGCTGCCCTTCACCGTCGGCGGCGACGATGCCGCGGGCGACCTGTTCGGCCTGTTCGACGACACGGTGCAGCGTTTGTTGAAGGCGGCCAAGCCATGAACGAACTCGACCTCTCCCTGCTGCTGGCGCCGATGGCAGCCGGCCTGCTGGTGCTCGCCACCCACGTGCCGATGGGCCGCGAAGTCCTGAAGCGCGGCATCATTTTCATCGACCTGGCGATCGCCCAGGTGGCCGGCCTCGGCGTCATCGCCGCCCAGTTGCTGTCCGGCGCGGAGGAAGGCGGCGGCGGCTTCGCCACCCAGCTCACCGCCCTCGCCACCGCCGCCGTCGGCGCCCTGCTACTGACCTGGTCGGGCAAGCGCTGGCCGGAAATCCAGGAAGCCCTGATCGGCCTGCTGTTCGTCGTCGCCGCCAGCCTCGGCATTCTGCTGCTGGCCCACAACCCCCACGGCGGCGAGCATCTGAAGGATCTGCTGGCGGGGCAAATCCTCTGGGTCAATTGGGGCCAGCTACTGCTGCCGGCCATCCTCTACGCCGCCCTGCTGCTGCTCTGGAGCAAGGCCCGGACGCGGCTGGGCGATGCCGGCTTCTACCTGATGTTCGCCGTGGCGGTAACGGTGTCGGTGCAACTGGTCGGCGTCTTCCTGGTCTTCGCCAGCCTGATCGCCCCGGCCCTGGCCAGCCGCCACCTGGCCGGCGGCCGCGGCGTGGCCCTTGGCTACGCCGTCGGCGCCCTCGGCTACGCGGTTGGCCTGGGGGTCTCGGCGGCATGGGATCTGCCCAGCGGCGCCGCCGCCACCTGCGCCCTCGGCGCCCTGGCGCTGGCCGGGCTGGGCGCCGCCCGCCCCCGGGAAATGTGAAAACCCTATGAATTTACAAGGGAATCAAATACCCAACAGTTTTGTTGCGTCGCAACAATTTTGCTTGACAGGGGGATCGAGACCCCTATAATCGGAATCATGGTGCAATGCAACATGACCCTAGGGAGATGGAATTAGAGGTCAAGGCAGCATCCCAGCGCTTCCCACATTCAATCATTAGGAGATACACCATGAACATGAACGCCACCAAAGAACAATTCGCCGCCGCCGGCCAAGCCAATATGGAAACCGCGATGACCCTGGTCAAGACCGCCTTTTCCAGCGCCGAGCGCCTCGCCGCCCTGAACCTGAACATGGCCCGCACCATGCTCGACAACGCCTCGGCCGATGCCAAGTCGCTGATCGAAACCAAGAGCCCCGAGCAACTGGCCGCCCTGCGCGTCGACCAGGCCCGTGCCGCCACCGAAGCCGCCGTCGCCTACTCGCGCAGCGTCTACGAAATCGCCAACGAAGCCCGCGGCGAAGTCAGCAAGCTGGTCGAAGGCCAGTTCGCCGAAGCCAACAAGACCCTGCTGGCCGGCCTCGACCAAGCTGCCAAGAACGGCCCCGCCGGTTCCGACGTTGCCGTCGCCGCCGTGAAGAGCACCCTGGCCACCGCCACCGCCGCCTACGACAAGCTCAACGAAGCCACCCGCAAGCTGGTCGAAATCGCCGAAGCCAACGTCAGCGCCGCCACCGCTGCTGCCGTCAAGGCCAGCACCGCCGCCGTCGCCGGCGCCGCCAAGGGCAAGAAGTAAGCATCGTTCCTCGCGGGCGCCGCAGTTTGGCGCCCAGGCCCGCGGCGACCGCCGCGGGCTGCTTCACCCACCCGGTTGCGTAACCCTCCGCCGCCAACCGGGCCGCCCCACGGGGCGAGACCACGCATCACCCGGACCGCGCCTATCCTGGCGGCGTCCCCCGGGCGCAATTTGCGCAGCGTTGAACCGAGGCCGCCAAGGCCGCCGTGAAAGGGGAAAACATGCCCAACGCACTTACTCTGCGACGATATCGTTCGAACATCGTCACCCTCGTCATGCGCTTCATGCATGGCGGTCTGCTATCCGCCGGCGTCGTCGCCAGCATCCTGATTGCCGTCCTGGTCAGCAACAGCCTGCAGGACAGCGCCTTCCCCGCCCGTCTCGCCGATGCCATCAGCGAACGCAATTTCTGGCCCTTCAACACCGCCGTTGCCGAAGAAGCGGAAACAGACGCACAACCCTTGAATGCGCCGATGCGCGCCGTCGCCGACAGCGTCGCCCGCCGCTATCGCGTCGCCTCCAGTGCAGTGACCAATATGGTCCGCGTCGCCCAGGCCGAGGCCCGTGACGCCGGCATGGACCCGCTGCTGGTGCTGGCGGTGATCGGCATCGAATCCGGCTTCAATCCCGTTTCGGAAAGCGTCGTCGGCGCCCAGGGCCTGATGCAGGTGATCGGCAAATACCATCCCGACAAGCTGCCCCGCGACGAAAAGGCTGCGCTACTCGACCCAGCGACCAATATCCGCGTCGGCGTGCTGGTGCTGCGCGAATCGATCCAGCGCGCCGGCAGCCTGCAGGGCGGCCTGCAGCAATATGCCGGAGCCCTCGGCGACCCGGACCAGACCTATGCCAACAAGGTGCTGGCCGAACGCCAGCGCCTGGAGCAGATCGTCAGAAGGCACCCCGAGCCGATCTAAGCGGCAAAGCACTTCGATAGGATGCAGATACCCGTAAAATCGGCAATCTCATCCTTATCGGTAAGCCTCCCATGGAGCAATACCACGGCACCACCATCCTCTCGGTGCGACGCGGCAACCGCGTCGCCCTGGGCGGCGACGGTCAGGTCACCCTCGGCAACATCGTCATCAAGGCCAGCGCGCGCAAGGTGCGCAAGCTCTACAACGACCGCATCCTCGCCGGTTTTGCCGGCGGCACCGCCGACGCCTTCACCCTGTTCGAACGCTTCGAAGCCAAGCTCGACAAATACCAGGGCAACCTGGTCAGGAGCGCCGTCGAACTGGCCAAGGACTGGCGCAGCGACCGCGCCCTGCGCAAGCTAGAAGCCATGCTGGCGGTGGCCGACCGGGAAAGCTCTTTGATCATCACCGGCAACGGCGACGTGCTGGAGCCGGAACAGGGCATCGTCGCCATCGGCAGCGGCGGCCCCTATGCCCAGGCCGCTGCCCGCGCCCTGCTGGAAAACACCGAACTGGAGCCGGCCGCGATGGTCAAACAGGCCCTCACCATCGCCGGCGACCTGTGCATCTACACCAATCAGAATCACCTGATTGAAACCCTGGATTGAGCCGATGACCCAAATGACGCCGCCGGAGATCGTTTCCGAACTCGACAAGCACATCGTCGGTCAGGACGCCGCCAAGCGCGCCGTCGCCATTGCCCTGCGCAACCGCTGGCGCCGCAGCCAGGTGGCCGAACCGCTGCGCCATGAGATCACGCCGAAGAACATCCTGATGATCGGCCCCACCGGGGTCGGCAAGACCGAGATCGCGCGGCGTCTGGCGCGGCTGGCCAACGCCCCCTTCATCAAGGTCGAGGCGACCAAGTTCACCGAGGTCGGCTATGTCGGCCGCGATGTAGACACCATCATCCGCGACCTGGCCGAAACCGCGCTGAAGGATGCCCGCGAACACGCCATGCGTGCCGTGCGCAGCCGCGCCATGGATGCCGCCGAGGATCGGGTGCTGGACGCCCTGCTGCCCACCGCGCGCTCATCGTCCCAGGCCGCCTTCGTCGAACCGGCCTCGGCCGAAGAATCTGCCACCCGGCAGAAATTTCGCAAGAAGCTGCGCGAGGGCGAGCTGGACGACAAGGAAATCGAGATCGAAGTGGCCCTCGCCGCGGCACAGATGGAAATCCTCGCGCCCCCCGGCATGGAAGACCTGACCCAGCAAATCCAGGGCATGTTCCAGAACATGGGCGGCGGCAAGAAAAAGCAGCGCAAGCTGAAGATTCGCGAAGCCATGAAGCTCTTGGCCGACGAGGAAGCCGCGCGCCTGATCAGCGACGAGGACGTCAAGACCGAGGCGATGAAGAACGTCGAGCAGAACGGCATCGTCTTTCTCGACGAGATCGACAAGATCGCCAGCCGCTCGGAGATGCAGGGCGCCGACGTCTCGCGCCAGGGCGTGCAGCGCGACCTGCTGCCACTGGTGGAAGGTACTACCGTGTCCACCAAGTACGGCATGATCAAGACCGACCACATCCTGTTCATCGCCAGCGGCGCCTTCCACTTCTCCAAGCCCTCGGACCTGATCCCCGAACTCCAGGGCCGCTTCCCGATCCGCGTCGAACTCTCCTCCCTCTCGGTGGACGACTTCGAGTGCATCCTGACCCAGACCGACGCCTGCCTGACCCGCCAATACCAGGCCCTGCTGGAAACCGAGGGCGTCACCCTCGAATTCAAAGCCGACGGCATCCGCCGCCTGGCGGAGATCGCCTTCCAGGTGAACGAGAAGACCGAGAACATCGGCGCCCGCCGCCTGCACACGGTGATGGAAAAGCTGCTGGAGGACATCTCCTACAGCGCCGGCAAGGCCGGTAAGGAAAGCATCACCATCGACGCAGCGACGGTAAACGCCCGCCTCGGCCAGCTCGCCGGCGACGAGGACCTGTCGCGTTACGTGCTCTAGAATCGAGCGCATATCCGCGGCCCAAGACCATGAAGCGAAACCAAGCCCTGCAACTGCTCTCCCAGCACAAAGCCACCCTGGCGAGCCGCTTCGGCGTTGCCACGCTGGCCTTGTTCGGCTCGACCGCGCGGGATAGCGCGGCAAGCGGCAGCGATGTGGACGTCTTGGTGAGCTTCGATGGCCCAGCCACCTCCGCCCGCTATTTCGGCGTGCAGTTCTATCTGGAAGACCTGCTGGGTTGCCCCGTGGACCTGGTCACCGACAAGGCCCTGCGCGCAGAATTGCGGCCCTTCATCGAACGGGAAGCACTGCGTGTCTGACGTGCCCCAGCGCGAGTGGCGCTTCTACATCGACGACATGATTAGCTGCGCCGAAAAAGCGCTGCTCTATTGCGAGGGCCTGGACCAGCAGCGCTTCGTCGCCAGCAGCCTGAATTACGACGCAACGGTACGCAACCTGGAATTGATCGGTGAAGCGGCAACCCATGTGCCGGAGGAAATTCGCCAGGCCCATCCGGAAATTCCCTGGCGCTTGATCATCGCTACCCGCAACCGGCTGATCCACGGCTACCTCGGGATCGACAACGACACCCTGTGGAGCATCATTCAGGACGATACCCCCGCTTTGCTGGCACAACTCCAGGCCCTGAAACGCTGACCGCGCCAACGCGCCTGCAGTGCGCGTCGCCGTCTCCCATCCCCGCTTCCCCATTTCCCGATGGACCTCGCCCTCCGCATCACCGCCATCCTGTTTCCGATGTTCGCCCTGACCGCCCTGGGCTACGCCTACGGCCGCCGCCACGAGTCGGATATGAGCGTCGCCAACCGGCTGAACATGGACGTGTTCGTGCCGGCGCTGATCTTCTCCGGCCTCTCCGCCCGCAGCTACGAGTTGGTCGCCTTCGGCAGCCTGGCCCTGGCGATGCTGCTGCTGGTGCTCGGTTCCGGCGCCGCAGCCTGGGTGCTGGCGCGACTCTCCGGGCAACAGGCGCTGACCCTGGCGCCGCCGATGATGTTCAACAACAGCGTGAACCTCGGCGTGCCGCTGGCGGTGCTGGCCTTCGGCAACGAAATCCTGCCCTGGGCCATCGTCCTCTTCGTGGTGTCCACCGGCCTGCACTTCTCGCTGGGCATCTGGCTGCTCGACCACAAGACCAAGGTCAGCAACGTCTGGCGCATCCCAGCAGTGCTGGCGGCGATCCTCGGCTTCGCCGTCGGCCAGTCCCACGTCGCACTGTGGCCGCCGCTGGCGATGGGCATCCGCATGCTGGCCGACATTTCGATCCCGCTGGCCCTGTTCGCCCTCGGCGTGCGCATGACCGACGCCGGCATCGAGCACTGGCGCGAAGGCCTGCTCGGCGCCATCGCCCGGCCCATTGCCGGCATGGCCATCGCCTGGGCGATCTCACCCCTGCTCGGCCTCGAACCGAAACAGCAGGCCCTGCTGCTGGTCTACGGCGCGCTGCCGCCGGCGGTGATCAACTACGTCTTCGCCGAGCGCTACCATCAGGAGCCGGACAAGGTGGCCGCCATCGTCCTGGTCGGCAACGGCGCCGCCATCGTCACCCTGCCGCTGGTACTGGCGATCGTCCTCTAACCCAAACGCTACTGCCCCACGATGCCCACCGCCCTCCGTGCCTGCCTGCTGATCCTGCTCACCGCCTCTTGTACCGTGGCCGCAGCCGCCGGCCTGGGGATCGCCGCCAGCGTAGCGCCGGATGGCCGCGTCTGGATCGTCGGCCTCAACGCGCAGCAGCAGTTGTTCGCCCAGAGCAGCGAGGACCAGGGCAGCCACTGGAGCGCGGCGCAAATCCTCGATACCCGCGGCGACCGGATTCTGGCTGACGGTGAAAACCGGCCGATGCTGGCCTTCGGCCCCGAGGGGCGAGCGGTAATCACCTACAGCAGCCCGGCGGCCAAGGGGCCGGGGGTGAATATCCGCCTACTGCGCTCCAGCGATGGCGGCAAGCGCTTTGCGCCGCCGCTCACCGTGCACAACGGCCGCCAACCGGTAGGCCGCGGTTACGCCGCCAGCGCCTTCGACCGCAACGGCGTGTTGCACACGGTGTGGATGGACAACCGCGACCAACTCGCCGCCGATTCGGACAGCGTCGCCGCGACGCGCTCGGCGATTTTCCGCAACGAATCCCGCGACGGCGGCGCCAGCTTCGGCCCGGATACGCCCCTCGCCACCAACGGCTGCGAATGCTGCCGCATCGCCCTGGCGCCGACCGCCGACGGCAAGGTGGCGGCGCTGTGGGGCCAGCTCTTCGAGCCGAATATCCGCGACCACGCCTTCGCCCGCCTCGGCGACAACAACGAGCCGGAACGCGCCAGCTACGACGAATGGCCCCACGACGCCTGCCCCGGCCAGGGCCCGGCGCTGATCCCCGAATACAACGGCGGCTTCCACATGATCTGGCACGGCGAGCGGGCGCCAATGCCGGGCGGCCAGACCCAGCAACTGGCGGTGCGCTATGGGCGGCTTTCGGAAAGCGGGCGGCCCCGCGGCGAGTACTACCTGATTCCCGACGACAAGGCCGAACATGCCGACGTCGCAGCGAAGAACCGCACGGTAGTAATCGCCTGGCTCAGCCGCAGCGGCGACCTGACCCAGTTGCGCGCCTGGGTCTCCAACGACGACGGCAGCAACTTCGCCCTGCGCGATCTGGCGAGCAGCCGCGAGGACCACGACTACCCGCGCCTGCTCGCCACGCCCAAAGGCATCCTGCTACTGTGGCGCACCGCCAGCGGCGTGCAGGCCTTCCCCTTCACCCCGCGGTCGCAAGGCTGACGCCCCCGGAATCAGGAATCCATGCCCACCCACATCAATCAAAGCGACGTCACCGGCACCATCAACATGGCCAGCCCGGAAGCGGTGACGGATGCGATCTGCGCCATCCTTGCCCGGCGCTATCCGGATTTCGACGAGGCCGCGCTGCGCCAGGCCTTCGCCGACATCGTCGCCGCCTTCTGGGGGCGCTATCCGCGGCTACTGGCCTGCGACACGCCCTACCACGACCTGCGCCACTCCCTCGGCACCGCCCTGCTGATGGCGCGCCTGGTGGACGGCTACGAGATCGCCCACGCCGGCGGCGGCCTGGGCAGCGAAGAGGGCAGCCTAGCGGTGCTGCTGGCCCTGTATCACGACATCGGCTTTCTCCGCCGCGACAACGAGGCCACGATCAACGGCGCCTGCCTGATCCGCGACCACGAACAACGCAGCGTGGACTTCACCCGCGAATACCTGGCACACAGTCGCTTCGCCCGTTTCGCCGAGCAGGCGCAACTGATCCACGCCACCAACTTCGCCCGGCCGATAGCCGAGACGCTGCACGGGTTGCCGCGGGAATTGTTCGTCATCGGCCAGATGCTGGGCACCGCCGACCTGGTCAGCCAGATTGCCGGCCGCTATTACCTGGAGCGCTGCCGCGACTTCCTCTACCCGGAATTCGTCATCGCCGGCGCCGACCGCAGCGTCAACGCGGCGGGTGAAACGCTGGTGCTCTACGCCACTGCCGAAGACCTGTTGCGGAAGACCCCGGGCTTCTACCAGCACTTGGCGAAGCCACGCCTGGACAAGGATTTCGAACAGGTCTGGCGTTACGTCGAGCCGCACTTCGGCGGCGACAACCCCTATGCCCGGGCGATGCAGCACAACCTCGACTACCTGCGGCAACTGATCGAGCGCGACGACTTCAGCGGCCTGCGGCGCAAACCGCAGGCGATGATGCCGGCCGCCGGCTAGCTGCTGGCGGTCTGGTCGCCGCCGGCGCTCTTGGCCCGGTACATGGCCTTGTCGGCCACTTCCAACAGGGTATCGATGTCCGTGCCGTCGTCGGGATAGAGGCTGATGCCGATGCTGGCGGTGATGTCGAGCACCCGCGTGCCATCGCCGACCCGCAGCGGGAACAGGTCGAGCAGCTTCTGCGCGACGAGCTGGGCGTCCTCCAGCCTGTCCACCCGCTCAACCAGCAGCACGAATTCGTCGCCACCGAGGCGGGCCACCGTGTCCTCATCGCGCAGCGCGCCGGCCAGCAGCTTGGCGACCTGACACAGGGTCTGGTCGCCGACCTTGTGGCCGAAGGTGTCGTTCACCGGCTTGAAGTTGTCCAGGTCCACGAACAGCACCGCCAGGCGGCCGGATTCGCGGGCGCAGCGCTCCATGCTGTGCTCGGCGCGGGCGCTGAACAACAGCCGATTGGGCAGGTCGGTCAAGGCGTCGTGGTGGGCCAGGTGCATCAGGTGGTCACGCGAGGTGCGCAGCGGCGTGATGTCGTTGAGCACGCCGACGTAGCGCATCACCTGGCCCTCGCTGTTCATCACGGTGCTGATCGACAGCCAGGCGGGGAACAGCTCGCCGTCCTTGCGCCGGTTGACCACCTCGCCCTTCCAATGGCCCTGGGTGCGCACGCCGTGCCACATCTCGGCGTAGAACTCGGCGTCGTGGAAGCCGGAGCGCAGCAGGCTCGACGGCTGGCCGATGGCCTCCTCGGCGCTGTAGCCGGTGATGCGGGTGAAGGCCGGATTGATGGCCTCGATCCGGCTCTGCGGATCGGTGATCATGATCGCCTCGGTGGCGTGCTCGAAGACCTGGGCCGAGACCCGCAGGTTGGCCTCACTACGGCGCCGCTCGGTGATGTCGAAGAAGGTGCACAGGTAGCCGAGGAAGGCGCCGTCGCTGTCGAAGAAGGGCTGGCCGATGTGGTGCACCCAGCTCCAATTGCCGGTGGCGTCGGCGATGCGGTATTCGGTGGCGAAGGCGCGGCGGGCGGCGATGCAGTCGGCCCAGGCGCGCAGCAGCGCCTCGCGCTCCTCGATATGCACCGCCTCGACCCAGCCGTAGCCGCTGGCCTGCTCCGCGGTCTGGCCGGTGAAGGCGAGCCAGGTGCGATTGAACCAGTCGAACTCGCCGTGAGCATTGGCGCGGAACACCGGGGTCGGGAAGTCGATCAGCAGGGTCAGGTAGTAGTCGCGCACCCCGGTGATCGCGTCCTGCTGCTTGTTCAGCATCTTCACCATGCGGCCGAAGGCATGCAGCACCGGCGCCACCGGCGGCGCGCCGACCGGCGCAGAGCGGGTGGACTCGGAGACGAAGAGGAAGCGGTCCTCGTCCACCAGATCCTCCAGCAGGCAGTGGGAAATCTCGGCCAGCACCTGCAGCGGCTTGTCGCCCGGCGCGTCCTGCAACTCCTGGTAGAGCGAATCCAGCAGTTGCGCCGATTCGCTGTGATGCAGCGAGTGCTCCGCCAGCGTCTCCTCGGGGATGCGCATCTGCCGCAGCAGCGTGTCCTCGTAGAGGAAGTGCTTGTGCAGCGCCTCGCGGAAGGTGTTGAAGAGGAAATCGTGCTGGCTGCCGCCCAGCTCCACGTCGGCGGCGAAGCGATTGATCATGTCCACCAGCTCGCGATGCTGGGCGTCGATCTGCGGGTGGCCGGTATTGAAACGGGTGTGCCACAGGATCAGCGGTTGGGGATTGTGGGACATGGTCATCGGGCGCAGAAGGAATTCGCGTGCGGCATTGTACGGGGCCGCACAAGGGGTGCGGCATTCGACTGGCAGCGGGCTCGCCGCCCTTGCCGTCTGCGGCATTTTGCCGCAGACGCAACGATAGGGAAACGTTTACGGTGTCGCCCTTCGCCATTCAAGACGCAAACCATGTCGCTGCGCCCCCTCCTGGCCGTCCTCGCCGCCGCCCTCTCCAGCCTGAATGCCGCGCCGGCACTGGCTTGCGCCAGTTGCGGCTGCGCCCTTTCTTCAGATTGGGAAAGCCAGGGCTACAACGCCGGCCCCGGCTGGCGCCTCGACTTGCGCTACGACTACATCAACCAGAACGAACTGCGCAGCGGCGCGGACAAGGTCAACCGCGCCGCCTTCCCTCCCGGCCCGGGCCAGGAGCATGAGCTGGAGCAAGTCACCAGCAACCGCTACTTCACCGTCGGCATCGACTACAGCCCGAACAAGGACTGGAGCTTCAATGCCCAGATCCCCTACGTGGACCGTTTCCATCAAACCATCACCCCGGGCGAGACCGCGGTCAGCGAATCCGACACCAACGAGTTGGGCGACATCCGCCTGACCGCCCGCTACCAGGGCTTCAACGAAGCCCGCAACATCGGCGTCAGCCTCGGCCTGAAGCTGCCCACGGGCGAGTACAGGCAAAACTTTTCTGCCGGCCCCGAAGCCGGCAATCCGCTCGACCGCGGCCTCCAGGCCGGCACCGGCACCACCGACCTGCTGCTCGGCGCCTTCCGCTTCGGCGCCCTCAACCGCGATTGGGACTGGTTCGCCCAGGTCCAGTACCAGCATGCCCTGAGCGAACGCGACGGCTATCGCCCGGGCGACGCGCTGAATCTCAGCGGCGGCTTGCGCTACGTCGCCCACGAAGGCGTCACCCCGGAACTGCAAGTCAACGTGCAACACCGCCGCGCCGACTCCGGCGCGAATGCCGACGTGGACAACAGCGGCGGCACCATCACTTACCTCAGCCCCGGCCTCAGCGTCGCCGTCGGCAAACAGGCGCGGCTCTATGGCTACGTTCAGTTGCCGGTGCATTTCCAACTCGAAGGCCTGCAACTGGCGCCGCGCTGGACCGCCAGTGCCGGCGTGCGCTACGCCTTTTAGCGGATATCCCGCACCAGCCGCACCAAGTGGTAGATGCGAATCACGTCGCCCTGCGGCCCGAGGCCGCGGGGATAAGCGGACGGGTCGCCAATTTTCGGGTCGCTGCGCTGGGCGCCGGCGCCATGCACATCCAGAAGACTCAACTCCACCTCGCCGGGCCGGCCCATCCAGCCCGGGGCCTCGCCGAAGGCCAATCCATCGCGCCGTCGCCGCAGGGTCTGGCATGCAACGCGGCGGAATCCACCTGCATCCACATCAGGCCGCTGGCCCGGTCGCTGACCGTGCCGTTGTCCACCAGATCGTTCTCGCCGGAGCCCGCGCCGCCACGCACGTAGCGGACGAACATGCAGCGCTCGCCGCGCCCGGGCAGCGCCAGCGGATAGCCCTTGATGCGGCCGTCGGCAAAGTTCACGCCGAACACCGTCGCGTTGCCGCCCATGGTCCGCCCGGTGTATTCCGTCGCGTTCCAGAACTGCGCGTCGATTGGCCGCTCGCCGGCGACCGGGTCGCCGTAACGGAAAGCGAAGACGCCGGTGTCGAGATAGGCCCGCCCCTGCCCCGCCGGCCCGGTGTTCAGATCAGTGACCGTGCCGTCTCCGTTGTCGCAATAACGCAGCCCCTGCTTCGCATACCAGCCATCCTGTCCACCCAACTCCGCCCCGCGGCCTCGCGCCCAATCAGGTCATAACAGGCCCGCTGCCCGGTGGGCGCGATGGGATGCGCCGCGGCCAGGGCCGCGAGAGGCAGCAGCAGGAAGAGGAGGAACTTCATGGACAGACTCCGAGGGGAACACGGAGCCCATGGTGCACAGGGAAAGTGGAGGAATTTTGGGTAACGGGCGGTTAGCGCGAAACTGGGGGCCTCCCCCTATTTTCTGTTTTCCATATATTTATTAGCGCTCGTGGTACTCATATTCACTATCAGAGCTAACGTCATGGAAAAGGCCGTATTTCTCGCCATAGTCCACTGCCACCTCATAGAAGTCCTTGCTGAGTCTCGTGGCTTCTGCTGCCATTGCATTCAGGTCTGAGGGGCCTGTTTGCATGTAGTCCAGCCACTGTGCGTTAACCGAATTGTGCATGTCGTCGATTTTCTTGCTTTCCTTACCGCGCTCATCAAGCGCACCCAAGTCCATCGGACCGGTGATTTCAGCGAAAGTCTGCGACGTGGTGTCGATTGACCCACGATATTGCTCGAACGAACTGTTGATCGCCGATGTCTTCGCGCTATTCCAGTAATCAGTGTGTTTAGGAAAGGTGGCAATCAACAAGCGGCGCTTGTCCTGCTCGGTGAAAGGCAACTGGGCCAGGAAATAGCGTCGGAAGTCGCCAGCGTAATTTTTGTCTTCCTTCAATACCCGTATCGCCATGTCAATGTTCATGTGGGTGAAGGTCGAGCCCCGCGCGGCAATGACCGTGGCACCACCCAGCTCATCATGCAATTGCTCACCGCCACTTTTACTCTCGTCCTGTGCAGCCAGCCCCGCATTGCAGGTAAGTCCAATCACCATGCCGCTCCATCCCTTAGGCAGCACGGGCTTTAGCACACCGGCCAAAACCTTAGGATCGGCGGCTGCCACCTTGCCAGCGCTGCCATGCCCTACGATGAAGACATGCTCCGAATCTCCAATCGGACTAATCGAGTCAAGCTGATCCATTTCCAGCACCGGCCCGCCGGCGGCGTCCATATGCAAGCCTACATCCAAGGTTTTCAAGGTGATCCAACCGGAAGGCTTGGCCGCTTCGTCCATCAGGCGACTGTGGCCGGCATTCACAATCAGGCGCTGTACCACTGGTGACGCGTTGACCGAAGCTGGCGCCTCTGCGGAGCAACTGCTTGCCTGCATGGCCTTCGCCCCCATCACATCCGCCTCATGCTCTAGCCCCCCATCGTCATTGACTGGTAGGCCGTCTTTCATCTGCATCGTAGGCCTCACCCGGCCCTCCGCCTGCTGCACCACATGCCAGGCTTCGTGTGGCAGATGCCGTTCCTGGCCGGGCGCGACATGGATATCCGTGCCTTGGGCGTAGGCCAGCGCGCCAATTTGGGCCGGCTGCGCGGAGTTGTAATGCACCCTGACGTCGTCCATGGAAATGCCCGAAAGCCCTTCGACGCCACTCTTCAGACCATCGGGAAGCCCCGTGCGATTGGGTCTGGGCGCTGCGTCCGCCTTGGCTTGCGTGGGCGGACTGCTGGCAGTCGCAGCCAGCGCGACCTGGGTCGGTGCCTCGCTCACCTCCTCCCCGCTCTGATCCGATTCGCCGAAGAGCTGCGCCAATCGGATGCGTTGTGCCGTTACCAGCGGGCTTGCATTGACTCGTGCGGCCAAAGCGCCCGTTTGCGATACCGACTTGCTCTTCTCCGCCGTGCCGGTGCGGGCACTCGCCAGCCGGCTGTCCTTGGCCATCCACGCCATCGTCTAGCTCCCGAAAAATTGCCGCCTCCGGATGTCGCATGGAACCGCCTGGTCGTCTTCAGGCTTGTCAGCCACCCAGCCGCTACCGAGTCCACCACGCCATCCGCGAATTCACGATTCCAACCGGATAGCGCTATGACATATAGTCTGTCGTGAACCCATTGGAATATCAATGCCCACGACCGGCGTCGCCGTAACGGCCACGCCAGGATGGCAAGTAAAGGTGGCTCCCATCCGCAAACGGCAGTCGGCAGTCGGGGTATCGTCATTCACAGTGCACTTGCGGACCCATGCCGGACGTATCGGGCCGCTACCGCCATGGGTGCAAGCGCCGGCCCCAGCGGCCATTCGCCCTCAATAAGTGCAGGGGCCCGCGGCGCAGGCGATCCACCGCCAACATTGAAATTTAGCGTGTCGTGCTGGATGATAACGACAGGCGCGCTTCGCGCTTTTAACCCTACGGCGGGCGGAGTAAATTGGGCGGCCCGTCCGTCGCCGAGTCCCTCGCCATGCACGCCCCACAAGCCGTTGTTGATTTCTGGTTCCTCCCCGCCGACCACCCGGGCCACGGCAAGCCGCGCCGCGAGTGGTTCCGCAAGGATGCCGAGTTCGACGAACTGATCCGCCGCGAATTCGGCGGCGAGATCGACACCGCCCTGGCCGGCGGGCTGGCGGAATGGCGCGCCACGACAGTGGGCCTGCTGGCCTACATCGTCGTGCTCGATCAATTCACCCGCAACATCTACCGCGACACGCCACGCGCCTTTGCCGGCGACGCGCTGGCCCTGGCGGCCGCCGATGAAGCGCTGACGCGGGGCGCAGACCAGGCCCTGTCGCCGCTGCAGCGCTGGTTCGTCTACATGCCCTTCGAACACGCCGAAGACCCGGCCGCGCAGCAACGCTCGGTGGCCCTGTTCACTGCCCTGGCGCAAGGCGCGCCGGATTTCGACGCGGCCCTCGACTACGCCCGGCGCCACCGCGACGTGATCGCCCGCTTCGGCCGCTTTCCCCATCGCAATGCGCTGCTAGGGCGCACGTCGACCGCCGAGGAAGCCGAGTTCCTGCGCCAGCCCGGCTCATCCTTCTGAAATGAATTTCCTCGCCCACCTGCTGCTGGCGGGCCCGGCCGAGGCCGACCGGCTTGGCGCGCTGATGGGCGACTTCGTCAAAGGCCCGCTGCCCGGCACCCTGCCCCCCGACATTGCCGCCGGCGTGCGCCTACACCGCAGCATCGACAGCTTTGCCGACGCCCACCCGGCCTTCCGCCGCAGCCGCGAACGGATGAGCCAGGAACGGCGGCGCTACGGCGGCATCCTGGTGGACATGTTCTACGACCACCTGCTGGCCCGCCACTGGCCGCGCTTCCATCCGCAGCCACTAAACGAATTCGCCCAGGACGCCTACGCGCTGCTGCGCCGTCATCACGCCCTGCTACCGGAAAAACTCGCCGCCATCGCGCCGGCCATGGCAGCCCACGACTGGCTGACGTCCTATGCAGAAATCGAAAGCCTTACGACCGCCCTCACCCGTATGTCGAAGCGGCTGCGCAGAGAGAATTCGCTGGCCGGCGGCGAGGTGGAACTGGCGGCGGACTACGCGGGGTTTGAATTGGACTGTCTGGAGTTCCTGCCCGAAGCAATGCGCTTCTGTGCTTCCGTATGCGAGGAGGCTAGGCAACGTAACTAAGATGAACAGCCCTCTGCATAATGCTGGCAGGAAACTACTGGCCGACAGAAATTTGCGTCAGCCGATTTTCCCGACTGCTGAATAAGATGGTTTCCATCTCGTCGGCAGCCCACGTCACGTTAGACCCACCAACTCACATTGCAGGGACACCTATGACGCAAATATTTCTTACAGTTTTCCTGTCTTTAGCATCCGGTGTTGTCGGCTCTGCGCTTACCGTCTGGTTTATGGTACGCATCGAAGATCGCAAGTTAAAAATTGACACGCTTCGCAGGATGCTGGGAAATCGAGACGAGCTAACCGGCGCGGCCTTCTGTTCGGCAATCAATGAGGTTTTGGTCGTCTTTCGAAACGACGACAAGGTTCTTGCAGCCCTTCGCAATCTTCACCAGGTCGCATCAACGCCCTCAAAACCCAACATCGAAGATGCTCTCGTAGTTTTACTTAAAGAGGCTGCAGCAGCATGCAAGTTGTCACCAAACAGCATTCCCGATACAGCGTTTCTACAAGTCATCAATCGAGGTGCGGGGAAGCCGTGACTAAATGGGGACAGACCACGTTTCCCCATTAGCGATCTGCTCATGCATCCAGGCGGGATCAAGGTCAGCGCCGTTGGGCCAAGTCACCACACCGAGTTCCAAGCTGACTTGCTGAAAAATTTCGGGTCTAGCAAGGGCCGCGTAGATACCGCAATTCTGTGAAGTCATGACGGCAGAAAGGTCGGCAATGCCGCTCTTGCCATCCTGAAAAGTGACGGCAAGGCGGTAGCCCGGCAGCGCAGAGACGGCCCTGATCCGCCAAGGGGCAACTGGCTTTACTCCAGGGGCGGTATCTTTTTCGGTACTTGTTTGGATTGACATAGATTCCAGTCCTCCATTAATTCTGCTCTATGCTCGATTGCCCACTCTAGGGTCAAATGCTTCGCGCGGTTCGGAAAGCTCCCACCGATGACTTCCAAGGTCCGGATGTCGATCAGCACTTCGAATTCGCCATACAGTGCATGGAAATGCGGCGGCGCATGTTCGCGCCAAAACATCTGAATGACGATCCCGAAGAACTGGCTGATGGTGGGCATTGGATTTTTGGTCAGTGGCGTAGCTGATCTGCCTTGAGCATACCCAGAGCGTATTGCAACGTCCATAGGCAAGCGGCAAAGGAACAGCCGAGGCAGCTCCTGACTATCCCGCCTCGCGCAACAAGGGCAGCAGCACCTCATCCATCTGCTTGCGGCTGACCGCCGTTTCGCTGTCCCAACCATCGCGGCGCAGGACGCCCTTGCGGTCGATGACGAAAGTCAGCGGCAGGCGCCAGATGCGGCCGTAGCCGGCGGCGGCGGTCTTGGCCTGGAGGGCGGAGGGGAAGTTCCAGGTGCGGGCGATGGCGGGCACCTGGGCGACGGTCTCCGGCTCGTCCATGTTCACCGCCAGTACTTCCAGGCCCGCCTTGCCGTGCTGGTGCTGGAAGGCATCGAGGTCGGCCAGTTCCTGGCGGCAGTAGGTGCACCAGGTGGCCCAGAAGGCGATGACGACGACCTTGCCGCGCAGGGCGGCGCTGTCGAAATGCTGGCCGCTCAGGGTGGTGGCGGTGAGACGCGGCGCCGGTTCGCCTTCCTTGGGGCCCGCGGCCTGGGCCAACGCTGCAAACAGCAGCAGGCCGAGGCCGATCAATTTTCTCAACATGGCATTTATTCCTTCACCGGCCGCTTGGCGAGCTTGCGCTGCAGGGTGCGGCGGTGCATTTTCAGGGCGCGGGCGGTGGCGGAGATGTTGCCTTCGTGCTCGGCCAGTACCCGTTGGATGTGTTCCCACTCGACGCGTTCCACCGACAGGGGGTCGCCCAGAGGGACGCTGGCGTCGCCGTTGACACGGCCGAAGGCGGCCACTACCTGGTCGGCGTCCACCGGCTTGGCGAGATAGTGGGTGGCGCCGAGTTTGATCGCCTCGACGGCGGTGGCGACGCTGGCGTAGCCGGTGAGCATGACGATGCGGGTTTCCGGGTCCAGCGCCAGCAGCTCGCCGATCAGGGCGAGGCCGGATTCCTCGGCCAGCTTCAGGTCGAGCAGGACGAATTCCGGCGGCGCGGCGGCGGCCAGGCGACGCGCGGTGTCGCCGTCGGCGGCCTCCTGCACGGCATAGCCGCGGCGGGCCATGGCGCGGGCCATGACGCGGCGGAAGACGTCGTCGTCGTCGATCAGCAGCAGGGAGGGGAGGGCTTCACTCATGACAAACAGGGTAGCGTCACGCGGGTACAAGCGCCGCCGCCGGGGCGGTTGAAGAGTTCGACGCGGCCGCCGAGGCGCTCCAGGGTGGCGTTGGAAAGGAACAGGCCGAGGCCGCTGCCGCCGGATTCGGCGCGGGTGGTGAAGAAGGCCTGGCCGAGGCGGGCGGCAGTTTCCTCGCTGAGGCCGGGGCCGCGGTCGCGGATTTCGATCCGCACCGCTGCATCATCCCACTGGCAGTGCAGTTCGAGGCCCTCGGCGCTGGCGTTGGCGGCGTTGTCGAGCAGGTTGAGCAGCGCCTGGTCGAGGGTGGCGTCGGCGGCGACGGACGGCGCCGGGCCGACGGCCAGTTCGGTGCGCAAGGCGACGCCGGGGCGCAGCAACTGCCATTCGTCGAGCACCCGGCGCAGCAGGGCGTCCACCGCCAAGGGGGCGGCGTCCTCGCTGCGAGCATGCTCGGCGTTGTGCAGCATCTGGCCGAGGATGCGCTTGCACTGGTCCACCTGCTGCCGCAGCAGGGAGATGTCTTCGTGCAGGGCCTGATCCTTGGCGTGGTCGAGCTGAAGATCGCGCAGCACCACCGCCATGGTGGCCAGGGGCGTGCCGAGCTGGTGGGCGGTGCCCGCCGCCAGTGTGCCGAGGGCGAGGATTTGCTCGTGGCGCAGGGTCTGCTCCCGCGCCTGGGCCAGTTCCCGCTCGCGCAAGCGCAGGGCGGCGGCGAGGCGGCTGACGAACAGGGTGACGATCAGGGCACTGACGAAGAAGTTGAGCCACATGCCGACCACGTGGAAGACAAAGCCGTTGTCGTGGGAGAGCACCGCCGGATCGACGCCGGTGACGCTGCAGACCAGTGCATCCAGACCGGGCAGGCCGTGGTGGGGCGCCGTCAGCGGCAGGTGCCAGGACAGCAGCAGAGTGTAGGCGGCGAAGGTCAGCGCCGCCAGGGCCCAGACGTAGCGCCGCGCCAGCAGCGTGGCGGCGATGGTCAGTGGCAGCAGCAGCAGGGAGACAAAGGGGTTGCTGGAGCCGCCGCTGTAATAGAGCAGCGCGGCGAGAGCCAGGGTGTCGGCAGCGAGGTGGGCGAACAACTCCAGTTCGGTGACCGGCCAGGGCTTGTGCAAGCGCCAGTCGCCGAGCAGGTTGAGGGCCGCCAGCAGCAGGCTGACGCCGAGCATGGCCGGCCAGGGCAGGGCAATCTCCCAGCCCTGCACCGCGAGGGCGATCAGCAGCGCCTGGCCGGCAATGGACCACCAGCGCAGCAGCAGCAGGCGGTGCAGGGGCGAGGCGGCGGAAGAGAAGGGCATGATCGGGCCGGCGGGAAAGTCGGCGAATTTTACGCCGCGGCTCCGCGGCCATCCGGGTCTGCGACATATTGCCGCGCCCCCTTCCGCCCCGGCCCGCCGCCCCATAGACTGCCTCATGCTTTACGGAGCATTGACGACGAAACTACCCTTGGGCGCCGGGCCTGCAACCCGGCGCCTTTTCTTTTTCGGCACAATGGGCGGGCCGCAACCCGCGCCACCTATTTCCTGGAGCCCCGCATGAAAAAGCTGATCGCCCCTGCCCTCGCCTGCTGCTTCGGCGCCCTTGCCCTGTCGGCCCTGGCTGCCGACGTCGAGGTGAAGGCGCCCTGGGTACGCGGCACCGTCGCCGGCCAGCCGGCCACCGGCGCCTTCATGACCCTGACCAGCAAGGGCGGCGCCAGCCTGGTGGGCGCCAGCAGCCCGGTGGCCGAGGTGGTGGAAGTCCATCAGATGAAGATGGACAACGGTGTAATGAAAATGCGCGCCGCGCGCCGGGTCGAACTGCCCGCCGGCAAGCCGGTGGAATTGGCCCCCGGCGGCTACCACGTGATGCTGATGGACTTGAAGAAGCCGCTGAAGACCGGCGAACTGGTGCCGATCACACTGACCGTGGAAGCCAAGAGCGGCAAGAAGGAGCGCATCGAGGTCAAGGCCGAAGTGCGCGATCTGACCGCCGGCGCGCCGCAGGGGATGAAGCACGGCGAGCATTGATCCGGCGCTGCCCGGCGCGTTTGTCCGATGAGACCCAAAAGCGGTTTGCTTCCGCTCCCATCTAGACCATAATTTCCGCATGGCATTTCCTGTCCAGGCGTGCCGATCACAGGAGTCACCGCGACGTATATCGCGGCGGAAAAGATGGACATGCAAGCGCCCAAGCAGGATCACTCCACGCCGCCCGGCACGGCCCAGCGGCCGCGAATCCTGATCGTCGACGACGATCAGAGCAATCTGTCAGTGCTGGCCTATGTGCTGGGAGCACGCTACGAGGTGCTGTCGGCCCAGTCCGGCACGCAGGCCCTGCAGCTCGCCGCAGCAGATTTGCCGCCGGACCTGATTCTGCTCGACGTGCTGATGCCGGAAATGAGCGGCTACGAAGTCCTCGCTGCCCTGCGCGGCAGCCCGCTGACCGCCGATATTCCGGTGATCTTCGTCACCGGCCTGGATTCGGTCGAGGAAGAGGAAAAGGGCCTCGAGCTTGGCGCGGTGGACTACATCGCCAAGCCCTATCGGCCACCGATCATCCGCGCCCGGGTGAACACCCAGATTGAACTCAAGCGCGCCCGCGACCGACTGGCCAACCAGAACGTCTACCTGGAGGCTGAACTGGCCAAGCGCCTGGAGGAAAACCGGCAGGTGCAGGTGCAGTTGCTGCAATCGGAAAAACTCGCCGCCATCGGCCAACTGGCGGCGGGAATCGTGCACGAGATCAGCACGCCGGTCAGCTATGTCGGCTCGAACCTGGCGGCCATGGCCTCCTCCTGGCGCGACGTCGGCGAACTGCTCGACAGCTACGAAGCCATGGAGCAATACGCTCCGGCGGAGGTGCAGGAGACGCTACTGGCGCTCAAGCAGCAGGTCGAAATCGAATTCCTGCGCAGCGATACCGCCAAGCTGATTGCCGACTCACGGGGCGGCATCGGCCGGATCGCCGAAATCGTCCGCGACCTGAAAAACTTTTCCCGCGCCGACAGCAGTGATGACCGGCAGTGGGCCGACCTGCACCGCGGGCTCGACTCGACGCTGAATATCGTCTGGAGCGAACTCAAGTACCACTGCACGCTGCACAAGGAATACGGCGAGCTGCCCAAGGTGTATTGCAACCCTTCGCAGATCAACCAGGTGGTGCTCAACCTGTTGGTGAATGCGGCGCAGGCGATCCCCGACAAGGGCGAGATTTCGATTCGCACCGGCGTATCGGGCGACCAGGTATTCATCGCCATCAGCGACACCGGCAGCGGCATTCCGGCGGAAGTCATGCCGCGGCTGTTCGAGCCCTTCTTCACCACCAAGCCGGCGGGCAAGGGCACCGGGCTCGGCCTGTCGATCGCCTACGGCATCGCGCAGAAGCATCGCGGGCGCATCGAGGTGGACAGCACCCTGGGCAAAGGCACCACCTTCACCCTCTGGCTACCGATCCAGCCGACGGTCGCCGCTGCGCCGCGCTGACCGCGCCGCTCAATAACTCGGCATGCTGTATTCCGGCGTCTTGCCCGGCGCCGCAGCCTTGCCGCCGAAACGCACGGCATGCCAGACGCCGCCCTGGCCGTCGCCATGGGTATCGCCCGGCTTGCTGTCGCCGGAATACAGGTAGAGCGGCCTGCCCTTGTAGCTGAGCTGACGGCTGCCGTCGTCGCGATTGATCGCCGACAGATCGCCCTTGAGGTCGTCGGGCCGGGCCCCAAGCGGCGGCCAGACGTTGGCGCAGCCGCCGTTGCAGGAGCTCTTGCCGCCGCCGTCCTTGTCGAAGACGTACAGGGTGCGGCCGCCAGCGTCGGTCAGCAAGCCGTCACGCTCAGCGACGCCAGCGGCCCAAGCGAAGGAGGCGAGCAGGGCCAGGCCCAGCAACGCAAAGATGCGAATGGTCATGATGGAGTCCTCTCTGTTGTTCGGGGCCTTGGCTGCAACCCCTAGGAACATCATAGACCGGCGTCAGTACCTACGCCCTGAAACGCTCAGGTCGCGCGACGACGGGCGAGCCGATCCAGTTGCAGGTAGATCACCGGCGTCAGGTAGAGGGTGAGGAATTGCGACACCAGCAGGCCGCCGACCACCGCCAGGCCCAGCGGGCGGCGGGTCTCGCCGCCGGCGCCGAGGCCGATGGCGATCGGCAGGATGCCGGCCAGGGCGGCCAGGGTGGTCATCATGATCGGGCGGAAGCGGATCAGGCAAGCCTCGCGAATGGCGTCGAAGGGCGCGGCGTTCTGGCCGCGCTGCCGCGCCAGGGCGAAGTCGATCATCATGATCGCGTTCTTCTTGACGATGCCGACCAGCATGATGATGCCGACGAAGGCGTAGAGGCTCAGATCCACGCCGAACAGCAGCAAGGTCAACAGGGCGCCGAGACCCGCCGCCGGCAAGCCGGAGAGGATGGTCAGCGGGTGGATGAAGCTCTCGTAGAGGATACCCAGCACCAGATAGACCACCAGCACGGCGATCAACAGCAAGAGGCCCAAGCCCTGGCGCGAGGCCTCGAAGGCCTGGGCGGTGCCCTGCAGGCTGGTGGTGATGGTCGGCGGCGGCGCCAGTTCCCGCTCCAGGCCCTGGATGCGCTGCACCGCCTCGCCCAGCGAAACGCCGGCCAGCAGGTTGAAGGACAGGGTCACCGCCGGTAACTGGCCCTGGTGGCCGACGGTCAGCGGCTGCACGCTGCGGCTAACGCGGGCAACGGTGTCGAGGGGAATCAGGGTGCCGTTGGCGGCGCGGACATGGAGCCGTGCCAGGGATGCCGGATCGGCCTGGAACTGCGGCGTGGTCTCGAGGATCACCTGGTACTGGGCGGTGCTGCCGTAGATGGTGGAAATCTGCCGCGAGCTGAAGGCACTCTGCAGCGCATCCTCCACCTGGCCGAAGCTGAGGCCGAGGGACGCCAGCTTGTCCCGGTCCACGTCGAGGGCGATGACCGGGCTCTGGTTCTTCAGATCGGTATTGACGTCCACGAAGCCCGGCAACTGGCGCAGCCTGGCCAGCAGGGCATCGCTCCAATGGTAAAGCTCGGGGATGTCGGTGCCCTGCAGCGTGTATTGATACTGCGAGGCAGTGCTGCGGCCACCGATGCGGATCGCCGGCGGGTTTTGCAGCGAGACCCGCAAGCCGGGCATGACGTTCAGCTTGGGCCGCAGGCGGGCGATGATCTGCTCGGGGCTGGCGCGACGCTGGGCATGGGGCTTCAAGTTGATGAAAAACAGGCCGGTATTGGCGGTGGGCCGCGCGCCGCTGACGCCGACGAAAGACATGAAGTTGTCGATGTCCGGGTCTTCCGCCAGCACGTCGGCGAGGGCGCGCTGGCGCTGCATCATGGCCGGAAAGGAAATGTCCTGGGGGCCCTCGGTGTTGGCCAGGATTTGCCCGGCGTCACTGGCCGGCAGGAAATCCTTGGGCACGACGACGAACAGCAGGCCGGTCAGCGCCAGGGTGGCGACGAAGCTGGTGGTGATCAGTTTGCTGTGCCGGAGCGACCAGTCGAGGCTGCTCTCGTAGCCGCGCAGGGTGGCGGCGAACAAGCGCTCGAAACTGCGGTAGAGCGCGCCCTGACCTTCGCTCGGCGCGTGGCGGATGTAGCGGCTGCAGAGCATCGGCGTCAAGGTCAACGAGACAAAGCCGGAGACGACGATGGCAGCG
This sequence comes from Rhodocyclaceae bacterium, assembly GCA_036518635.1. Classification (GTDB taxonomy): domain Bacteria; phylum Pseudomonadota; class Gammaproteobacteria; order Burkholderiales; family Rhodocyclaceae; genus AWTP1-18. The sequence goes on along the minus strand of DATDMT010000110.1, from coordinate 11,681 downwards.
CAGATGGTGACGGCGAATTCGTGCAGCAGGCGGCCGATGATGCCGCCCATGAACATCACCGGGATGAACACGGCGATCAGCGAGAGGGTCATCGAGATGATGGTGAAGCTGATCTCGCGGGCGCCCTTGAGGGCAGCGGCGAGGGGTTCCATGCCCTCCTCGATGTGGCGGACGATGTTCTCCATCATGACGATGGCGTCATCGACGACATAGCCGACGGCCAGGGTCAGGGCCAGCAGCGAGAGGTTGTCGAGGCCGTAGCCGAGGACATGCATCAGGGCGAAGGTGCCGAGCAGCGACAGTGGCAGCGCCGCCGCCGGAATCAGCGTCGCCGAGACGTTGCGCAGGAACAGCAGGATCACCAGGATCACCAGGCAGCCGGCGAGGGCTAATGTGAACTGGACGTCGCGGATGCCCTCGCGGATCGGCACGCTGCGGTCGTACATCACCCTGAGTTCCACCGAAGCCGGCAGCGAGGCCTGGAAGCTGGGCAGCACCCGCTTCACCGCATCCACCACATCCACCGTGTTGGAGCCGGGCTGGCGCTGGATGCCGAGGACGATGGCGCGCTGGTTGACGAACCAGGCGGCCACCTTGGTGCTCTCGACGCTGTCGATCACCCGCGCCACTTCCTCCAGCCGCACCGGGGCGCCGTTGCGCCAGGCGACGGTGAGGGGTCGATAGGCGGCGGCGGTCTGCAACTGGCCATTGGCCTGTACCGCCAGGGTTTGACGTGTGCCATCGAGGGTACCGAGGGGCTGGTTGACGTTGGCGGCGCGCACGGCGGCCTGCACCTCGTCCACGCCGATGCCGCGGGAGGCCAACTGGTCTGGGTCGGCCTGGATGCGAACGGCGTATTTCTGCGAACCGAAGACGTTCACCTGGGCCACCCCGGGCAGGGTGGACAGGCGCTGAGCTAGCTGGGTCTCGGCATAGTCGTCCACCGTCGCCAGCGGCAGCGAGACGGACGACATGGCGATGTAGAACACCGCGTTGTCCGCCGGATTGACCTTGCGGAAGCTCGGCGGCGCCGGCATCTCCGGCGGCAGCCGGCGCAGGGCAGAGGAAATCGCCGCCTGCACGTCGAGGGCGGCGCCGTCGATGTCGCGGTCGAGGGAGAACTGCAGGGTGACGGTGGTGCTGCCCTGGGCGCTGGTGGACGTCATCGAGTCCAAGCCGGCGATGGTCGAGAACTGCCCTTCCAGCGGCGTGGCGACGGCTGCAGCCATGGTCTCCGGCGAGGCGCCGGGCAAATTGGCGGTGACGGCGATGGTGGGGAAATCGACGTTGGGCAGTTCGCTGACCGGCAGGGCACGGTAGGCGAACAGGCCGAAGATCAGCAGCGCCGCCATCAGCAGCGTGGTCATCACCGGGCGGCGGATGCAGAGTTCGGAAAGCCCCATGGCCGGCGGCTATTAGCGTGAAAGCGTTTGAACGATGCGCCCCGGGATATCGAGCGCAGCGAGCCGATTAGTAGCCTCCCCCGCGAGGGGGAGGCTGGGAGGGGGCGGGTGTTTCTGCCTGTGCGCTTTCATGGATGGCGGGTGCTCACGGAAAGCATCGGCATTAGCTGGAAGGCGCCGCCGCAGGCGGCGCCTTGCCGTCGCGGGGCGCCACCATGGCGCCCGGGGTAATCCGCAGATGGCCCTCGACCACCACGGTTTCGCCAGCCTGCAGGCCCTTGGCGATCACCGCCAGGCCCTGCTGGTTGGTGCTGACTTCGACGCGGCGCAACTCGGCGCTGCTGTCGGCCTTGACGACGAAGACGTAGAAGCCCTCCGGCCCCTGCTGCACGGCGGCGGCGGGGACGGTGATCGCATCCTTCAGGGTGTCGAGCACCAGGCTGACATCGAGGAACTGGCCGGGGGTCAGTTCGCCCTGCTCGTTGGGCAGTTGCGCCTTCATGCGGATGGTGCCGCTGGCGGGGTCCACCGCGTTGTCGAGGACGCGGACCTGGCCCGGGTAGTGGTGGTCGCCGCTACCGGGCACGCCGACATCGGCCTGCAGCACGCCGCGCTTCAGCGCCGCCTGCACCGCAGGCAAGAACTTCTCGGCGATGGTGAAGGAGACGGTCAGCGGCTTGATCCGGTTCACCACCGCCAGGGCCGTTTCATTGATCTTCACCGCGGCGCCGGGGAATACCAGCTTGGTGCCGACCACGCCGGCGAAGGGGGCGCGGATCACCGTGTAGTCGAGCTGCAGCCGGGCCAGCTCGAGGGCGGCCTGGCTGCCCTTGAGCGCAGCCAGTTGGGTGTCCACCGCGGAGCGGGCGGCGATCAGATTCTGCTCGGAGACGAAGCCCTTGGCGGCGAGGGCATTGGCCCGCTCCAGATCGTTGCGCGCCTTGTTGAGCTGCGCCTGATCCCGGGCCAGCCCAGCCTCGGCTTGACGCAGGCGGGCCTGGAAGTCGGCGGGATCGAGGCGCAGCAGCACCTCGCCCTGCTTGACCGCCTGCCCCTCCTGGAAGGGCACAGCGCTGACCTGGCCGTCGATCCGCGCCTTCAGGGTGACGCTCTCGAAGGCTTCGGCGCGGCCCACCAGATCAAGCCGCAGCGGCAGGTCGCGAGCTTCCGCCTTGGCCGTGGTGACCGGCGCGGCGACCCGCGCCTTGGGCGCCTCGTCGGCGCGGTGGAACCACCACCAGCCTCCTCCACCCAGCAACGCAATCATCAGCAGGGCAAGAGGGAGGCGGCGCATGGCGGGGTCAGCGGCTTAGGATGGATTCGTGGGCGTAGAGTTCGGCGACGGTCTCGCGGCGGCGAATCAGGTGCATGGCATCGCCATCCACCATCACCTCGGCGGCGCGGGGACGGGTATTGTAGTTGGAGCTCATTGCCATGCCGTAGGCGCCGGCGGAGAGAATCGCCAGCAGGTCGCCCTCGGCCAGAGCAAGATCCCGGTCGTGGCCGAGGAAATCGCCGGACTCGCAGATCGGCCCGACGATTTCGTAACAGTGCGTTTCGCCGGCCCGCGGCCGCACCGGCACGATGTCGTGGAAGGCGTCGTAGAGCGCCGGGCGGGCCAGGTCGTTCATCGCCGCGTCCACCACTGCGAAATCCTTTTCTTCGCCGTGCTTCAGCACTTCGACCTTGGTCAGCAGCAGGCCGGCATTGCCGACCAGGGAGCGGCCCGGTTCGAACATCAGTTTTTCGCGACGGCCGGCCATCACCTGCAGCAGCGGGCCCAGGTAGTCGGCGGCGCTGAGAGCGACGTCGCCCTCCTGATAGCGGATGCCCTTGCCGCCGCCCAGGTCGATGTGCTCAATGACGATGCCTTCGGCGGCCAGGGCGTCCACCAGGGCCAACACCTTCTGGGCGGCTTCGGCGGCGGGGGCCGGGTCGAGCAATTGCGAACCGATGTGGCAGTCGATGCCCTTCACCGCCAAGTTGGGTAGCGATGCGGCCTTGCGGTAGAGGGCGACAGCATCCTCGTAGGCGACGCCGAACTTGGCGGTGCGCAGGCCGGTGGAAATGTAGGGATGGGTCTTCGGGTCCACATTGGGATTGACCCGCAGCGACACCGGGGCGCGCTTGCCCAGCTCGCCGGCGACGGCGTTGAGCTGGTCCAGCTCAGCCGGGGATTCGACGTTGAAGCAATGGATGCCGGCGTCCAGGGCGGCGCGCATTTCGTCGCGACGCTTGCCGACGCCGGAGAACACCACCTTGGCCGGATCGCCGCCAGCGGCGATGACGCGGGCCAACTCACCACCGGAGACGATGTCGAAACCAGCGCCGAGGCGGGCGAAGACGTTCAGCACGGCGAGGCTGGCGTTGGCCTTGACGGCATAGCAAACCAGGGCCTCGCGACCGGCCAGGGCGCTCTGGTAGTCGCGGTAAGCGGCTTCGAGGGCGGCGCGGGAATAGACGTAGCAGGGCGTGCCGTGGCGGGCGGCGATATCGGTGAGGGCGACGCCTTCAACGTGAAGCGCGCCGTTCTTGGTATGGACTAGAGTCATCAGGAGGCAGGACGAGATTGGGCGGGGGCAGCTTTGCTATCATCAACCGGCGCTTTGCTGGCCGGTTTGTCAGCGGCGGGTGGCGGCAGGTACAGCGGTCCCTTATAGCCGCAGGCGGTGAGCAGCATCAGGCTGGCCGCGAGAATGATCAATGAACGCATATCTATGGCTCCGAGTGGCCGGGGATGGTAGCACGCGATGGATGAGCAGGAATTCAATGCCCTGGCGGATGCCATGCTGGCAAAAATCGAGCAGGCGCTGGACGGCTGCGACGCCGATTTCGATTACGAACAAAAGCCCGGCGGCGTGCTGGAGCTGGAGTTCGACGACGGCAGCAAGGTGATCGTGAACCGCCACACGGCGGCGCGGGAGATCTGGGTCGCGGCCCGTTCCGGCGGCTATCACTTCAAGCCGGCGGACGGCGCCTGGGTGGACACCCGCAACGGAACGCCGCTGCTGGCAACGCTGGCCCGTTGCATGAGCGAACAGGCCGGCGTGGCGGTTTCCCTGGATTAGTTCTTCTTCTCGGCGGCGGATTTATCCACTGCGGGCTTTTCGGCCAACTTATCGGCCGCCTTGCGCTCCACCGGCTTGGGCTTGGCCTCGCTGACGGGAGCCGGGGCGGCCGCAGGCGCAGGGACAACCGGGGCCGCTGGAGCCGCCGGCTTGGCCGGCTGCTCGCTCATGGGCAAGGTCGGCACACCGCTCTCGTCACCCTCCACCGGCGGCAGACCTTCCTTGTAGATGAACTCCTTGACCGGCTTCTTGCCGTCGGGGTCGGTGGCACTGATGGCGGTCAGCCCGGGCGGCGCATCCATGTAGGACTCGGGCACGCCCTGCAAGGCCTTTTCCATGTAGCCGACCCAGATCGGTAGCGCCGCCGAGCCGCCGGTTTCGCCGCCGCCGAGGGTGCGCGGCTTGTCGAAGCCGATCCAAGCGATGCCAACCACCGTCGGGTGATACCCGCAGAACCAGGCGTCGATGTAGTCGTTGGTGGTGCCGGTCTTGCCGGCAATGTCGTGGCGCTTTAGCTGCACCGAAGCGCGGGCAGCGGTACCGCGCAGGGTAACCTCGTGCATCATGCTGTCCATAATGTAGGCATTACGGGCATCGATCGCCCGCAGCGATTCGTCGCCGGCCACCGGCGGGTCGAACTGGGCCAGCACCTTGCCCTGCTCGTCCTGAATCTGTTTCACCACATAGGGCTGAATGCGATAGCCGCCGTTGGCGAAGATCGAGTACGCGGCAAGCTGCTGCCAGGGCGTGACGGAGCCGGCGCCGAGGGCCAAGGTCAGGTAGGGCGGGTGCTTTTCCGGGTCGAAGCCGAACAGGGCGGCATGCTCCTGGGCAAAGTGGGTACCGATGGCCCGCAACAAACGGATGGTGACCATGTTCTTCGACTTGGCCAGGGCGGTACGCAGGGTCATCGGGCCTTCGTACTTGCCGTCGTAGTTATGCGGCTCCCAGGCCTGGCTGCCAGTCTCCGCGGCGGGAATGACGATGGGCTCGTCCGGGATCACCGAGGCGGGGGTGTACCCCTTTTCCAGCGATGCCGAATAGATGAAAGGCTTGAAGCTGGAGCCAGGCTGGCGCCAGGCCTGAGTGACGTGGTTGAACTTGTTGCGATTGAAGTCGAAGCCGCCGACTAGGGCGCGCACGCTGCCGTCGATCGGACTGGCGGCAACGAAGGCGGATTCGACCTCCGGCAGTTGGTTGATCTGCCAAGCGCCCTTGTCGTCCTTGCTGACGCGGATCACCGCGCCACGGCGCAGGCGCTTGTTGGCGGGGGCCTTGTCGTCGAGCATGCGCGCGGCGAATTTCAGCGCATCGCCGGCGATGGTGACGATCTCGCCACTGCGCAGGTAGGCGCGCACCCGGCTCGGGCTGGCCTCCAGCACCAGGGACGGCAGCAAGCGGTCGAAATCCTCGACGTCGGTGAGCATGTCCTCCAGGTCTTCGTCCTGGTCGGAGGTGATCTCGGACATGTCGAGATAGGTCTCGGCGCCGCGATAGCCGTGACGGCGGTCGTAATCCATCACCGCCTTGCGCAGGGAGTTGTAGGCAGTCTGCTGCTCGCTGGCGTTGATGGTGGTGATCACCCGCAAGCCGTTGGCGTAGGCCGCTTCCTGGTAGCGGTCGTAGGCGATCTGACGGGCCATTTCGGCGACGTATTCGGCGTGGATGCCGAAGTCGTTGGCGTCGTGTTTGACCGCCAGTTGTTCGGCTTCGGCGGCCTTGTGCTGGGCGGCGGTGATGAAGCCGAGTTCCTCCATCCGACGTAGCACATATTGCTGGCGCAGCTTGGCGCGATGCGGGTTGGCCACCGGGTTGTAGGTAGACGGCGCCTTGGGCAGGCCCGCCAGCATCGCGGCCTCGGCAATGGTGATGTCCTTCAGCGACTTGCCGTAGTAAATCTGCGCCGCGGAGGAAAAACCATAGGCGCGCTGACCGAGGTAGATTTGGTTGATGTAAAGCTGGAGGATTTCGTCCTTGGCCAGGCTGTGCTCGATCTTGAAAGCCAGCAGGATTTCATAGACCTTGCGGGTCAGGGTCTTTTCACTGGACAGGAAGAAGTTGCGGGCCACCTGCATGGTGATGGTGGAGGCGCCCTGGCGCTTGCCACCGCTGGTCAGGTTGGCCAGGGCCGCCCGCGCCAGGCCCATCGCGTCGATGCCGGGATGCTGATAGAAGCGCTCGTCTTCCGCCGCCAGGATGGCCTGCTTCATCACCTCGGGCACGTCCTTGATGCGCACCACATTGCGCCGTTCCTCGCCGAACTCGCCGATCAACTGGCCGTCGGCCGAATAGACCCGCAGCGGAATCTTCGGCCGATAGTCGGTCAGGGCGTCGAGCGACGGCAACTGGGGATAGGCCAGCACCACGACGATCCCGAGCAGGGCGGCGCCCGTCAGAATCAGGCCGGCAATCCCGGCCAGGATGTAAAGGGGCCAGCGCAGCTTGGGTGACAAGATGGATTACTCTAGGAAATGGGGCGGCCATTATATCTGCCACCCCGAGCCGGACCATGGCGCTGGAAATGCCACGAAATACCTGATCCCTCAAGGTTTTTGCTTTACAGTCGATATAGTTGCTGCTAGCATCTGATGTAAATTATGCGTATTGTCTGTAACGCCTTATTTTGCAAAGGAAATTTCGTTGCAGATCGACCTCTCGATCCTCAATCCAAGCAAACGGCCGCTGATCGGCCTGGACATCAGTTCGTCCTCGGTCAAATTGCTGGAGCTAGCCGTCGGCGAAAAAGGCGGATATCGCGTCGAGCGCTACACCATCGAGCCGCTGCCGCGGGATTCGGTCGTTGACGGCAAGGTCGTCAATATCGAGGCCGTATCCGAGGCCGTTGCCCGCGCCTGGAAGCGCCTCGGCTCCACCTGCAAGTGGGTTGCCATGGCCCTGCCTTCGGCGGCCGTGATCACCAAGAAGATCACCCTGCCCGGCAATCTGCGGGAGCAGGAAATGGAAATCCAGGTGGAGTCGGAAGCCAATCAATACATTCCCTTCGCCCTGGAAGAGGTCAATCTCGACTTCCAGGTGGTCGGGCCGGCCCCCTCCAGCCCAGACGAGGTGGAGGTGCTGATCGCCGCCAGCCGCAAGGAATTGGTCGAAGACCGGGTGGCCTGCGCCGAAAGCGCCGGCCTCAAGGCGATGGTGATGGACATGGACAGCTATGCCGCCCAGTCGGCCTATGAACTGGTGCGCAAGCAGTTGCCTGACGACGGCAAGGATCAAGTCATTGGCCTGATCGACATCGGTGCCAACGTCATGAATGTGACCATGATGCGCAACGACCAGGTGGTCTATACCCGCGAACAGGCCTTCGGTGGCGGCATGCTGACCCAGGACATCATGCGCGCCTACGGCATGTCGATCGAAGAAGCGGAAACCGCCAAGCGCACCGGCGCCCTGCCGGACAACTACGACAGCGAAATCCTTGGCCCCTTCCTCGACAACCTCGGCCTGGAAATCGCCCGGGCCATGCAGTTTTTCTTCAGCGCCACGCCGCACACCCAGGTGGATCACATCATCCTTTCCGGCGGCTGCGCCGTGCTGCCCGGCGCCAGCGAATCGGTAGTGCGCCACGCCGACGTGGACTGCATCATCGCCAATCCCTTCGCCGGCATGGAGACTTCGGCCAAGATCAAGCCGAAAAGCCTGCTGGCCGACGCCCCCGCCCTGATGGTGGCCTGCGGCCTCGCCATGCGGAGGTTCGACCAGTGATCCGCATCAATCTACTTCCGCACCGCGCCGAGAAGCGCAAGGCCCGGCGTCAACAATTCTTCGCGCTGGCGGCGCTGGTGGTGGTCATCGCTGGGGCCATCTGGTTCGTCGGCTTTACCGTGATCAACCAATACATCGCCGCCCAGGACGCCAAAAACGCCTTCATCGAAAAGGAAATCGAAGGGCTGAAAAAGGAAATCGCCGACATTGCCAAGATCAAGGAAGAAACCGATGCCCTGCTGAAGCGCAAGCAGGTGATCGAGTCCTTGCAGGGCAACCGGGCCGAGACGCCGCGCCTGTTCGAAGAACTGCTGCGGCGCGTGCCGGACGGCATCCGCTTGACCAACTTCGTACAAAACGGCGCCCAGTTCGATATCGAGGGGCAATCGATCTCCGAAGCGCGTATTTCGACCCTGATGCGCAATTTGGAAGATTCGCCGATGTTCCAGCAGATCACCATCGGGGAAATCGTCGCAGCGACGTTCAACGGCCGCCAGATTTACACTTTCAAGGCCAAGATGGCGATCGAACGCGCCACGGTGGCTGCGGATGCTGCCGCAAAACCCGCAGCAGCCCCAGCGGGCGCCCCGGCCAAGCCAGCCGATGCACCGCCTGCCGCTCCGGCTGCCGCGGCCCCGGCCACGCCACCCGCAGCGGCCGCGCCGGCGGCCCCCACGCCGAAACCAGCCGACGCGCCGGCCAAGCCGACCGTTGCCGCTGACGCGAAGGAGGCGAAAAAGTGAAGGTCGCAAAACCTCCCAAGCTCAAACTGAATCTGCCTTCCGTCAATTTCAAGCAACTGGCGGACGACTTCAAGACCATGGATCCGAAGGATCCAGGGATGTGGCCTCTCGGGCCGCGTTTGATCATCCTTACCGGCGTATTCGCTGCACTAATGGCCGCTGCCTGGTTCGTCGGCTGGAGCGCGCAACTGGAAGATTTGGAAGGCCGGCAGAAGAAAGAGTTGTCGCTGAAGGACGAGTGGCTGGACAAGAAGCGTCAGGCGGTCAATTTGGACGCCTACCGCAAGCAACAGCAGGAGATCGACCGCTCTTTCGGCGAACTGCTCAAGCAGTTACCCAACAAGGCCGAGATGGACGCGATGATCGTGGACATCAGCCAGGCCGCGCTATCCCGCGGCTTGCGCATCGAACTCTTCCGCCCCGGCGGCGAAGCCCGGCGAGAGTTCTACGCGGAAATGCCGATTACCGTGAATCTGACCGGCGCCTACAACGATGCCGCCAATTTCGTCGGCGACATCGCCCGCCTGCCGCGCATCGTCACCTTGAACAACATCAAGCTTTCGCCCAAGGATGCCAAAGCCGTCCAACTGAAGCTGGATGGCACGATCATGACCTACCGCTATCTGGATGCCGAGGAAATCGCGGCCCAGCGGAAACAGCAGAAGGGCGGCGCAAAGAAATGAGCGCAATCTCAATCGCTAAGGCAACCCTGGGCGCACTGTGCGCTGCATCCCTCCTCGCCGCCTGCAGCAGCGGTGAGCCCGAGGATGTACGGCAGTGGATGAAAGAGAACTCGAAGGATATGCGCGGCAAGGTGCCGGAGTTGCCACAACTTAAGTTGCTGCCCATCCTTGCCTATGAACCGGGCGAACTGGCATCACCTTTCGTTCCGGAAAAGCTCTTCGCAGACGACCTGATCGCCAAAAAGGCCAGTCAGGAAAATACGCCAAACGCCGTCAACCCCGATGCCTACCCGTTGACTCGGGTTCCCATCGAATCCATCCGCCTGCTCGGCACCCTGATGGTTGGAAAACAGCTCACCGCCTTGGTCACTGCAGAACGCGACGTTCCCCGGCGAGTACGTGTCGGCGACTATCTCGGACAGAACCAGGGGCGGATCACCTCCATTACCCCGTCCAACAGCCAAGGAGATGGCACCGTGACGGTAGTGGAAAAAATATTCGACAAGGGCGCTTGGGTCGAACGGGAAACCAAGATCAGCCAGCCCGGGCAAGGAGACAAAAAATGAGCCTCAACATCATCCGAATCACCAAAGGCTGGCTAGTAGCGCTGGCCGCACTGGCAACCCATGCGGCTTTTGCCGCAAACGCCATTGAGCGCGTCGAGTTCTCGCAACTGCCCGATCAAACCCTGGTCAAGGTGACCCTGAAAAGCGGCCTAGCGGCCGTGCCTTCGTCCTTTTCCGTGGCAGCCCCGCCGCGTGTCGCCTTTGATTTTCCCGAAACAGAAAATGCCACCGGCAACAACGCCCTCGCGGCAAATGTCGGTACGTTGAACTCCATCAATATCGTGCAGGCCGGCGAGCGCACGCGTTTGGTGCTCAACCTCGCGTCGCCAAATCATTACGAGACCAAGCTTGACGGCAATGTCCTATATATCGCTCTCAGCAACGGGCCTGTGGCTGCTGCTCCCACAACGCCGGCGGCCGAACGGAGCGCCGCCAGCCAACCAGTGGCAGAGCAAAACCATGTTGCGTTAAACAACCTAGACTTCCAGGCAAACAGCACCGAACTGGCGACTATCCGGATCGACCTGAGCGATCCCTCCGCCGTTCTGGACGCCCACAAGCAAGGCAACAACGGACTGTTGCTGACCTTTGCCGATACCGACTTGCCGGCCCGCCTTGAAAAGCGCCTGGATGTCCGGGATTTCGGCTCGCCTGTTGATTCCGTTACCACCAAGCGTTATGGCAAGGGAGTGCAAGTTTCATTCGCAAACCATGGCGACTGGACCTATAGCGTCCGTCAAATTGACGCCACCGTGATCGTCGAAGTTCGCAAGATTGTCGATGACCCGAGCAATCTGGCCGGCGCCAAGGAACTGCAGGGCAAGGTGATCAGTTTCAACTTCACCCAACCGGTCCCGGTCAGTCAGATGATCGGCATCTTCCAAGACATCACCGGCTTGAACTTCGTAGTGATCCCCGGCATTTCCGGCGAGATTCAGTCCTTGAAAATGGAGAACACCCCGGTCAACGTCGCCATCGACGTGATTTCTCGGATGTATGGCCTGGGCTTCCGCCGCTATGGCGATATTGTCATGGTTGGTACTGCGGCCAGCCTAGCGGCCTATGACCAGGAGGAGCGCAAGCGCGCTGCCGATTTGGTCAAGTCCGAACCGATTCAGCAGGAAACCTTCAACATCCGCTACCGCACCGCCAGCGAAATTGGCCAGTGTCTAGTCACGCCGCAGCAGTGCAGCGGAGGAGCAGCCGCGACCCAAACCGGGCAGCCCGCATCGGGTCAGGCCGGATACACACCGACGACGTCTGGCTCGGGCTCCGCGCAGGCTGCTGGTAGCGCCCAACAACGTCAATCGAGTTCCATCATCAGCGCCGATGGCAGCATTTCCTGGGATGACGCCACCAGCGTGATCATCGTTGAGGAAACTAAGTCGCGTCTGGACAAGATTCGTGAGCGTATCGCCGCCCTGGACCGGCCGATCAAGCAAGTCATGATCGAGGCCCGCATCGTTCAGGTGGATGCCAACTTCACCCGTGAGTTGGG
>DATDMT010000109.1:0-12622 GCA_036518635.1 Rhodocyclaceae bacterium | reverse complement strand
GAGGGCGCGGAACATCACGCCGATGGTTTTCTCCATCTGGTTCAGGGCCACGGCGGCCTGCGGGTACTCGCGTTCCGCAGCCCCGGTGACCAGCTTGTGCCAAAGTTCGCCGACGTACTCTTCCATCGCAGCCTCCTCAGTCGCGCTTTCCGGTGAGGCTCACCAGGGCTTCGTTGGCGCGGGCCGCGTCCTTGTCCACCCAGCGCAGCAGGCGGGTCTTGCCGGCCGTCTGCTGCACCGTGCCGCAGGCTTCGACGCATTGGCTGCATTGGGTACAGGCGAACATCTTGCGCTTCTGGCTGCGCGGCTTCAGGCGCATCGGGCAGGCGCCCTCGCAGGCCGCATAGCCCGGCCCGCCGCTGGCGTAGCAGGCTTCGCAATCGGCGGCGCGGGGGCGCTCGAAGCCGACCACCATGGCGCTGCGGTTGCTCATCCAGGCCAGGCTCTGGAACAGGCCCACGGCGCAGCCGAAGCGGCAGAACAAGTGGCGGGCGAAGAGGAATTCGCAACTCAATACCGTGGTCGCCGCGCCGAGGAACAGGGCCTCGTTGCGCGTCGGCGTGAGGCTCAGCAGATGGCCGTAGAGCTCCGCCGGCGGCAGCAGGTAGGAGAGCAGCACCACCGCCCAGAGGAAGGCGAAGGCGATGGCGGTCAGCAGGGTCGGCGGCCACCACCAGGGGCTGCTGCTGAAGGCGCTGCCGTCCGGGTTCACCGGCGGCAGCGCCTTCCTCTCCCAGATGCTGAGCCGGCCCGAGGCGCGCCGCATCAGGCCGTTGATCAGTTCCACCGCCGAGAAGTGCGGGCACAGCCAGCCGCAGTAGAGGCGGCCCCAGCGCCAAGCGGCGGCGATGAACAGGCCGGCGGCGGCGAGCAGGGGCAGGAACAGGCGCAGCAGCAGGTTCAATCCGGCCTGGGCGCCGCTGATGCGGCCGGCAATGAACTCGTCGAGGCCCAGGCGCCAGGGCATGCCGAGAATGTAGGCATGGCCCTCGGTGAGGTCGAAGCGGAAAATGTTGAACACCGGCGCCAGGGCGAACAGCAGGAAGAAACCCACCTGGGTCGCCGCGCGCAGGCGTTGGCGCCCGGCGGCCTGGGCGACGGCTTGTTGAACGTGGTCGGGGGGCGCCGTCAATTCAGCGACCGAAGCTGGCAAGGATCACCTCCATCAAGCCGGCGACCACTTCAGCGTCGTCGGTCAGGCTCTCCACCAGGGCGGCGCGGCAGGCGTCTACCGGATCGAGGCCGCTGCCGATCAACAGCGCGGTGTTCACCAGCAGGCGGGTGCTCGCCACTTCTTCCAGGTCCACGTCCTTCAGGGCGCGCAGGCGCTGGGCGATGCCCACCAGGCGCTTTGCCAGCAGCGGGTCGCAGGCGGTCTCGCCGATCAGGATCGCCTCTTCCCGCTCGGCTTCGGGGAAGTCGAAGCGCAGGGCAACGAAGCGCTGCCGGGTCGAGGGCTTCATGCCCTTGAGGAAATTCTGGTAGCCCGGGTTGTAGGACACCACCAGCATGAAGTTGTCCGGCGCCTGCAGCACCTCGCCGGTGCGGTCGATGGGCAGCACGCGGCGATGGTCGGCCAGGGGGTGGATCACCACGGTCGTGTCCTTGCGCGCCTCCACCACCTCGTCCAGGTAGCAGATGCCGCCCTCGCGCACGGCGCGGGTCAGGGGGCCATCGCACCAGCGGGTGGTGCCGTCCTCGATCAGGTGGCGGCCCACCAGATCGGCGGCGGTCAGGTCGTCGTGGCAGGCCACGGTATGCAGCGGCAGGCCCAGGCGCGCCGCCATGTGGGCGATGAAGCGGGTCTTGCCGACCCCGGTGGGGCCCTTGATCAGTACCGGCAGGCGGTTGTTCCAGGCCCGCTCGAAGATTTCGATTTCGTTGCCGGCGGCAGCGTAGTGGGGCAGTTCAGTCGCGCGCATGTCCATCACAGTCCTTTCCAATAAGCCGCCAGATTGATCGCCAGCACCACCGCCAGCCAACCCAGCACGGTCGCTTGCCAGCGCAGGCGGACGCCGCGCAGGGCCATGAATTCGCGGATCACCAGGGCGCCCTTGACGCCGGCAATGGCGAGGATGGCCATCACCGCCCGCGGTCCGGCCTGGCCGCTGTCGCCCAGCCACCAAGTGTAGGCAGTGCCGAGCAGCAGCGCGGCCCAGACCAGATCGAGGGAGAAATTGCTTTGGGTGGGCAAGGTATTCATCGCATCACATAGACCAGGGGAAACAACACGATCCACACCAGATCGACCATGTGCCAGTAGCTGGCGCCGGTTTCCATGCCGTTGTGGTCGGCCGCCGAATAGCCGCCGCGGCGGGTCTTCAGCCAGACGTAGCCAAGGATGCCCATGCCGAGGATCACGTGCATGAAATGGAAGAAGGTCAGGATCAGGTAGAACATGTAGAACAGGTTGGTGTCGAGGTTCACGCCCTGGGAAAACTTCTCGGCGTACTCGAACATCTTCACCGCCAGGAAGCCGCCGCCGCAGAGCATGCCGGCCAGCAACCAGCGGGCGCTGGCGGCCGAAGCGTTGTTGCGGATCGAGGCCACGGCGCGGGCCACGCACCAACTGGCGGTGACCAGCAGCACGGTATTCAGCGCCCCGGCATCCCGGTTCAGCGTCTGTTGCATCTGGTCGAACAGGGCCGCATGGCTCATCCGGGCGAAGCCGTAGGTGATGAACAGCAGGCCGAAGGCCCCCAGTTCGGCGAGGATGAAGACCCAGATCGCCAGGTCGCCCGGCGGATGCGGGCGGGCCTCGGCGGCGGGAACGGGCAGGGTTTGGACGGCAGTATTCATGGCCGCCATGGTGCCCGGCCGCCGCGCCGGTTGCCTTGATGCAGACGAAGAAAAGTCAATTGCGGCAGGCGCTTAAATCGCCTGCCGGGTGGCCTGGGCAAGCAGTTCCTGCCACAGCGTCGCGGTGTCCTGGCGGAACACCTGGGCCGGATCGAGGGCCAGCACGCGCCAGTCGCCGCGCTGGATTTCCGCCTCCAACTGGTCGTTGTCCCAGGCCGCCAGGCCGATGAAGCTCTTCAGCTCGGTCGCCGCGCCGGGCGCCTCGCCGATGGCCAGATAGAGCCGGTCGCCCAGATGCAGCAGTTCCGGGCGGCCGTCGAGGGCGGCTGCGGTGCGGAACAGATGAATCAGCGACCGGGCGCCGACCGGGCCACCGAAATAGAGGGGGCGGCCGGGATGCTTCTCGTCTTCGAACTCCTCCCGGCTGCCGACATGGACCGGCGTCGGCCGGTTGAGGATCACCCCCATCGGCCGGCTGTTGCCGTGGCGGGTGACCAGCACCACGCTTTCGGCGAAGTAGGGGTCGCGCAACTGGGGGGCAGCGATCAGCAGCATGGCCTGCGCCTCCTGCTGGGCGTGGGCCGCGGGCGCCGGCAACAGGCCGGCCGCGACGAGCAGGCAGACAATCCGAAACCAGTGGGCCGCCTGGTGCAGGGCATGCCGAATCGTCATGGTGAGGTTCTCCTGAAAAGCGCAGTGTGGTGCTGGGCAGGAATCGGCGGAACGCCGGCCGCTATGCTATGACGCCGGCTATTTCGCGCCGCAGGAGTTCGCACTCGCCCTCGATCTGTTCGCGCACCGCGGCAAAGTAGCCGTCCCACTGGCTGCGCTGCCGCGCCTGGCGATAGGCCGGGCTGATCTGCATGGTTTGGATCGCCATCATCAGCTTGACCGCCTTGTCTTCAAGCGACTGCAGGGTGCGTTCCAGTTCCGTCAGGGATGATGTTCGCTCGTCCGCCGCCACGGCTGCGGTCGCGCCTGAGAGTTCGCGCAGAATTTGCCGCATGGCGTCGAGATCGCCGCGCCGATAGGCGTCCTGGGTGCGCAGGAACATTTCATGGGCAAACGCCTTGTCGGCCGTGTCCACCCGGTCCGGGTGGCAGCGCATCGCCGTGGCGCGATACAGCGCCTTCAGTTCCGCACGCTCCTCATCGGCCAGCGCCGGGGGCGCTTCGACCGGGCTCTCCAGTGTGCGCTGGTAAGCCGTCCACTCGTCCCGCGCCGCGTCTGCCGCTGCTTGGTCCTCGCCTTTGGCCGAATGCTCGGCGCGCAAGCGCAGGGCTTCAAGGCGCAACGCCAGATGCTCGCCGACCAGCTCCCCGAGCGCCTGGTATTGGCATCGGGCGAATTCGGCGAGGAGTTGATCCATCTCCGCTTTGCGCTCGTCAAACTCGAGAACCCGCGATTCCATCGCCGCCAAGCGTGCGCGCAATTGTTCCAGGGCCGGGTCGGTGGGCAAGGGCGCGCCATGGGCCTGGACAGCGAGACAAATGGGCGCCGGCTCAGGTTTGGCGGCTAAGGGCGCCGGGACAAGTTCGGGCGGGCGGCGAGCCGGGATGGCATCGGATTGCGGCCCGGCCGCTTCGATATCGGTGGCGCCAGCGACGGTGGCCGAGGCATCGGGGATTGCTGCGGCAATATCCGGCGAGGCGGCTACCGCGGTCGCTGACTCAATGGTTGAGATAGGTGAGTCGGGTGAGATGGGGGGCGTCAGCGCCGCCGCCCCAGGCGGTTGCGGCTGGACGGTATTGGCCTGCTCCGGGGCATTGTCCCTGGCGGTCCCCAAGACCCATCCGGCGAATCGCTTGGCGATCGCGGTGAGCATTTCGAAAGTTGGGCGTAGTAGACGCATGGGCTTGGGTTTCCTGAATCGCGATGCTGCCGAATTCGGCAAGGGGCGAACGTAAACGCGGTTTGGGCCAGCTCGCAATGCGGCCGTCACCCAAGGTACCAGTTTGCTGCTTCTTCGGTGTTTCAACGGAACTGTTGGGCCGGGCGGCACTCGATAGCGCCCCCCCGCAGCCGTTCCGCGCCAGGGCCGCGCAGCTTACCGGACGGCTCTTGAGCGGGTGTTCACCGCTGCGGGTCCGTCGTCATCCATTCCTCCCGCAACCTCATTTCCGCCACGATCAGTTGGAATTGTTCCATCACTTCATGGCGTACAAAGGACAGGCCAAACAGGCGGGCGAGGACGGAGTCGGGAACGATCTCGGCACGATAACGTAGCAGGACGCCTTTTCCCGTTTCCCGCTGAATCAGCTCGGTTGCGCTTTCCATCCGCCTCACGCTGCCGGAAAGACTTTTCGCCAAAATTCGCCTCATCGGTTCAAGACGAATTTCCCGTTCGGACTGGAAGGGATATGAAAATGGTCCGTACTTGGCTATGCCTTCCTGCCGTACCAGCAAAGTGGCCCCGTCCCGGCTGAGGATCTTGCTGGATGTCAGATTGGTCAATATCGACGCCATATGGTCGAAATCGACCAGCACGCCCCATGCGGTGCGTAGGGTGACGGGGATATCGATAGTGGCGTCCACGACGAACGCGTCGTCAACCCGGCTGACGGCCACAACAACATCCGGTTCCATGCCGATCGCCTGACTACAGAACAGGCAGGCGAGCAAGGCTGCGAGCAAGGCACGAAACGACATGACGTTATTCGTGGGGGCAGTTCGCAGCGTATTACGTGGCTACATTTGCTGAGCGAAGCTTGCCACCGCCTGGATGTCGTCGGCACTCAGACCATGGGCCACGGTTTTCATCACCGAACCTTCGGGGCGTTCGTTGGTGCGCTGAAATACCAAAAGCTGCTTGATCAGGTAGTCGGCATGCTGGCCGGCCAGGCGGGGGAAAGCCGCGGCGCCTTCGCCCTTTGGCCCATGACATGAGGCGCAGGCCGGGACGCCCTTATCGCTCACCCCGCCATTGAATATCTTCTCCCCGGCACTGATCATTTGCGGATTGCCTGCGGGGCCGGAGGTGGGGGCGCTTGCCGCGTAATAGCTCGCCAGTTCACCGATTTGCTTGTCGCTGAGACTGCGGCTCAAGCCCCACATGTATTCGAAACCGGCCGGATCGGCGCGGTTGTGGCTTCTGAACTGGGTCAATTGGGCAAGCAAGTAGTCGCGCTGCTGGCCCGCCAGTTTGGGAAAGTTGGGCGACTCTGAATTGCCGGTCAGACCATGGCAACTGGAGCACACTTGCTCGGCCAGAGTCTTGCCGGAAACTTCGGGGGAGGCTAGGTTGCGCGAACGCTCGATGCTGGAACATCCGACCAGCAGCGAGGCGGAAATGGCGGCGACGAAAAACAAGGTATGGCGCATGATTTTTTCTCCCTCGGCTTTTTAGTAAGCGCCCCAGACATAGAGGAACAGGGTGTTGTTGTCCTTGGCGCTGCGACCCCAACCGTCGTAGTTGCTGCTGGCGCCGTTGAAGCGGGTGAACCAGGTGTATTGCACACCGACGCGGGCATACTGCACCGGCAGCCAGAAGGCTTCGGCGGTCCAGGCCGAGGTGCCCGGATTGCTCGAACGGCTGCCGGACACCGAGGGGCTCAGCGGATCGTTCTGGGCGACGGCAGTTTGATACTGGGAATTGTTGGAGCCGCGCACGTCGAAGTAGGACAGGCTGCCGCCGTATTTCGCCTGATACACGTAGGATGCCTTGAGCCGCAGCATGTCCAGCGTATCGCTGGTGTTGGTCAGCGCCTGCAGCGCGGTGCCATTGGCGGCGTCATAGGCGCCGGGCTGGTTGGCAATGGAATCGGCCCAATGGATGCGCTCGTGGATATAGCTGCCCTGCACGGTGACGACATGCGGGTCGAGCAGGTATTGGTATTGGGCATCAATGCCGGTGTCGCGGTAGCGCGTGGTCGAGCCGCTGGGCTGGGTGGCATCCGGATAGACATCCGCCGCCATGCCGAAGGCGCCGATCATGGCGTTATGGGCACCCCAGTCGTGGCTCAGGGCGATGCGCCAATAGGGGTTGTTGCCCTTCAGAATCTGCTGGTTGCCCAGGTTGGTGTCGAAGCCCTGGCTCATGAAGGACCAGATGCCGTCGGCAGTGCGGTAGGAGGAGAGTTCGGCGTACAGGGTCTTGTTCCAGAACAGATAGCCGCCGGCACCAGCCACGTTTTGCGCCAGGCCGCCGGCCAGCAG
Source organism: Rhodocyclaceae bacterium (assembly GCA_036518635.1). Lineage (GTDB taxonomy): Bacteria > Pseudomonadota > Gammaproteobacteria > Burkholderiales > Rhodocyclaceae > AWTP1-18. The sequence goes on along the minus strand of DATDMT010000109.1, from coordinate 5,668 downwards.
CGGCGTAATGCCGGGGCCGGAACTGCCGGGAACCACGTTGTAGCCCCAGGCCGGCACGCTGTTCCAGACGTCTTGCACGGTAGGGTTGTTGTTCAGGGTGGCGCCGAAGATCAGGTCGCGATTGCTGTCGATCAGGTGATCCGCATAGCGCAGATCAAAGTTGTCCGACATCGAGCGCCCTTTCCAGTGGCTGTCGGTCGCGCTTTGCGTGTCGTAGTTGCCGTAGGTGAATTGGGCGAAGCCGCCGACGTTGTCCGACACCTTGCCGGCGAGAAACAGGCTTGCGGTCTGGAAGATCAGGTTGCCGTCCTTGGGGAAATCGGCATAGCGGTCGCCATTCGGATCGTTGGTGCTGCTGGTCTTCACCAGACTGGCCACGGCCATGCCCGAGAGCGGCATGGCGCGTTCGCCGATGGTGTAGCCGGTCAGCTTGAAATAACGCCCGTAGGGCGTGAGCTCCGGGTACTGGCCGCCGGCATGGCAGGCCACGCAGTTCTGCCCGGTCTGCCGGGCGAAGCTCGGTACCGCGGCGGCGGTGGAAGAAAAGCCGGCCAGGGCCAGCAGAGTGACCAAGGCAACGGCGTTCGATGCGCGCTTCCTTAGAACGTTGGCAATACCTTGTGACCACATGGGAATCTCCTCACCCGTCGTTGGCGAACCTGCATCTTTTAACTCTGATCCATTAACGGACTCTAATGTTGATCTGGGTCAAGCGCGAGCCGCTTCGTTCTTTCCACGAGATATCGTTGCTGCCATCCCAGGAATCAAGGCCCTGATGCCAGGGGGCACTTCGAGCAGGCTATGGCTGACAAGCTTTCATGCTGCTGTCGTCCCCATGCAGTGCGGAATGCATGTGCAGCGCCGTTCTAGTGAGGGAATAGGCCTTGCGGGTGTGCAGTTTGGCGGAGTATCGAAGCCGAAGTCGGCTTTGTATTTGATGGCGATATAGGCCGAATGGCGGATGGGCGGGGGCTGGTTTTACGCAGTTCCTGAGCCGTAACGTCGAGCCAACCCCAAGCCCTCACAGTGCGAACCGTGAAGGCAGCAGCCTTCACTCCGAGGTTTGTGGAGGGAATAGGGGGAATAGGGACAGACCACGGGTTTTAAAAATAGTGGTCTGTCTCCCATTATTCCGGGAGGCTGTTATGCCAGCGTAGATACTTGCCGAAAGCGGCTGTTCTGCAGCATTTCCTACCGTCGACGGATTTCCCGCCTTATTTTTTTCGATGTGGCCGGTTGCCGACAGAGGCAGCCCCTGAGATTTTTCTCACCGACAGCGTGACCAGAAAAGGAAAGGTTTCGTCGGCAGTCTGGACGACGCGAAACTCTTTCCCGACAGCGTTCGCAATCCTGTCCGTTAGCGCCGCGAGGTCTACTGCTTCGCAGCGGAGGTCGGCGATGATGCTGCACCGATCCTCGTAGACCGGGAAGTCCGTACAACCGGTCGGTTTGAATTCCTGGTCATAGGCTCGGCATGAGTGACGCGCTTCATCATAGGCGGGGCAGGCTTTTTGATGGGCATAGTAAAGCCCGTCTGCCGGCCGGATTTCCGTCGGGCCCTTTCCTGAGGCAAGTCGTCGGTCGAAGGCGGCGCGCGACTCGCGTAGCTGCCAGAGCGACTTAAGCTGGCTCCATTCCAGTTCGAGGACGAGCGTATCAAGTCGGCAGCAAGGCTTTGCGCATTGGGCGCAATGCGGGATTACGGCGGCGACCTGATAGGCCGCGGCTGCGGTGGCGAGTTCCTTTGCCAATTGGCGGCGGACTGGGTGGGTGCTCATCGAAGTACGGTCGGCAAAGCGTGGTTGGGAGTGTAGGTCACACGACATGTTCCATGATGGGTTTAACGAAGCCATAGGAAAACTAGATTCATGGCATGCACTCTGCCGTGAGTCGAATGGAACATCAATGCGCCTCGGGTAAGTTCAAGGCTGGGACGCATCAAGCCCCTGAAATGGAAAAGGCCCCTCGCGGGGCCTTTCCTTACTGCAACTGCCTAAATCTATCAGGCGGACTTGGGATCGCCGGCCTTGCAGAAGAAGCTGGCCAGGTAGGTCAGCAGGCCGATCAGGAACACCACGCCGGTGCCTTCACGCAGCCAGTAGAAGATGGAGAGCTGATCCTGCGTGGCCATGTAGCCCAGCGGGTTGCTGCCCATCCGCTGCAGCCAGACTTGCAGGATGCCGGCGGCGGTGAGGAACAGGGTGATGAAGACGATGGAGACGGTCATGATCCAGAAGCTCCACATTTCCATGACCTGGGCGCGGTTGCTGTTGGCAACGCGGCCGCGCATCAGGGGCATGGCGTAGGAGATCATAGTGATGACCACCATCACGTAGGCGCCGTAGAAGGCCATGTGGCCGTGGGCGGCGGTGATCTGGGTGCCGTGGGTGTAGAAGTTCACCGGTGCCAGGGTGTGGAGGAAGCCCCACAGGCCGGCGCCGAGGAAGGACATCACGCCGGTGCCCAGGGCCCACAGGGTGGCGGCCCGATTCGGATGCTCGCGACGACGACGGTTCACCATGTTGAAGGCGAACAGGGTCATGGCGAAGAAGGGAATCGGTTCCATGGCGGAGAAGATCGAACCCAGCCACTGCCAGTATTCGGGGGTGCCGATCCAGAAGTAGTGGTGGCCGGTACCGATCAGGCCGGTGACCAGGGACAGGGTGATGATCACGTAGAGCCACTTCTCGATCACTTCGCGGTCCACGCCGGTGACCTTGATCAGGACGAAGGCCAGGATCGCGCCGAGGATCAGTTCCCACACGCCTTCGACCCAGAGATGCACCACCCACCACCAGTAGAACTTGTCACGCACCAGGTTGGTCGGGTTGACGAAGGAGAACAGGAAGAACACCGCGAGACCGGTCAGGCCGAGCAGCAGCACCAGGGTGATCGAGGTCTTGCGGCCCTTCAGCACGGTCATGCCGATGTTGAACAGGAAGGACAGGGCGACGATGACGATGCCGATCTTGGTGATGGTCGGTTGTTCGAGGAACTCCCGGCCCATGGTCGGCAGCAGGTCGTTGCCGGTGATCTGCGCCAGGGTGGCGTAGGGCACGGCAAGGTAGCCGATCACGGTGGCCGCGGCGGCGACCAGGAAAATCCAGAACATCGCGATGGCGAGCTTGGGACTATACAGTTCGGTTTCGGATTCCTCCGGCACCAGGTAGTAGGCAGCGCCCATGAAGCCCATCAGCAGCCAGACGATCAGGGCATTGGTATGCACCATCCGCGCGACGTTGAAGGGGATGTGGGGGAACAGGAAATCGCCGACCACGTATTGCAGGCCCATGATCAGGCCGAACAGGATTTGGGCGACGAAGAGGCCGAGGGCCGCGATGAAATACGGCTTGGCGACTGCTTGGGATTTATATTGCATTTTTTGTCTCCTCCTCAGCCTTCGATGTTGGGCGGCCAGTTGGCGGTGTTGATCTCGGACGCGTACTTGAGGAACGCGACGATGTCATCCAACTGCGCGTCCGTGAGGTGGAAGTTGGGCATCTGGCGACGGCCGGGGGTACCGGTCGGCTGTGCCTTGATCCAGGCCTTGATGAACTCGGGGCCGCGACGCTTGTAAACGTTGCCCAGTTCCGGCGCAAAGTAGGCACCTTCGCCTAGCAGGGTGTGGCAGCCGATGCAGTTGTTGTCTTCCCAAATCTTCTTACCGGCCTTGATCTTGGGACCGATCGTCGGGTCGGCGAGCTGGGCGCGCTGGTCGCGCTGGGGTAGGACCTGCTCGGTGTTGAAGGCTAGGGCAAGAAACACCAATAGGAAGAACACCGTTCCCCCGAAAAAGATGTTTCGCGCCGCCGCTGTGGTGAATCCACCGCCTGTTGCGCTCATGGGCTTATCTCCTATAGTTTGTGATTCCACGCCACTCCCTTCGGAGCGTGGCCGCAATGTAGGTCTTTGGCCCGGTAGGCCACCTTGATAGCTGTCAAGAATTTCGAATATGACGATTTACAGCGCATATTCCGCTGAATACAGTGGGGTCAATTTCTAGTGGAGGAGGAGTGCTACATGAAGGCGATTCATAAGTTTTCCCTGGCTCTGGCCAGTCTGCCCTTGGCGATCGGTGCCGCATTTGCCGAGGAACCCAAGGCCCAGCACAAGGATGTCCCCGCCGCCGAGGCGGCCTACCAGGCCGGCAGTTCGCCGATGGGCCAGGTGGAGATGTACCAGGACATCAATCCCAAGGCCCCGGCCATGAGCAAGGCCGAATTCGACAAGGCCCGGCAAATTTACTTCCAGCGCTGCGCCGGCTGCCACGGCGTGCTGCGCAAGGGCGCCACCGGCAAGCCGCTGACGCCGGAAAAGACCATCCCGAACGGCACCGAGTACCTGAAGGTGTTCATCAAGTACGGCTCCCCCGCCGGCATGCCCAACTGGGGCACATCGGGCGAACTGACCGATGCCGAAGTGGACCTGATGGCGCGCTACGTGCAACAAACCCCGCCGCAGCCGCCGGAATTCGGCATGGCCGACATGAAGAACACCTGGAAGGTGGTGGTTCCGGTGGATCAGCGGCCGAAGAAGAAGATGAACAGCTACAACATCGACAACATCTTCTCCACCACCCTGCGCGACAGCGGCGAAGTGGCCCTGATCGACGGCGACACCAAGCAGATCATCAACATCGTCAAGACCGGCTATGCGGTGCATATCTCGCGCATGTCCGATTCCGGCCGCTATCTTTACGTGATCGGCCGCGACGCCAAGATCAACCTGATCGACCTGTGGATGGAAAAGCCCGACACCGTGGCCGAAATCCGCGTCGGCCTGGAAGCCCGTTCGGTGGAAACCTCCAAGTACAAGGGCTATGAGGACAAGTACGCGATTGCCGGTTCCTACTGGCCGCCCCAGTACACGATCATGGACGGCAACACCCTGGAGCCGAAGAAGATCGTGTCCACCCGTGGCATGACCGTGGATACCCAGGAGTTCCACCCCGAGCCCCGCGTTGCCTCGATCCTGGCTTCGCACTTCCAGCCCGAGTTCGTGGTGAACGTCAAGGAGACCGGCAAGATTCTGCTGGTCAACTACAAGGACATCGAGAACCTGACCACCACCGAGATTCCGGCGGCTCGCTTCCTCCATGACGGCGGCCTGGATTCGACCCACCGCTACTTCCTGGTGGCGGCCAACCAGTCCAATAAGATCGCCGTGGTGGACACCAAGACCGGCAAGCGCGCCGCTCTGATTGACGTGGGCAAGATTCCCCACCCGGGCCGCGGCGCCAACTTCATCCATCCCAAGTACGGCCCCGTCTGGGCCACCGGTCACCTGGGCGACGAGTCCATCGCCCTGATCGGTACCGATCCGGCCAAGCACAAGCAATACGCCTGGAAAATGGTCGAGAGCATCAAGGGTCAGGGTGGCGGTTCGCTGTTCATCAAGTCCCATCCGAAGTCGAAGAACCTGTGGGTCGATACCCCGCTCAACCCGGATGCCGGCAACAGCCAGTCGGTCGCCGTGTATGACATCGCCCATCTGGAAAAGGGCTATGAGCGTCTGCCGATCGGCGAGTGGTCCGGCCTGGGTGAAGGCGCTAAGCGCGTGCTGCAGCCGGAATACAACAAGGCTGGCGACGAAGTCTGGTTCTCGGTGTGGTCCGCCAAGAACCAGCAATCGGCGATCGTCGTGGTGGACGACAAGACCCGCAAGCTGA
>DATDMT010000108.1:0-8891 GCA_036518635.1 Rhodocyclaceae bacterium | reverse complement strand
CCCTGCTCACCGAGACCTGCGCCGCCGAGGAGCGGGCCAAGGTCCAAGGCAGCAACGACTTCATCGTCTCCACCGTGCAGGGCGTCACCTCCCTCGCCTCCGGCGCCGCCATCGGCAGCGCCGGCTGGAACTTCCTCAACCTGCTGGCGCTGCCGATGGTGCTGCTCACCGCGGCGGCAACGCTGTGGTGGATGCGCCGCACAGCATCGCGTTAAGCTGATCGCATCATGGCTACCCGTTCCCGCTACCGCCTGCTGAAGATCGCCCTCGCCGTCCTGCTGCTGCTCGGCATCGCTGCGGCGGCCGGGCTGCACTTCGGCCTGCAGGCGCTACAGCAGAAGATCGAAACCGCCCTCGGCCCGGAGAGCAGCGTCGCCGAAATCAAGATCGGCTGGGGCAGCGTGGACATCGCCGGGCTGCGGCTCAAAGCGCCGGCCGGCTGGCCGGCGGCGGACACCCTGCGGGCGCAACACATCCTGGTCAGTCCCGACATGAGCAGCCTGTTCGGCGGCCTCAGCGGCAGCGGCGAAATCCGCGTCGGCCAGATTCGCGTCGTCGGCGCCTACCTGTCGGCCCTGCGCACCGCGGATGGCAAGCTGCGCCTGCTGCCCTCGCTGCTGGAGAAAAAGGCCAGCGGCGGCGCGGCACCGCCGCTCGCCATCGGCGCCGTGGTGCTGGAGGATGCCAGCCTGGAACTGTTCGACGCCTCGGTGCGCAAGCCACCGCTGAAAATCGCCGTCACCGATCTGCAGGCCCACCTCGGCCCGCTACACCTGCCGGACCTGAAGGGCCGCGGCAAGCTCGAACTCAGCGGCCGCATCAAGGGCCAGCGCAACGACGGCGAGATGACCATCCGCGGCGATCTGGAACCGGCCACGCTGGAATCGGAAATCACCACCAAGCTGCGCGGTGTGGACCTGGTGGCCTTCCAGCCCTATCTGCTGAAGGCCGCCAACAGCGGCGTCAAGCAGGGCCGGCTGGACCTGGACGTCACCAGCACCATCCACCAGCGCCGCCTGCACGCCCCGGGCGTGCTCACCCTGCACGGCCTGGAACTCGACGACAGCGGCGGCTTCATGGGCTACGCGCGGCGCGCGGCGGTAAGCCTGGCGAAGGACAGCCAGCAGCGCATCGCCGTTAAATTCAGCCTCGACGGCAACCTCGACGATCCCAAGTTCCAGCTCAACGAAAACATCGCCACCCGCTTCGCCGCGGGCGTCGGCGAATCCCTCGGCCTCAGCGTCGAAAGCGTCGCCCGCAGCGTCGGCAGCATCGGCCAGAAGAGCGCCGAAGCAGTAGGCGGCGCCCTGCGGGGCCTGTTCGGCGGCAAATGAACCGGCAACGCCGACACCCCCGCTCCTGGCGAGAATCTGCGGCAGCTTGATCCTAGACGCTGCCGCCGATCCAGTGCAGGGTCAGCGCCACAGCGTAGAGCGCAGCGCCAAGATGGGCGGCGAGCAGCGCCAGCGTCGGCCAGGAGAACCGGCCACGCAACCAGTCGCGCCCGAGCAGGCCGCCGTATAAGGGCATCTGCGCCAAGGTCCAGGCAACGACAACGGCCATCAGGGAATTGGGCGGGTGCGGCCAGCGATCGATGATTGCGACATAGGGATAGAGCAGACACACGCTCACCGGCAAGCGGTTGTGCATGTCCATGACTTTAAGCAGCAGGAACGCCAGGGACACGATGCCAACCACGACCCCAAGGCCCACGCCGATGGCGATCTTTCCGGGTTTTTTCATGGGCGGAGGCAACGATAGTCTGGCTGGGCGCCATCGCCGGGGCAAGAAAAAGCCCGCTTCCCGCGGGCTTCTTGCCGTCAGTGCCGCTTCAGGCTTCGGCCATCGCCCGTTCGATCTCGGCGAAGTTGCGCGCCAGGGCGATTTCGCTGGTGTTCACAGCAACGCCCAACTGGCGAGCGATCTGCGCCGAGGAGAAGATGCCGCGCACCACCTGGCGGCCTTCGCTATCGTGCTCGACGGCAATCGCGTGTTGCCGGCCGGAGGCGCGCAGGGTGGCCACCAAGTGGCCGACCTGGGCGCGCGAGACCTCGGCCATGGAGACGGCCTCGACCGCATCCACCGGCGTCATGATGTGGCGCGCGGTGAGGTCGTCGAGGGCCAGGCCGTAGCGCTGCGAGGCGGTGAGCGGGCGTTCGCCCATGACGTCGTGGGCGGTGACCAGGCCTACCAGGGCGCGTTGGGCATTGGTAACGAACAACATGCGCACGCCGCGATGGATCATCGCCTGATTGGTGTCGGCCATGGAGGCGGACTCCATCACCGTGGCGGCGGGAACCCGCATCAGATCGGTCATCACCGACAGAGCCGGCGAGTCCAAGCGTACACGCGGCGGGTTGAAATCGCCCGGCGTATTGCAACGGCCGGGCATCAGGTGAACGGCAGGCAACGGCTTGTAATCGCGGATCATGAGCTTTCCCCTTTCGACAAAACGGATGCGCAAACGCGCCTCCCATCTTCTGTTTATAGCCCTCGGAAAGCCGATGGGTAGGGCAATGCGCTATGCTGCGTCCTAACAAGAAGAAACCTCTCTAGTTAGATGACTATAGATCGGCTCGAGCCAACCATCGTCTGGCGGCATTTCCAGACGCTTTGCGAAACCCCCCGCTCCTCCAAACATGAAGACCGTTTGCGCGACCTGCTACGCGCCTGGGGCGAGGCTCGAAAACTGGAATGCCAGGTCGACGCAGCCGGCAACCTGATCCTGAAAAAGCCCGCCACCCCCGGCATGGAAGATCGCGCCGGGGTAGTGCTGCAAGGTCATATCGACATGGTCTGCCAGCAGAACGCCGGCACCGGCCACGATTTCCAGCGCGACCCGATCCGCCCGCTGCTGGATGACGGTTGGCTGGTGGCGCGGGACACCACGCTGGGCGCTGACAACGGCATCGGCGTGGCCCTGGCGCTGGCGGCGCTGGAAGCCGAGGACATCGCCCACGGCCCGCTGGAAGTGCTGCTAACGGTGGATGAGGAGGCCGGCATGGGCGGCGCCCGCAACCTGCAGCCCGGCCTGCTGCAGGGCAGCCTGATGCTGAACCTGGATACCGAGGAATGGGGCAGCTACTACACCGGCTGCGCCGGCGGCATGGACGTGGTGGCCCGCTTTCCCTGCCCCACCGAGGCGGCTCCGGCCAATGTCTGTTTTCGGCGCATCGCGCTGACCGGGCTGCGCGGCGGCCATTCGGGAATCGACATCCATCGCGGCCGTGGCAATGCGATCAAGGCCCTGGCGCAGTTGCTAGCCGAGCTGCAAGGGCTCGAGCTGCGCCTCGCCAGCCTGGAAGGCGGCAGCGCACGCAACGCCCTGCCGCGGGAGGCCTGGGCGCTGGTGGCGCTGCCCAACGAACACCTGGAACGCCTGACGCTGGCCATCGCCGACTTTGAACGGGCCCTGCGCAAGCAATTGTCCGGCAAGGATGAGCCGCCCGCTATCCAGCTAAGCGATGCCGATCCGGCGCCGCTACTCACCGCCGCAGCCCAGCAGTCCCTGCTGGCCGCGCTCAACGCCGCCCCCCAAGGGGTGAAGCGGATGAGCGCCGCCGTGCCCGGGGTGGTGGAAACCTCCGACAACCTGGGCGTGATCCGCATCGAGGCCGGCCGCTGCGAGGCGGTGTTCATGGTGCGCTCGCTGATCGATGCCGCAGCCGACAAGCTGGCCGACCAGATCGTCGCTCTCTGCCGCAGCCACGGCGGCACGGCCGAGAAGGTCGGCGCCTATCCGGGCTGGCAGCCCGATCCGGCCTCGCCGCTGCTGGCCCTGGGGCTGCGCGTCTTCGAACGGGAATTCGGCGCCACGCCGCAGATTCAGGTGATCCACGCCGGCCTGGAATGCGGCCTGATCGGCGCCCGCTACCCGGGCATGGACATGCTCTCCTTCGGCCCCGACATCCGCGGCGCCCACGCCCCCGGTGAGGCCGTCGAGATCGCCTCGGTGGGCCGCTGCTGGCACTTGCTGAAGGCGCTGCTGGCGGCCGTGCCGCCTCTATCCAAGGACTGACCATGACCCTCTACGCCCTTGCCGACAAAGCCCCGCTGATCGCGCCCGACGCCTGGGTTGCGCCCAACGCCACGGTGATCGGCGACGTGCAGTTGGAGGCCAGCGCCAGCCTGTGGTGGAACGTGGTGGCCCGCGGCGACATGGACCGCATCCGCATCGGCGCCCGCAGCAACATTCAGGACGGTTCGGTGCTGCACACCGACGCCGGCATCCAGCTTGAGGTCGGCGAGGACGTGACCGTCGGCCACATGGTGATGCTGCATGGCTGCACGATCGGCAACAACAGCCTGATCGGCATCGGCAGCATCCTGCTCAACCGGGCGGTGATCGGCCGCAACAGCATCGTCGGCGCCAACACCCTGATCGCCGAGGGCAAAACCTTTCCCGATGGCGTACTGATCATCGGCTCACCGGGCAAGGTGGTGCGCGAGCTGAGCGAAGAAGAAATCACCCGCATCGGCAAGAGCGCGGCCCATTATGTGAATAACGCGCGGCGCTTCGCCAGCGAACTGAAGCCGATCTAGGAAACCCCGAGGCATGACCACAGCAGCGCCCCCCAAATACCTGAGGCTGATGTGCTACACGCTGGGGCTCTACGCCCTGGCGGCCCTGGCCTTGTCGGAAGCCGGTGAAGAAGTGTTCATCCACCTGCACCTGGCCCTGGATACCAGCAACGCGGTGCTCTCGCTGCTGCTGGCGATCTTCCTGCTCAGCGAACGCAATACGATCCAGAAGAATCTGCGCAACTACGTGGTGATCGGCTTCGCGTTCGCCGCTGCCACCGAATCGATCCACGCCTTGATCGGCATCGAATGGAACGGCGCGCTAGCCTGGATTGAAGACTATTCGAGCACCCTGCGCCCGGCTACCTGGCCGCCCTCGACCTATGTGCTGCCCATCGCCATGGGCTTGGCACTGCTGCAGTCGCGGCGACGGACCCTGCTGTCCACCGGCGCATTCATCGCCGTGATGATGGCCGTGTCGGCGACTCTGTTTGCCCTCTCGTTCAAGCTGCCACGCTACCTGGACACCGGCATTCTCGGCATCCAGCGGCCAACCCAGGCGCCCTTGCTGCTGCTGTGGGCGGTGGTGATCGTCGGCTATTGGCGGCAGCGCCACAACAATCGGCTGTTCGAGGGCCTGGCGCTGATGGGAGGACTGCTGTTTCTCTCCGACCTGTTCATGCTCTATTCCACCGCGCCCCACGAGAAGTTCGCCATGATCGCGCACACCGGCAAGCTGCTCGCCTATGCCCTGCTGCACGTGATCCAGATGCGCGCCAGCGGCGAGGATGCCGATGCACGCAATCAGGCCGAGGAGCGGATTCGCAATCTGCTGACGGAACAAAGCCTGATCTTCGACAACGCCCATGTCGGCATCGTCATGGTGCGCAACCGCCTGATCGTCAAGTGCAACCAGCGCCTGGCGGAGATGTTCGGTTACGCCAGCCCGAAGGAAATCGAGGGCCACTCCACCGAGATCCTGTTCTGTTCGCCGGAGCAATTCCTCGGGGTCGGCGCCGATATCTACACCACTATGGCGGAGCATGGCTTCGTCCAGTACGAAACCAAGATGCAGCGCAAGGATGGCGAGCAACTGTGGATCATGCTGCGCGGCCGCCCGATCAACCCGGCAGCGGTGCAGGACGGCTCGATCTGGGTCTATACCGACATCACCGAACGCATGCAGTCGGAAGCCGATCTGCGGATTGCTGCGGCGGCCTTCGATTCGCAGGAGGGCATGGTCATCACCGATGCCAATAGCGTGATCCTGCGGGTCAACCGGGCCTTCACCGAGATCACCGGCTACAGCGCCGAGGAGGTGGTGGGCCAGCGTCCCAACATGCTCAAGTCCAGCCGCCACAGCGAGGATTTCTACCGCCAGATGTGGCAGGCCATCGAGCGCACCGGCAGTTGGCAGGGCGAGATCTGGGACCGGCGCAAGAACGGCGAGGAATACCCGAAGTGGCTGACCATCTCGGCGGTGAAGGACGATCAGGGCAAGGTCACCCACTACATCGGTTCCCAGTACGACATCACCGAGCGCAAACGTTCGGAAGAAAAGATTCGCGGCCTGGCCTATTTCGACCAGCTAACCGGCCTGCACAACCGCTTCAGCCTGCACCAGCGGCTCAACCAGGCCGTCGGTCTGGCGCAGCGCCACGAGCTGCGGCTGGGCCTGATGCTGATCGACCTGGACAACTTCAAGACCATCAACGACACCCAGGGCCACCACACCGGCGACCAGTTACTGGTGCAGGTGGCCGAGCGCCTCGGCAAGTCGGTGCGACAGAGCGACCTGGTGGCTCGGCTGGGCGGCGACGAGTTCGTCATCCTGCTGCCGGACATCGACTCGCCCACCGACGTGGCCCACGTCGCTGACAAGATTCTGGCCTCGATCTCGGCGCCCTATGTGATCGACGGCCAGGAGTTCCGCACCTCGCCGAGCATCGGCATCTGCCTCTACCCGGACGACGCGGCCGAGTCGCAGGAACTGATCAAGAAAGCCGACGTGGCGATGTACCACGCCAAGGCCAACGGCCGCGGCAACTACCAGTTCTTCACCGAGGAGATGCAGCAGGCGGCGCTGCACCGCCTGTCGATCGAGGCCGACCTGCGCACCGCATTGAAGGAGCAGCAATTCGTGCTGCACTACCAACCGCAGCTGGACTTGCGCAATGGCCAGTTGGTCGGCGTCGAAGCGCTGATCCGCTGGCAGCATCCGGAGCGCGGCCTGGTGCCGCCGATGGATTTCATCCCGATCGCCGAGGAAACCGGGCAGATCGCCGAGATCGGCGACTGGGTGCTGCAGGAAGCCTGTCGCCAGTTGGCGAATTGGCGCGACGGCGGCATCGATGGCATCAGCGTCTCGGTCAATCTCAGCCCCGGCCAATTCCTCGACCCTGCCCTGGCCGACCGGATTCACGCCCTACTGCGGCAATACGGTCTGGGCACCGACAAGCTGGACATCGAGATCACCGAGTCGATGTCGATGGAGTCGCCCAACGAATCGGTCGCCCTGATGAACGAGTTGCGCGCCCGCGGCCTGTCGCTGTCCATCGACGATTTCGGCACCGGTTATTCGTCGCTGGCCTACCTGAAGCTGTTCCCGATCAGCACGCTGAAGATCGACCGCTCCTTCGTCAAGGACATCGAGACCGACCCGAACGACGCCGACATCTGCGACGTGACCGTGCTGCTGGCGCACAAGCTGGGCCTGACGGTGACCGCGGAAGGGGTGGAGACGGCGGCCCAGCTCAAGTACCTGCTGTCGATCGGCTGCGAGAAGATTCAGGGCTACCTGATCAGCAAGCCGCTGCCGGCGGCCGAGGTCGAAGCCTTCCTGCGCAGCAGCCACGATTTCCCCACCCTCGGCACCGTGGACCTGTGGGCCGCGCCTTAACGCGCACGCTTTCCGTGGGTAACCTCCATCCATGAAAGCGCGCAAGGCATAAACGCCCGCCCCCTCCCATCCTCCCCCTCGCGGGGGAGGCTACTAACCGGCTCGCTGCGCTCGATATCACCCGGCGCATTGTTCGAACTCTTTTACGCTGAGCCGGCTAGCCGCCGATCAGGGCACCGATGTGCTGCAGGCGTTCGCTCATCGAGCGCAGCAGGGCAATACCGACCGCCGGACGCGACTTCACCATGCGCAGGAAGGCATCGCGCGACACCGGTATCCAGGCGCCATCGCTTTCGGCAGTCACCGTCGCGGCGCGGCTGGTGGGGCCGAGCAGCGCCGTTTCGCCGAAGATGCCGCCGGGGCCGATCCGTTCGACCACCTGTCCGTCCAGTGCAATCGATACCTCGCCGTCGGTGACGACGAACATGCAGACGCCCAGCGCGCCCTTGGAAACCAGGGCATCGCCGGCCTTCATCGGCGTCGGGATCGGATCGCCCATGGCCTGGCGGAATTCGCCGAGCATGGCCGGGTCCAGCCCACGCCCGCCCTCCCGCGGCCGCAGCGGCTGCTTGGCGGCCAGCAGGCGGGCGACGCCGCGCTGCAGTTGCTGGGCCTGCATGCTGATCAACATCAGGGCGAATTCGGGTTCCTGTTGCAATGAGCCGAGGAAGCGCTTTTCGTCCAGGGACAACACGCGGCAGTTCTTGTTGGCGGTCGCCGTGGCGCTGCGCGGCACATCCGAGATCACCGCGATCTCGCCGAAGGTCTCGCCCGGCAGCACCAGGTTCAAGGGCTTGCCCTTGCGGGTCAGGGCCACCTGCCCTTCGAGCAGCAGGTAGATGCGGGCGCCCTTGGAAAAGAAGCCGCTGCCCGGCTTGTCCTGTTCGGCGAAGATGCGCGTGCCTGCGGCGAAGCTCTCTGCCTCGCCGGCGATCTTGAAGAATTTCAAGGCCAGCTTGGGGTCGTAGGGCGACACCTCGGCTTCGGGGATTTTCGGCGCGACGGCCGGCTTGGCCGGGGGCGTGGGAGGCTGCGAAAAATCGAGATCTTCCAAAACCGGTTCTCCTGGGCGGTTCAGCAATGCTGCGGATAGCGTGATTGTATGACCGCTGGGCAGAGAAAAATCGCCGCGCTGGAATTGCGTGTTTGGCCGGAACGCAGGATCATTGAGGCTTGCCCATCCACCGGAGCCTTGCCTTGAAAAAACCGTTCGCCCTGCTGGTCGCCCTGATGTCCGCCCTGAGCGCCCTCCCGGCCTTGGCCGAAGTCGATTTCGCCGCAGCTGCCGCCAAGGAAGCCGGCGCCAGCGTCAGCCCCAGCGGCCTGGTGTTCCTCTCGCTGAAGGAAGGCACCGGCGGCTCGCCGGCTGCGACCGATATGGTCAAGGTGCATTACAAGGGCGTGTTCCCTGACGGCAAGGAGTTCGACAGTTCTTACAAGCGCGGCCAGCCGGCGGAATTCGCGCTGAACC
>DATDMT010000107.1:0-2152 GCA_036518635.1 Rhodocyclaceae bacterium | reverse complement strand
GACTGGGATCAGTGTCAACAAATCGCGGAATACACGGTAAAGATAGGCAGATCTTGGCCCTGCGGAAGATCGCTTCCTCGCTTGCCACTGGGCCGCCAGTTTCTTGGAGACAAAGCTCGGCGAATTGCGATCGGCGGTTCTGGGAGACTCCAGCAGCGATTCGATTTTTCGAAGGAGTTCGGATGCTTCGAGGTCCGATGCTGGCACATCGACATACACCGATGCACCATCGACCAAGGCGTCGGCGTACCGCGTCAGGAGTTCACGGACGAAGAACGACTTGCCCGCACCCGATGGCCCCTGGATGCGCAGCAACCGGGGCCCCGCCGGTGTCTGCTCCTGCAGAAAGCGGAGACACTCAGCCAGTTCCTGCTGGCGAAGCAGGAACGGCCAAGTGCGCTCAGTTTCGAAATAGGGGTTACCGGCGGATGGCATCGAATCCCTGCTGATAATTCCTAGTTATCAAATAAAAAACACAAGGGCCGAACTGGCCCGAGTTGCATGACAAAGATATGCCGTTAATTTTAAGCCGTTCCATATTCTGTGGCTGTGGTTTTTCCTACTTCCCTACCGGGCGAATATAAAACCATTAACGCCATGCCCCCAGATCAGCGCCCATGCCAGTAACGGCGCCGGCTGGCGCGTTCCGCATCCAGCACTAGGCCGGCGGCGCCAAAGCGGTAGCTGAGGGCGCCCTCACTGTCGGTGCGATGCAGGGCGGCACCGCTGGCGGCGTAGCGCTGCACCACGTCCTCCTTCGGATGGCCGAAGCGGTTGCGGTAGCCGACGGGGAAGGCCGCCTGGCGGGCGCCGACGGCGGCGATGAAATCGTCGGTGGAAGACGTGCGGCTGCCGTGGTGGGGCACCAGTAGTAGGTCGGCGCGGAGATCGGAACGGTGGCGGGCAAGAATTTCCCGCTCCGACAGGGCTTCGATGTCCGAGGTGATCAGGCTACGGCCCCAGGCGGTGTCCACCCGCAGCACGCAGCTCATGTCGTTGGTCTTGCGGGTGCGGTTGGCATACTTCTCCGCCAGGGGATGCAGCAGGGTGAAGACGACGCCCTCCCACTCCCAATGCTGGCCGTCCACGCAGGGCTGGTGGCCGGGGTGCCCCTGGCGCAGGGGGTGATCGTCGGGCAGGGAGCTCATCCACCAGGCCACCGGCAGCGCATCCAGCACCGATTCGGCGCCGCCGGAATGGTCCTTGTCCGCATGGCTGACGATCAGGCCATCCAGCCGCATCACGCCGAGGGCCCGCAGGTAGGGGACGATGATGCGGTTGCCGCTGTTGGCGTCCGGCGAGAAGCTCGGGCCGGTGTCGAACAGCAGGTCGTGGCCGGCGGTCTGCACATGCACCGCGAGACCCTGGCCGACGTCGAGCACCGCGACCCGCGCCTCCCCAATTGCCGGCCGCGGCGGCGGCACCAGCAGCAGCGGCAGGCACAGCAGCGCGCCCACCCAGCGCGCGGGAAAGCCTCGCGGTGCCAGCAGCCAGAGGCTGCCGAGGAGGCCCACGGCGATGGCCCAGGCGGGCGGCGCATGCTGCTGCCAGACGGCCCAGGGGGAGGTGGCCAGCCAGTCCACGCCGGCCATCATCAGCGCGGCGATCCAGTGGGCCGGCAGCAGTAGGAACTCCAGCCCGGGTACGGCCGCCAACAAGGCCAACGGCGTGATGACGAAGCTCACCAGGGGGATCGCGACGCCGTTGGCGATGGGCGAGACTAGGGAGAATTGCTGGAACAGGGCCAGCATCAGGGGCACCATGCCCACCGTCATGGCCCACTGGGCGCGGCCCCAATTGGCCAGCCAATGGCCCTGGCCGACCCGGGCCGCGCCGATGTAGAACAGCATCCCAACGGCGCCAAAGGACAGCCAGAAACCGGCCGACAGCACCGCCCAGGGGTCGAGCACCAAAACCACCCACAGCGCCAACGCCAGTACCTTGCGGATCGGCAGGGTGCGCCGCGCCAGTTGCGCCAGGGCCACCACCGTCAGCATGTAGAGGGTGCGCTGGGCCGGCACCGCGAAACCCGCCAGCAGGCAATAGGCCAAGGCCGCCAGCAGCCCGCCGACGGCGGCCGCCTGCTGGGCCGGCAGGCGCAGCATCAGCCGCGGCGAGCGCCGCCACAACCTGTTCACCAGGGCACAGACCA
>DATDMT010000106.1:0-2723 GCA_036518635.1 Rhodocyclaceae bacterium | reverse complement strand
GCCGGGCGATGGCGCCGAGGATGTTGTCCACGGTCTTTTTTACTTCGGCTTCCAGGGCGGCGCGCAGTTCCGCCGTCGCTACCTTGGCCGGGTCCTTGACCACGGCGAAGGCCACCGGCTCCTGGCCCTTCAGCTTGTCCTCGACGCCGACCACGGCGACTTCGGCGATGGCGCTGTGGGCCTGCACCGCTTCTTCGATCTCGCGGGTGCCGAGGCGATGGCCGGCGACGTTGATCACGTCGTCGGTGCGGCCGAGGATGTAGAAGTAGCCCTCGTCGTCCTTGATCGCCCAGTCGAAGGAGGAATACACCAGGGGGTCCTTGAACAGGCTGAAGTAGGTGCTGACGAAGCGCTCGTCCTGGCCCCAGACGGTGCTCAGGCAGCCGGGCGGCAGCGGTGGCACCACGGCGGCGATGCCCTTCTCGTTGGCGCCGCATTCGCTGCCGTCGTCGCGGTAGATTTTCAGGTTGTAGCCGTACACCGGGAAGGCCGGGGAGCCGTACTTGATCTTGGTCTTCTCGACGCCGGGGGCCGAGGCGATCATCGGCCAGCCGGTCTCGGTCTGCCAGTAGTTGTCGATCACCGGGATGCCCAGCTCGCCCATCATCCATTCGTGGGTGGGCTGGTCCAGCGGCTCGCCGGCCATGAAGATGTGCTTCAGGCTGGAGATGTCGTACTTGTGCATGAAGGCCGGGTCCTGCTTTTTCAGCACCCGCGCCGCGGTGGGGGCGGAGAACATCACGTCCACCTTGTACTTCTCGACGATCTGCCACCAGATGCCCGGGTCGGGGCGGAGCGGCGTGCCTTCGTACATCACCGTCGCCATGCCGGCGATCAGCGGGCCGTAGATGATGTAGCTATGGCCCACCACCCAGCCGATGTCCGAGGTGGAGAAATAGGTCTCGCCCTCGCCGCCGCAGTAGATGTGCTTCATCGACGAGGCCAGGGCCACGCAGTAGCCGCCGGTGTCGCGCTGCACGCCCTTGGGCTTGCCGGTGGTGCCGGAGGTGTAGAGGATGTAGGAGGGCTCGGAGGATTCCAGCCACTCGCAGGGCACCTGGGCATCCATGTGCTGGGCGCGCAGGGTGGCGTAGTCCTCGTCGCGGCCGGCGACCTTGTTGAATTCCTTGTCCAGGCCGCGGTCGATCATCAGCACCTTGGCCGGCTTGTGCTCGGAGAGGTTGATGGCCTCGTCGAGCAGGTGCTTGTAGGGCACCGCCTTGCCGTTGCGCATGCCGGCATCGGAGGAGACGATCAGTACCGGCTTGGCGTCGTCGATACGGGTCGCCAGGGAGCCGGAGGCGAAGCCGCCGAAGACCACCGAATGGATCGCGCCGATGCGGGCGCAGGCGAGGATGGCGAAAGTGGCCTGGGCGATCATCGGCATGTAGATCAGCACCCGGTCGCCCTTCTTGACGCCCAGGCTCTTGTAGATCGCCGCCATGCGCATCACTTCGGTCTTCAGCTCGGCGAAGCTGTAGACCTTCTCCTCGTCGGTTTCGGTGGAGACGAAGATCAGCGCCCGGTCGTTGGGGCGCTTCGCGGCATGGCGGTCCACCGCGTTGTGGCACAGGTTGATCTTGCCGCCGACGAACCACTTGGCGAAGGGCGGCTTCGAGAAGTCGCAGACCTTCGTGAAGGGCTCATGCCAATCGACCAGTTGCGCCTGCTCACTCCAGAAGGCGTCGGGTTGGTCGATGGAACGGCGGTAGAAATCCTGATAGCTGGTCATTGATGGGCTCCTCTTTTTTAACGGCTAATGACTACTGAATGCTGACCACCACGCGACCCTTGACGCGTCCCTGGAGGAAGTCGTCGAAGGCGCCGGGCAGGTCGCTGAATGGGATGGTGCGGGCCATGGCTTGCAGATGCGGCGGCCGCAGGTCGTGGGCCAGGCGGCGCCAGACTTCGGCGCGCAGCGGCATCGGGCAGGTGACGGAATTGATGCCGAGCAGCGAGACGCCGCGCAAGATGAAGGGCATCACCGTGGTGTTGAGTTCGTGGCTGGCGGCCAGGCCGATGCTGGCGATCGGGGCGAATTCCTGCATGGTGCTGGCCATCCAGGCCAATACCGGGCCGCCCAGGTTGTCCACGGCGCCGGCCCAGGTGGCCTTGTCGAGGGGGCGGATCTTGTCCAGTTGTAGGGATTGGCGCAGCAGGATTTCGCTGGCGCCGAGGCCGCGCAGGTAGTCGCCTTCCTGCTCTTTGCCGGTCAGCGCCGTGACCTGATAGCCGCGCTTGGCCAGCATGGCGATGGCCAGGCTGCCGACGCCGCCGGTGGCGCCGGAGACCAGCACTGGGCCGTTGCCGGGGGCGAGGCCGTTCTGTTCCATGCGGGTAACGGCGAGGCCGGCGGTGAAGCCGGCGGTGCCGTGGATCATGGCTTCCTGCAGGCTCATCCCGCTGGGCAGCTTGAGCACCCAGTCGGCCGGCACCCGGGCCATCTCGGCATAGCCGCCGTGATGCTCGACGCCGACGCCGTAGCTGGTGCAGATCACCTCCTCGCCGACCGTGAAGCGCGGGTCGTCGCTGGCGGTGACGGTGCCCGCCAGGTCGATGCCGCCGACACAGGGGAAGCGCCGGATGATCTTGCCGGCGCCGGTGGCGGCCAGGGCATCCTTGTAGTTGATGCCCGACCACTGGACGCGGATGGTGACCGCGCCCGGGTCGAGCTGGTCCGGCTCCAGGGTAGTGAAGCCGGATTGAACCTTGCCGTCCTGCTG
>DATDMT010000105.1:0-24198 GCA_036518635.1 Rhodocyclaceae bacterium | reverse complement strand
GGACGCATCAATCGCCGCATTGCCGGCCAGCGCCACACGGTCACCGAGGACTTCAACCCGGCCGCCCTTGACGCCGGTCGTCACGATCCGGCCATCGCCATCCACGTAGGCATCCTGGCTGGCCTTCAAGAACACCCGGCCACCATCCTTCACCACGCTGCTGGCGTTCAAGGTCCCGCTGTTCTTCACCAGACTACCGACCAGGCCGATACGGCCTGCATCGGCGACAACTTGGCCGAGGTTGGTGCTCTGACCATCGCCCGTCAGCTCTACCTTCACCCCCGGCGTGGCGGTATCGATCAGTTGCACTGTCTTGCCGGCCGCCAGCAATGTGGTTCCCCGGGGCGTCTGGATCAGTCCGTCGTTCTCCACCCCCGCGCCGACCAGATAGACCGAGCCACCCTGGGGCGTCGTGATCGTGCCCTGATTCACCACCGTCCCGCTCGGGACCACATCACCGCTACCGAAGGTCAGCTTATTGGCGAGGAAATCGGAGTTCTTCACCGCCAAGGTACTGGCGACGAAACCGGCAGTATCGATCCGGCCGCCGGCGCCGACCAGGATGCCGGCCGGATTGACCAGCCAGACCCGACCGTTGGAACTCAAGGTGCCGTAGATCAGCGAAGGATCGCCGGCGAGCACACGATTGAGGACCGAGGAACTGGCGGAAGACTGGAGGAAGCGGGTGGTCTCACCGGCGCCGATGCTGAAGCTCTGCCAATTGATGATGGCGCCGTTGGAGTTCTTGACGTTGAGGACGTTGCCGTTCTGGCTAAAGCTAGCGGAGCCACCCACCACCGTCGGTGCCACCGGCAGCGCCCAGGCGCCGGCCGAGAAGCAGGAGGCTACCGCCAGCGCCAACAGGCGATTGCGGGTCTTCAGAGAGGTGGGTGCGTTCATTCCGGAGCCCTTGGCTGCTGTGCTATGCGATCTGATTAATTGCCGACCACGCACTCAGACTTCTTGTTCTGAGCAATGTTTTGCGGAATGGTCACCGGGTTGCCCTGCTTGCGCACTTCCGGCACCGTGACGTTGTCCTTGACGTAGGCGAACTGGCCGGCATTCACCACCTGCTGGCCGCCGCTGTTCTGCACGGAGACGGCGCCGCTGACCACGTCCACGTGGAGGCCGTTTTCCGGCGGCTTGCCGGTGGCGGTGGGGACGTTGCCGCAGTCGTTGTTGCAGAACAGGGCGCCGAAGTGGGTGCCGCGAATACCGATGGTGGCGGTCGGTGTGGTGAACGAAACCTTGTCGCGATTGCGCTTGCCGAGCAAGCCGGTGACGGCGCGCAGGCCGCCCTTCAGCATGTTCAGGACGAAGCTGTCGGATTCCGGCTTGGCCGCGTCGTAGGCGAAGGATTCGATCTTGAGCTGGGTGTTGGGCCGCATCACGACTTCGGCGCCATCGGCAAACTTGACCCGGGCGTAGGTCTCCTCCTGGGTATTCAGGGTATCGCCGGGTTGGACTTCGGACTTGATTGAAAGCACTTTGGCCGAACCGTCGGCGCGCTTGACGGACAGCGTGCCGGACAAGTGGGTTATCTCACCGGCGGCGTTGGCGGCCCATGCGCCGCCTATCGATCCGAGGGCCATCACAGCGGCTAGCAGCCATTGCTTGCAATGCTTCATATCGCGTCATCCTGTTCTGCGGAGGCACCCAATACTTTTATCGGGACCGGTGGGTGCGAAGGGATGCCCGATGCAATGAACTAATACCCGATCACACAGCTTCCATTGTAGGAAAAACCCAGGGGAAGCTATGTGAAATCCCTCACGGGATGGGGAGTTGCCTGAAGTTTGCTACGAAATTGCTTCAGAAGCCGACGCTTAGATTGAAGTGACCGCGCCAGCTTCCATCATGTACGTTGACCAGGGGGCCGCGATCGATGATCTGCCCCATGTCGGCTTTGAAGGCGATGTCCTTGCCGTAGCTGTAGCGCAGGCCGATGCCCCAGGACGAAATCCCGACCGATTCCGGGGTGGGCGCGGCGATGCCGTTGTTCCAGCCGTGGGCGAAGTCGTAGAACACCAGGCCGCGCAGGCTGCCGGGCAAGCCCAGGGTGGTGGCGACTTCCGGCGTGAAGCCCTCGATATTGCCGACCAGGCCGGTATCTGCGGCCACTGCGCGTTCGGAAAAGCCGCGCACGCTGGTCGAACCCGCCAGGCCCAACTGCTCGCCGGCTGGCAGGCCGTTGCGTGCCCATTGGCCGTTCAATCCGGCGTGAAGCTGCCAGTCGCCGAGGGCCGTGGTGTAGTTGCCGCCGCCCTTGAGGATGGTGAAATCGTCATCCACCTGGCGGTTGGAAATGTAGCTGTACTTGTCCTGGACGCCCTTGATCGGGGCGGCGACGCCGGTGTAGTCCTTGCCGCGGGCCCAGTTCCAGGCGGCGCCGGCGTTGAAGTCGGCGCTGTAGGCGAGACCCTGCCACTGGCCGCTGTAGGTCAGGCTCAGCGGCCGCGTGGTGTAGGGCACGCAGGACGGCACCGGCGGGCTGGGGGGGGCTGTGGATTGTTCCACGCCGCCGATGGAGCAGCGGGTATTGAAGAACTTCCAGTCGAAACCGTAGGTCAGCTTGGACGAGAACTCGCCCTCGCGCGGCAGGTAGTGGTTCCAGTGGGCGGAGAAGACGTTGCCCTTGCCGGTCAGGCCGAAGCCGGTGGCCTGGGCGCTGGGGGTGTTCACGCTGGAATCGCCATAGACCAGATCGAGGCTGTCGCCCAGGCCGTAGAAGGGCATGCGGAAGGCCAGGCTGTAGATGTCCACCTTCACCCCGGACGGCGCATCCGGCGAGGTGGTGTAGGCCGCGGTCAGTACTTCGTCGCCGCCCAGCAGGTTGGCGTTTTGATAGGCGATGCCCGTGCGGATGTGGCCCGAGGAACCCGAGCCGGTGTTATCCACGGTGACGAACACGCGCTGCGGGTTCTGCTCCTCGACGCGGATGTTGGCGTCGACCTTGCCTTCTTCTTCGCCGGCGGCGAGGGTGACCTCGACCTGCTTGGCCGGATTGTCGTTGACCAACTGCACGTTCTCGGAAATCGCCCGTGCATTGGGTGCCTGGTTTTCCTTCAACTGGGGCAGCGAGGCGCGGACGTTTTCGTTGGAGAAGTGCTTGTTGCCGGCGATGTTGACCTTGCTGACGATGGCCTCAGTGACTTGCAGGCGCACCACGCCGCCGGTCAGCTCCTGCTCCGGCGCATACACCAGCACCGAACTGTAGCCGGCCTTCTTGTAGGCGTTTTCCAGCGCTTCCAGGGCTTTCTGGATGTCGCCGTAAACCCGGTGGGGGCCGGCGTAGGGAGCGACGATCTGCTGCACCTGATCGGCCGCGAGCAGTGAATTGCCGCGGACGTCGAAGCGGGTGATGTCGAACGCCTCATCCTGCCCATGCGCAGGCAGCGCGAGCAGGGCGGCGATCGAAAGGGCTAGCAGTGAGGGCGGTTTTAGATTCATCGAGCATCTCTCCGGAGAGGGAGCGTAAACGGTTTTGGACCCAATGATCCAGATTGCCACAATCATAACAGCAAAAACCGCGACAGAATCAAGTCAATTCAAACGCTTGCTTGCCTTTGTTAATGTGCTGTGAAACGTTCGGCGGTCATGGCACTTCGGAATTCGCCATGCGCCCCATGACCGTTGCGGTGCGGCCGTTCAGGTAGGGCGAGTAGGGGTTTTTCTCGAAACGGCGCGGGGCCGGCAGCATCACCGCGAGCCGCGCCGCCTGCTCGGCGCTCAGGTTGCCCGCGTTGGCGTGGAAATAGCGTTTGGCGGCGGCCTCGGCGCCGAAGATGCCCTCGCCCCATTCCACCGAGTTCAGATACACCTCGAGAATCCGCTGCTTGTCCCAGATCAGCTCCAGCCAGAGAGTGATCACTGCCTCCTGGGCCTTGCGCCAGGGCGTCTTGGCGCCGGAGAGGAACAGGTTCTTCGCCAGTTGCTGGGAAATGGTCGAGCCGCCGGCAACGACCTTGCCCTTCTTCTGGTTCTTTTCCATGGCCTTCTGCATGCCCTCCCAGTCGAAGCCCTCGTGGTCCACGAACTTGTCGTCCTCGGAGGCCACCACCGCCTGTTTCAGGCGCAGGGAGATTTTTTCGTAGGGCACCCAGGTATGGGCCAGTTGGGCGTCTGGGTTCTTTTCGCGCAACTCGCCCAAGCGCTGCGACATGAAGGCGGTGCTGCCCGGATTGATGAACTTCCACCACACCACCCAGCCGAGATACCAGCCCTGCCACAGCACGACCAGCAGTAACAGCAGCGCCAGGCCCAGCTTGAGGCGGTGGAACAGGGAGCGAACCATCGATCTCCCTCAGTCGGCGCGCAGGGCCGCCATCACCGGGCCGGTTTCGGGGCGCACCCCGCGCCAGACGAAAAAGGCCTCGGCGGCCTGCTCCACCAGCATGCCCAGGCCGTCGGCGCAGCGGGCGCCGGCCGCGGTAGCCTGGCGCAGGAAGGGCGTGTCGCGGCCGTACATCATGTCGTAGGCCAGGCAGTCAGGGGCGAACAGGCCCGCCGGCAGGGGCAGGGCGGCATCGCTGAGGCCCGCCGAGGTGGCGTTGATCACCACGTCGAAGGTTTGCCCGGCGAGGCCATCGAAGGTCTGTGCGGCAACACCGGGGAAATCGGCGGCCAGTTGTCGTGCCTTTTCGGTCGTGCGGTTAGCGAGTACCAAGTTGGCGGGTGCCTGCTCCAACAGCGGCAGCAACACGCCGCGGGCCGCGCCGCCGGCGCCGAGCAGCAGCAGCCGGCGGCCCTGGATCGGCACCGCTAGATTGACCGTGATGTCGTGCAGCAGACCGGCGCCATCGGTGTTGTCGCCGAGGATTTCGCCGTTGCCGAAACTCAGGGTGTTCACCGCGCCCGCCGCCTGGGCCCGGGGCGTCAGCCGGGTGGCGAGGCGGAAGGCCTCTTCCTTGAAGGGGACGGTGACGTTGGCGCCCTTGCCGCCCGCGGCGATGAAGGTCTGCACCGTCGCCGCGAAACCATCGAGCGGCGCCAGCAGGGCTTCGTAGCTCAGGTCCTGGCCGGTCTGGGCGGCGAATAGACCATGGATGCGCGGCGACTTGCTGTGGGCGATCGGGTTGCCCAGCACGACATAGCGATCGGTCATTGCGCTTGCAACTGGTCGGACTGGGTGAAGGTCCACACCCGGGCGAAGGCCAGGATGTCGGACTGGCGCTTCAACTCGGCCGAGAAGCGGCCATAGGGCGCCGCCAGGCGCAGGATGCGCAGGGCGGCCTCGTCCAGCAGCTTGTGGCCGGAGGAGCGCTGGATTTCCGCGCGCTCCAGTTCGCCGTCGCTGCGGATCTCGATGTACACCACCAGGCTGCCGTAGAGCTTGCCCTTGGCGGCTTCCGGATAGTTCAGGTTACCGACTCGCTCGATCTTCTGCCGCCAGTCCTCAATGTACTGGGCCGGCAGGTATTCCTCGGTGCGGGCGCCGATGAACTTCTTCCGCGGCCGCTTGCTGTAGTCGTCCAACTGCTTGTCGATCTGGGCCTCGAGGCGGGCGATGGCCATCGCCCGGTTGGCCAGGTCGAGGCCGTTCACCGTGGTTTGCGGCGGCAGCTTGTCTTCCTGCTGGGGATTGCTGGTGACCGCCTTCTCGCTCTTCAGCCGGGTCATCATCTGGCGTTGCGCGGCTTCCAGCTCGGCCACCCGCTGCTGCGCCGAGACTAGATCGTTGCCCTCGCGGGTGTCGGCCGAAGGCGGCAGCGGCGTCGTCGCGCGGCGTTCCAGATCGGTATTGCCGCCACCGTCGAGATTGGCCTGGGCCTTGGCCTGGGCACGGTCGGGGCGGTTGCGGTGCTTGGCGTTGACCAGCACCACGTCCAGGGCCCGTTCGGTCACCTGCTCCAGGGCACCGGGGAAACTGAAATGAATCGACAGCAGCAGGGCGTGGAAGGCGAAGGAGATGAGCAGCGCGACGGTCAGGTTGCGCTGATTGCTATCCATCTGAGCGAGGGGAGCCGGCCAGGCCGGGGCAATTGCCATAGCCCGCGATTTTACTCGGCGGACTCCTCCTCCCCCAAAGCCTCATCAACGACGGTGGAGTCCAGCAATTCGAGGTATCGGGCGCTGGCTTCCGCGTCGAGCAGGTCCACCGACTCGATTTCCAGGCGCACCCTTGCCCCCGGCGCTAGGGCCGGCAACGAGGGCACCTTCAGCACCAGGGGAATGTCCTCCAGGCGCACCAAGCTCTCGCGCAGCACCTGGGCCGTCGGTTGGCGTACCTCCTCCTGGGCCAGCCAGCGCAGGCACCAGTAGCGTTCCATGCCACGCTGGAATTCGGCGTAGGCGGCGTAGGTCAGCTCGAAGTCGCGCAGGGCGGCCAGCAGCTCCGCCGACTTGGCGGTGTAGGGCGGCTTCTCGCCACGCAGGTGCGACACCAATTGCCACTGGTTCACCAGATCGACAAAGCGCCGCAGCGGCGACGAGGACCAGGCATAGCAATCGACGCCCAGCCCCTCGTGGGGCGCGGCGACCGTGGTCATCCGCGCCTTGCCCGAGGTCTGCGCCCGGTACAGGCCGGCGACGCCGACGTCGGCCAAGAGGCGGCCCCAGGTGGAGTTGGCGACGATCATCAGCTCCGCCACCAGGGTGTCCAGGGGCGAGCCGCGGGGCCGCTCGGCGATGGCGACGCGGCCGGGGCCTTGCGGCGTGGCGCTGTTCCAGTCCACCACGTAGCTGTATTCCTTGCGCTGGGTCTGCTGTTGCTGACCGCGCCCGGCTTCCAGCACGGTGGCCAAATCCCACAGGCGCTTTAGTTCGTCGCGGAAGGGGAAGTCGGTCAGGCCGTTCGCCAGGGTCTCGGCGTTGAACACCGGCTCGATATCGTGGTGGCGCAGGTTGGCGACGATGGGCACCTGCTCGATGCGGGTCTCATGGCTGAGGATGCGCAGATCGGCGGCCACCGTCAGGTACAGCGACAGGGCCGGCACGCTGCGCCCGGCGGCCAGGGTGAAGGCCTCCACCACCGGCTCGGGCAGCATGGTGATCTTGCGTCCCGGCATGTACACGGTGGACAGTCGGTCGCGTGCGACTCGACCCAGATCGGAGTCCGGTGCGATGCCCAGGCTGGGGGCGGCGATGTGGATGCCGACGACCATGCCGCCGTCGGCCTGCGGCGTCACCGAAAAAGCGTCGTCGATTTCGGTGGTGTGCGCATCGTCAATTGAAAAGGCCTGGACTGCAGCCAGCGGCAGTTCGCCGGCCGGAACGGCGGGCGCACAGTTCGGGAAATTTGTCCCCTTCGGAAAGTATTCGAAAAGAAATTTCCCCAGATGGAATTCATGGGTGTCGGCGATGGCGCCGCATTGCTGCAGCAGGCGCGGCGCCGACAGGCCGGTCTCGGCGCAGGCGGTCTCCAGGGCCTTGGTCTCGAGCAGGTTGCGGTCCGGCTTGTAGAGCAGTTGCCCCAGCAGGGGCCGCAGCTCATCAGGCAGTTGCCCGGCCTTCAGCGCAGCGACCATGCGTTCGGCCGCTTCGGCCTGCAGCCGCTTCTTCTCCAGCCCGGCGCGGGCAGCTTCGAGGATTTCTGGCGGCGCCTTGCGGAAGCGGCCGCGGCCCTTGCGGTGAAAATACATCGGCGCCGAATGCAGGCGCAATTGCACCGCGGCGGCCTCGGCCGGCCCCGGCTTGTGGCCGAAATATTCCTCGGCCAGCTCCTCAAAGCCGAATTCGTCCTCGCCGCAGACCTCCCAGAGGAAATCGGTGTCGATCTCGGCGGACAGTGCCTCGGCGCGGCTCATCAATTCCGTCGGCGAGGGGGTGGCGAAGCGCAGCAGCACATTGGCCGCCTTGACCTTGGAACGCTTGCCGCTGGGCAGCTCCACCTGGAGCGAGGCCGTGTTGTCGGCCATGACGACGCCGGCACGGAAGGCGCCGTCCTCTTCAAACAAGACATTCATGGGGAGGTGCCGGGGGCGAAAAGGCCGCGATTATCCCTGAAACCGCGGCGGTCGGTTAGCGTGAAAGAGTTTGAACAAAGCGTCCGGTGATCTTGAGCGCAGCGAGCCATGAGTAGCCTCCCCCGCGAGGGGGAGGATGGGAGGGGCGGGCGTTGTTGCCTTGCGTGCTTTAGCGCGCCCCTTGGGGCCGACGGAAGCTGGCGCCGTTTTGCCGCAGCAGATCGAGGAGCTCGCCGTGGGGCAGGGCGTGGCTGAACAAAAAGCCCTGGCCCTCCTCGCAACCCATGCCGCGCATGATCTGGAACTGTTCCTCCAGCTCGATGCCCTCGGCAACGATAGCCATGCCCAGGGATTTCGCCAGGGTGCAGATGGCGTGCACCACATTGACGCTGTCCGCTTGCTGGTGCAGGTCGGCGATGAAGGAACGGTCCACCTTCAGCCGGTCGATCGGCAGGCCGCGCAGCACGCTGAGGGAGGAATAGCCGGTGCCGAAATCGTCGATGCTGATGTTCACCTCGAGCGTCTTCAGCTTGGCCAGCAGGGCGGCGCTGCGGCCGATGTCCTGCAGGCAGCTTTCGGTGATTTCGAGCTCGAGGAACTGCGGCGGGAATTGGGTTTCGGCGAGGATGTCGCGGATGCTCTCGAAAAAGTCGTCGCGCAGGAACTGGCGCGCCGAGACATTCACCGCCAGCCGCAACTGCCGGCCGTCGCTGCCGAGGACGCCGCGCATCTCGCGGCAGGCGTGGCGCAAGACCCAGCGCCCGAGGGCGTCGATCACGCCGCTCTCCTCCGCGATCGGGATGAAGCGTGCCGGCGGGATCATCCCCAGCTCGGGGTGGGGCCAGCGTACCAGGGCTTCGATTCCGCACAGGCTGCCGTCCGCCAGGCCGATCTGCGGTTGGTAGTGGAGGGTCAGCGCATCCGCCTGGATCGCATGGCGCAGGCCCTGCTCCATCTGCAAGCGTTCGCTGGCGCGGCTGGCCATGGCTTCGCTGTAGAGCTGATAGCGGTTGCGGCCGCGGTTCTTCGCCGAGTACATGGCGATGTCGGCGGCGCGCATCAAGGTGTGGCGGTCATGGCCGTGGTCGGGGTAGACGGAAATGCCGATGCTGCAGGAGATGGTCAGCCGCTCGCGGCCCAAGGTGACCGGGTGGCCCAGGGTATCGAGGATCTTTTCCGCCAGGCGGGCGCCGTCCTCGCTGTCGGTGGCTTCGGCGATCACCACGAATTCGTCGCCGCCCAGCCGGGCAATGGTGTCGCTGCGCCGCAGGACCACGCTGAGGCGCGACGAAACCACCTGCAGTAGCTTGTCGCCGGTGGTGTGGCCGAGGGTATCGTTGACCACCTTGAAGTCGTCCAGGTCGATGAACAGCAACAGGCACTTCTGCTGCTGGCGTTCCGCCTGGGACAAGGCATGTTCGAAGCGATCGTCGAACAACAACCGATTGGGCAGACCGGTCAGCGGGTCATGGTGGGCCAGGTGGTCGAGTTGCTGCTCGGCGGCGAGGATCGGGCTGATGTCGGAAAATGCCGTGACGAAATGGGTGGTCTCGCCGGCGTCGTTGCGTACCGCGCTCAAGCTTTGCCAGGAGGGGAAGGATTCGCCGTTCTTGCGCTGGCAAAACGCCTCGCCCTGCCAGAAGTCCTGGCCGCGGGCGGCGAGCTGGTGCAGCAGCCCTTCGCCGCTGCCGCGGATGCGCAGCAGTTCGTCGAGGTTGCGGCCCTGCGCTTCGGTTTGCGCATAGCCGGTGATCTGGGCGAAGGCGGCGTTGACGGCGACGATGTTGCGCAGAGCGTCGGTGATCACCAGGGCTTCCGCGGTGGTGTCGAAGACCACTCGCGACAACATCAGGCTTTCTTCCTTCAGATGTTTTTCGGTGACGTCTTTCAGTATCCCGATCACCCGCGTCGTGCTGCCGTCGATGCCGGGGTAGGCCTTGGCATGGGCTTCCAGGTAGTGCAGGGAGCCGTCCTCGGCATTGGCGCGGAAGATCAAATCCACCGTCTCCCTCTTCTGCAGCGTGCCACGGATCGCCGCTTCGACCTCGGCCTTGTCTGCTGGGTGCACCCGGGCGAGGAACTCGCTGCAGCTTTCCTCCACCGGCATCGGCCGGCCGTCGTAGAGCACGCCGAGATGCCCGGTCGCATGCAGGCGGTCGGCCTCCAGGCTCCACTCCAGCACCCCCAACTCGGCCGCATCGAGGGCCAGGTGAAGGCGGGTTTCGCTTTGCTCGACGGCGATTTCCACCGCCCGCCGCGCCAGCGCCATCTGGATCGTGGCATGCAGCTCGCGGCCCTCGCAGGGCTTGACCAGATAGCCGAAGGGGCGGCTACCGAGGGCGCGGCGCAGGGTCTCGTCTTCCGCGTAGGCGGTAAGGAACACCACCGGGATGTGCAGGCGGCGCTGGATTTCCTGGGCGGCATCGATGCCGTCCATCGCCCCGTCGAGATGGATGTCCATCAGGATCAGGTCCGGCTCCTCGTCGGTAGCGCGGCTTACCGCTTGTTCGCCGCTGGAAACCACGGCATGGACGTCGTAGCCGAGGGCCTGCAACTGGGAACTCAGGTCCAGGGCGACGATGCGTTCGTCTTCCACCAGCATCAGCTTGACTAGATCATTCATGAGCGTCTCCATTTGTCGGCTCGACCTGAAAGCGCAGCTCGAAGCGGGTGCCGGCCTGGCTGGCGACGGCCAGCGAGCCATGCAGTTGATCGATCAGCAGCGGCACCAGTTGCAGCCCGAGGGATTGCACCTTGTCCATGGCGAAGCCTGCCGGCAGGCCGATGCCGTTGTCGGCCACGGTCAGCAGCACGCCCTCGTCCGTATGGCGCAACGCGACGCATACCTCGCCGCTGCGGTTGTCGGGAAAGGCATGTTTGAAAGCATTCGTCACCAGTTCGTTCACCACCAAGCCGCAGGGAACGGCCCGTTCCAGGTCGAGCGCCACCGGTTCCCCGTCGACCTCCAGGCGCAGGACGATGCGCTGGGTACTGCCGGGGTAGGTGCTGATCAACAACTGGACCAGGCGCTTCAGATATCCGACCAGATCCACCCGGGAAAATTCCTTGCGCTCGTAAAGCAGTTGGTGGGTCAGGGCGATCGACTTCACCCGGTTCTGGCTTTCGTTGAGGATCGCGCGCACCTGCGGATCGCTGACGTGGCGGGCCTGCAGATTGAGCAGGCTGGAGATCACCTGCAGATTGTTTTTGACCCGATGGTGTACCTCGTTCAGCAACACGGTTTTTTCCTGCAGGGTGTTCTCCAGGTGCTGGCGCACGCGGCGGCGCTCGGTGATATCCACAATCGCCGCCAGGACCATCGGCCCCTCCTCGGTGTCGATCGGATTGAGGCCGATTTCCACCGGAAACTCGCTGCCGTCGCGGCGGCAGGCGAACAGGTCGCGGCCGACGCCCATCGGCCTGGCTTGCGGCGCTGCGCCGAATTCGCGGCGGTGCCCCGGGTGGTGTGGGCGGAAGCGCCCCGGCACCAGGGCTTCCACTGGCAGTCCGGGCAGGGCACCGCGCTCATAGCCGAACATCAGCTCGGCCTGGGCGTTGGCGAGCACGATACGGCCGCCGCTGTCCGCCATCACCATGGCGCTGGGGGCATATTCGACGACCCGGCGGAAGCGCTCTTCCTGGCGCTTGCGCTCGGTGATGTCCACGATGGCCGCCAGGACCATCGGCCCCAACTCGGTATTGATCGGGTTGAGGCCGATTTCCACAGGGAACTCGCTGCCGTCGCGACGACGGCAGTAAAGATCGCGCCCGCTGCCCATCGGCCGCGATTGCGGGCTGCGGGAAAAACTCTCGCGGTAGGCCGGATGCGCGCCGCGAAACCGCTCCGGCACCAGCATCTCCACCGGCTGGCCGATCAGGGCGTCGCGCGGATAGCCGAACAACTTTTCGCTCTGGGCATTGACCAACAGCAAACGGCCGGCGCTATCGACGATCACCATGGCGCTGGGAGCCGATTCGACCACTTGATGCAACAGTTCTTTGCTTAGCAGTTGGGAAGGCGGATGCGCGTCATCCATCGAATGAACCCATGCAACTCAGGTGGTTATGGCCGAGGGATCGGCACTCCCAGTCTGGTTGCCCGCGGTTCGACCTGCAAGGGCGATTCGTCCGCCGGGCATAGCGGATCACGGCCGGATCGAATTCCCGTGGCGGCGCGGGAACCGATCCTCGTCTTGGTTGGTCTCCGGCGCCGGGCCGGCGATCAGCCCGCGGTCCAGTCCACCAGGCCGTAATGCCAGGTGGCGAGAACGGTGATGCCGAACAGGATGCGGTACCAGGCGAACACGGTGAAGTCGTGGTGGCTGATGTAGCGCAGCAGCCAGCGTACGCAGAGAAAGGCCGAGACGAAGGCGGCGACGAAGCCGACCAGCCACATGCCGATGTCGTCGGCATTGAGCAGCGCCCGCTCCTTGTAGAGCTGGTAGGCGGTGGCCACCAGCAGGGTGGGGATCGCCAGGAAGAAGGAAAACTCGGTAGCGGCGCGGCGCGACAGGCCGAACAACAGGCCGCCGATGATCGTCGCCCCGGAGCGCGAGGTGCCGGGGATCAGCGCCAGCGCCTGGGCCAGGCCGAGCTTGAAGGCGTCGATGATGTCGAGTTCGTCCACCGTTTCGACACGGATGCGGTGCTCGCGTTTTTCCGCCCAGAGAATGATGAAGGCGCCGACGATGAAGGCGATCGCCACCGGCACCGGCTTGAACAAATAGGCCTTGATCGCCTTGTGGAACAGCAGGCCGAGGATCGCCAGGGGCAGGAAGGCGACGAACAGGTTGATCACCAGGCGCTGGGCGCTGCGATCCGAGCCGAGGCCGAGCAGCACCTGGGCGATGCGTGCCCGATACTCCCAGACCACCGCGAGGATGGCGCCCGACTGGATGACGATCTCGAACAGCTTGCCTTTTTCATCGTTGAAGCCGAGCAGGTCGCCGGCGAGGATCAGGTGGCCGGTGCTGGAGATCGGCAGGAATTCGGTAAGGCCTTCGACGACACCGAGAATCAGGGCTTGCAGCAGGGGAAGGAAATCCATGGATGGGTAGAGGGATAACGGTTGGCGGAACGAAGTCCGCAGGGGTTCTTAGCGGTGGTACTGCTGGGCCGCGGTGCTCATCGGCGCGTCGCCGATCAGCCAGACATGGCGCTGTTCACGCTGGCCTTCCATGCGTCGGCCGGAGATTTCGGCCCAGAACTCGCTGCCGTCGGCGCGGCGCAGGCGGAACAGGCCGTGGTAAGGCTTGCCGTTGCGGAACGCCGCTTCGCTTTCGGCGAGCAATTTGTCGAGTTCGTCGATGCTGGAAAAGTGGGCCGCCAGCGGCATGCTCATCAGGTCCGCCAGACGGCGGCCGAGCAGCTCGCCGAGCCGCGGGTTGGCCTTGGTGATGTGGTCCCGTTCGATCACCGCGATGCCGACGGTGGCCGATTGGAAAATCGCCTGCTGTTCCTCCAGCAGCGACTCGCTCTGAATTCGCCGTAGCACGTTTTCCATCAGCGAATGGCGGTGGATCAATTGCGCCGCGACGGCCAGCACCATGCTGAAGCCGCTCATGACGATGGAAAATGCCAGCCAGGCGTTGCCCGGGCCGATGCAGAAGAAGTAGAGCACCGGCGCCAGCGCCGGCAGCAGCAGGGCGATAAAAGCAAAGTAGCTGACGCCGGCGAACACCGCGGCGCAGAAGGCCACATCGAGGCCGACCATGAGGACGATGAATTGGGGATAAGTCCCGCCGCCGGGGAAGACGTACAGCCCCAGCACGCCCCAGCCGAGGCCCATCGCCAGGGCGCCGGCGCTGTAGAACAGCTCCCAGCGCTGCGGCCGCTCGAAGCGCGAGGCGCTGACGTTGTAGGCATGCCAGAGCCAGCCGGCATAACCCAGGGTGGACAGCATGTAGGCGGTCCAGCCCTTGGCCAGTTCGGGGCCGCGGACTTCCAGCAACAGGCCGAAGGTGATGCAGACGCCGATCAGGCTGGCGACCACGCCCAGGGGCAGGCGCGCGAACAGTTGCGCGATGCGATCCGCCTCGATTTCCCGCCGCATGGCGGCTGCGCCCACGGGCGATGCCGGGAGCGCAGCCGGCGTGGCGGCTGGTGACGAGTTCTGTGGGATTGCCATGGGGCGTGTTCTTATGCGGGTACCGGGTGCGATACTACCTTTTTCCGTTTTTCCCTGTCACTCATGGACGCATCGTCGGACGCCTTGCCCTATCGCGGCCGCTTCGCGCCGAGCCCGACGGGCCCGCTGCACTTCGGTTCTATCGTCGCCGCCCTGGGCAGTTGCCTGGAGGCGCGCCGTCGTGGCGGCGAGTGGCTGCTGCGGATGGAGGATGTGGATGCGCCGCGCTGCGTGCCGGGGGCGGATCGCGAGATTCTGCTTGCCCTGGAGGCCCTGGGCTTTGCCTGGGACGGCCCGGTGCTGTATCAATCGACGCGCAGCGAGCGCTATCGCGACGCCTTGGATGCGCTGCGCCGCGCCGGCCGGGTTTTCCCCTGCGCCTGTACCCGTCGCGAACTGGCCGATGCGGCCAGCGTCGCCGTCGACGGTGGCCAGCGCTATCCCGGCACCTGTCGCGCCGGCTTGGCGCCGGGTCGCGAAGCGCGGGCCTGGCGCTTGCGCGTAGACGACGAGGAGATCGGTTTCACCGACGCGGTGCAAGGCCCGATTTCCCAGTGCCTCGAGTGCGATGTCGGTGACTTCGTCCTGCTGCGCGCCGACGGCTTGTTTGCCTACCAGCTGGCGGTGGTGGTGGACGATGCGGATCAGGGCATCAGCCATGTCCTACGCGGCGCCGATCTGCTGGATTCGACGCCGCGCCAGATTTGGCTGCAGCGTTGCCTGGGGGTGGCGACGCCGGCCTACACCCACCTGCCCGTGGCGGTGAATGCGGCCGGAGAAAAACTTTCCAAGCAGACCTTGGCGCCGGCGGTGGACCCGCGATCCCCCGGCCCGCTGTTCCATGCCGCCCTGGCATTTCTCGGTCAGCAACCGCCCGGGGATCTAAGCACCGCCAGCATTGCCGACTGCTGGGTCTGGGCCGGCGCCCATTGGGATTTGGCCAAGGTGCCGCGGCGCCGCAGCGCGCCGGCTACTCCCGGTATTCCGGTCCCCCATAGCGGCTGATGCCGATCGCCAGGCGCACCAAGCCGTAGGCCAGGCGCGCGGTGAGGCGGCCGAGCCATGTGCGTGGGCCGTGATGCGGCTTGACCGCCTGCCCATGTTGCCGCATCGCCTGCTGCAGGCTGGCGTTCAGCGTCTCGGCGAAGGCTGCGTCGCGCACCACCAGGTTGGCCTCCCGTGCCAGCAGAAAGCTGAAGGGGTCGATGTTGGAGGAGCCGACCGTGGCCCAGGCGCCGTCCACCACGCCGACCTTGGCGTGAAGAAAGCCGCCGTGGTACTCGACGATGTGTACTCCGGCGGCCAGCAGTTCGTCGTAGAGGGCGCGCGTCGCGTAGTGCAGCAGAAGGTATTCGACCCGCCCCTGCAGCAGCACGGTGACCTTGCAGCCGCGTCGCGCGGCTGTGCACAGCGCGGCGCGGAAGCGCCGGCCGGGCAGGAAGTAGGCGTTGGCGAGCAGGATTTCATGGCGCGCCGTGTCGATCGCCGCCAGGTAGGCCGTCTCGATGTCGTGGCGGTGGCGCAGGTTGTCGCGAATCAGAAAGGCGGCTTGGGTCTCGCCCAACGGCGGCGCAAGGGGCAGGACGGTGCGCCGGTAGTGCGGCCGGTGGCGCAGGGTGGCCCAGCGCACCAGAGTCCACAGGTGATGCACGGCGGCGTGTATTTCCTGCACCAGGGGGCCTTCCACGGCCACGGCATAGTCGAAACGCGGCGGGATGTGGCCCGGGGTGTCGAGATCGTCGATGATGTTGATGCCGCCGACGAAGGCCAGCCGGCCGTCGATCACCGCCAGCTTGCGATGCAGGCGGCGCAGGCGGGTGCGGCGAAAGCGCAGCCAGGCCACCTCCTGCCGATAGACCAGCAGATGCACCTGCTGCGCCACCAGTTCGCGCCCCATGCCGGCGGAGAAATCGTGGGCGCCGAAGCCATCCACCAGTAGCCTTACCAGCACGCCGCGCCGCGCCGCCCGGATCAGCGCTTCGGCCACCCGGCGGCCGGTGGCGTCGTCGGCAAAGAGGTAGGTTTCGAGATGCACTTCGCTGCCGGCGCCGTCGATGGCGGCCAGCAGCGCCGGAAAAAATTCGCTGCCGGTGCGTAGCAGGCCGACCCGATTGCCGCCGCGGAAGCTTCCGTTCATGGCGCCGTCAATTGCGCCGTCAGCGGGGCGTGATCGGACAGGGTCGCCCAGTGCGTGCCGTGATGCGCCTCGCATTGCTCGACGGCGAGACCGCGGACGTAGATGCGGTCGAGGCGCAGCAGCGGCAGGGCTGCCGGAAAGCTGCGTGCCGGCCGGCCGTTATGGCCGCCAAACGCTTCCCGCAGGTTGAGGCGGCGCGCCAACTGATCGCCGGCGCGATTACCCCAATCGTTGAAGTCCCCCGCGACGATCAGCGGCGCAGCGGGCGGAATCAGAGTTTCCAGTTGGTCGGCGAGAGCGTTCATCTGCCAGCGGCGCGAGCGGGCGAACAGCGATAGATGAACGCAGACGCAGTGCAGGGCTTGCTCCAGCCCGGGCACGGCGATGCTGCAATGGAGCAGGCCGCGGCGCTCGAAGCGCAGGTGGGTAACGTCCTGGTTGTGGCTGGCGAGAATCGGATGGCGCGAGAGGATGGCGTTGCCGTGGTGGCCATGGTCGTAGATCACGTTGCGGCCGTAGGCGCTGGCGGCCCAGACTTCGTCGGCGAGGAATTCGTGCTGCGGCGCCTCCGGCCAGTCGGCGTGGCGCAGGCCATGGCGCTGGTGCAGGCCCTGCACTTCCTGGAGGAAGACGATGTCGGCGCCCAGTTCGCGCAGGCTGTCGCGCAACTCATGGACCACCAGGCGCCGGTTGAATTGGGAAAAACCCTTGTGAATGTTCCAGGTGGCGATGCCGAGACTGGGACGCTCCATGGCGCGGGGAGTTAGTTACCGCTGCTGCGCGGCGCGAAGCCTTCCCGCGTCAGGGTTTCGTCGGTCTGGTCGAGCAGGTCCTGGCAGGCGTCGCCGCCGATGGTGCCGGCGCATTCGGCGCGCACCTTGTAGCGCAGCACCAGCAGGCCCTGCAGTTCGCGGCAGGCGGGATTGTGCGGGTGCTCGCAGAGGCTGAAGTCGCCCTTCGCTACGCTCTCCAGCACCTCGGGTCGGGCCAGGTCGGCGCCGCAGGCGATGGCGTGGCGGGCGATGGACTGGTCCAGTTGCAGCAATTCGGCGGGGTAGTTTTCGAAGTGGCTCATGGTTGGTGCCCGGTTCAGGAAACGGCCAGCATCCGGTCCAGGGCCACCTTGGCCAGTTCGGCCTCATGGGTTGGTACCTGGATGCGATTGACCACCTTGCCCTCCACCAGGTTCTCCAGAGTCCAGGCCAGATGCTGGGGATCAATGCGCTGCATGGTCGAGCACATGCAGATGGTGCTGGCCATGAACTGGACGATCTTGCCTTCGTGCTTCACTTCCTCGGCCAGGCGATCCACCAGGTTCAGCTCGGTGCCCACCAGCCAGCGGGTGTTGGGCGCGCCGGCCTTGACGGTGTTGAGGATGTACTCGGTGCTGCCGACGTAGTCGGACTGCTTGCAGACTTCGAAGGCGCACTCCGGGTGGGAGATGACGATGCCGTCCGGATACTGGTTGCGGAACTTGATGATGTTGGCCGGCTGGAACATCTGGTGCACCGAACAGTAGCCGTGCCACAGGATGATCTTGGCGTCGCGAATCTGCTCAGGCGTTAGGCCGCCGAGTTCCAGGTCCGGATTCCAGATCACCATCTGTTCCGGCGGGATGCCCATCTGGTGGCCGCTCCAGCGGCCCAGGTGCTGGTCGGGGAAGAACAGCACCTTCTCGCGCTGGCCGAAGGACCAGTTGAGGATCTTCGGCGCGTTGGACGAGGTGCAAACGATGCCGCCGTGCTGGCCGCAGAAGGATTTCAGGTCGGCGGCGGAATTGATGTAGGTGACCGGGGTGACCGCTTCGTCCGGATTCAGCACCGTGGCCAGTTCGCGCCAGCAGCGCTCGACCTTGGCCAGGTTGGCCATGTCGGCCATGGAGCAGCCGGCGGCCAGGTCGGGCAGGATCGAAATCTGTTCCGGGCGTGACATGATGTCGGCCACTTCGGCCATGAAGTGCACGCCGCAGAAGACGATGTATTCGGCATCCAGTTCGCCGGCCAAGCGCGACAGCTTGAGCGAATCGCCGGTCAGGTCGGCATGCTGGAACACGTCGGCGCGCTGGTAGTGGTGGCAAAGCAGGGCCAGGCGCTTGCCGAGCTTGGCCTTGGCGGCGCGGATGCGCTCGGTGGCCTCGCGGTCGGCGAGGGCGTTGAACGAGTCGAAGGAAATCGGTGCGACTTGCATGGTGTGAATCCGTTGCGGAAAAAGGCTCAGCCCTGAATCCAGGGCAGGCCGTGGAAGCGCCAGCCGTTGCTGGCGTTGCGGTGATGGTTGGCGTCCTTGTCGCCCTCGAAGCCTTCGAGGACGTTGTAGCACTCGGCATAACCGGCTTCGCTGGCGGCCTTGGCGGCGGCATTGGAGCGGGCGCCGGAGCGGCAGATGAAGAACAGCACGCTGTCGCTCGGCAGGGTGCGCTTGAGTTCGGCGAGGAAGTGCGGGTTGGGCTGGCTGCCGGGCCAGGACAGCCACTCGATCTCCACCGCGTCGGGGACGCGACCGACCCATTCCCATTCGGCGCGGGTACGCACATCCACCAGTTTGGCGCTGGGAATCAGGCCGAGCAGTTCGTGGGCTTCCGGCGGCGTCAGCGCGCCTTGATAGGGCAGGCCAAGTTTGCGGGCGCGTTCCTGGGCGAGGGTGAGGAGTTGCTTGATGCGGGCCATGGCGTTGGGCGGCCGCGCTGCCGGCGGCGTACTAGAATCGTGTGTTCCAAGTATATGTCAGCCCCCGATGAGTCGAAAATCCGCGCCCCACTCCTTTCCCGCCATGCCCGCCGACAACGAGCGCCAGCGTGAGGCCGGGCGCGTTACCTGGGTGAGCGTCGGGGTTAATGTGGTGCTGACCTTGATGCAGTTGCTGGTCGGTTTGTGGGCTCACTCGCAGAGCCTGATCGCCGATGCGATGCACACCTTTTCCGACATCGTCGCCGATGGTTTCGTGCTCTACGCCAACCGCAAGGGCTCGGAGGCGGCCGACGAGGCTCACCCCTACGGTCATGGTCGCATCGAGACGGCGGCCTCGCTGGTGCTCGGCTTGATCCTGGCGGCCACCGGCGGCGGCATCCTGATCATGGCGGTGGAACGCCTGCAGAATCTCGGCAGCCTGCCGCCGGTCGGTGTGGTCGCCATGTGGGCGGCGGTGGCCACCCTGCTCGGCAAGGAGGGCCTGTTCCGCTACATGCTGGCGGTGGCCGAGCGCCTGCGCTCGCCGATGCTGATCGCCAATGCCTGGCACGCCCGCGCCGACGCCCTGTCGTCGCTGGTGGTGGCCGCCGGCATCGCCGGCGCCCTGGCCGGCTTCCGCTTTGCCGACGCCGCCGCGGCGATCGTGGTCGGGGCGATGATCGTCAAGGCCGGGATCGGCTTTGCCTGGGGGGCGATGAGCGAATTGATCGATACCGGCCTGGCGCAGGACGAGGTGGACGGCATCCACGACACCCTGGCGCAGACCCCCGGCGTGATCAACGTGCATGACCTGCGCACCCGGCGCATGGCCCAGCATGCCCTGGTGGACGTGCATATCCAGGTCAGCCCGCGGATCAGCGTTTCGGAGGGCCACCTGATCGCCGAGATGGCCCGCATCCGCCTGCTCAAGGCCCATCCCGACGTGCTCGACGCGCTGGTGCATGTGGATGTGGAAGACGATATGGACCCGGCCAATCGTTCCGCCCGCTACCCGGATCGGCAGACTCTGCTGGATCATTTGTCGATGGTGCTGGGCGAGGACATGCCGCCGTCGGACCAGGTGACCTTCCATTTCCTCGGCGCCCGGGTCGAGGCCGACGTGATCCTGCCCGATCAGCCGGGGCGCGACGAGGCCCGGCTCGACGAACTGCGGCGGCGCGTGACGGCCAAGCTGGAAGGCAATCCCTGGCTGGCCCGCATCCATCTTCACAGCCGAATTGCACCATAACGGTGCAATTGTTATTTCTTTGCTCCTGTCTGGTGCATTGACCTGATGCTGCCAGCGGCCATTTCCTTATGGCACAATCCCCTGCCCTTGCTACCCCTTTTGGCATAGTTGCTGCTATTACGCGGGCTGGCAGCGAATTTATCGCACGGCTTAAACCGTATTTTTTGGAGAGCACCCCTCATGACGACGCCTCAAGATGTGTTGAAGTTGATTAAGGAGCAGGAAGTCAAATTCGTGGACTTCCGCTTTACCGATACCCGCGGCAAGGAGCAACACGTCGGTGTGCCCGTGTCGGCATTCGATATGTCCAAGTTCGAAGATGGCCACGCCTTCGACGGCTCCTCCATCGCCGGCTGGAAGGGTATCCAGGCGTCCGACATGCTGCTGATGCCCGATGCGGATTCCGCCTTCATCGATCCCTTCTTCGACCAGACCACCCTGGTGCTGACCTGTGACGTCGTCGAACCGTCCGACGGCAAGGGTTACGACCGCGACCCCCGTTCCATCGCCAAGCGCGCCGAGGCCTACCTGAAGTCCTCCGGCATCGGCGATGCCGCCTACTTCGGCCCCGAACCCGAATTCTTCATCTTCGACTCCGTCGAGTGGAAGGTGGACATGTCCGGCTGCTCCGTGAAGATCTTCTCCGAAGAGGCCGCCTGGTCCTCCGGCGAGAAGTTCGAAGGCGGCAACACCGGCCACCGTCCCGGCGTCAAGGGCGGTTACTTCCCCGTGCCCCCGGTCGATAGCGCCAACGACATCCGCGCCGAAATGGTGCTGGCCCTGGAAGCCATCGGCATCCCCGTCGAAGTGCATCACCACGAAGTGGCTACCGCCGGCCAGAACGAAATCGGCACCAAGTTCGCCACCCTGGTGAAGCGCGCCGACTGGACCCAGGCCCTCAAGTACATCGTTCATAACGTCGCCCACCAGTACGGCAAGACCGCCACCTTCATGCCCAAGCCCATCGTTGGCGACAACGGTTCCGGCATGCACGTGCACCAGTCCGTGTGGAAGGACGGCAAGAACCTGTTCGCCGGCAACGGCTACGCCGGCCTGTCCGAGTTCGCCCTGTACTACATCGGCGGCATCATCAAGCACGCCCGCGCCCTGAACGCCATCACCAACCCGCTGACCAACTCCTACAAGCGTCTGGTCCCCGGCTTCGAAGCCCCGGTCAAGCTGGCCTACTCCGGCCGCAACCGTTCCGCCTCGATCCGCATCCCGTTCG
Organism: Rhodocyclaceae bacterium; assembly: GCA_036518635.1. Taxonomy (GTDB): domain Bacteria; phylum Pseudomonadota; class Gammaproteobacteria; order Burkholderiales; family Rhodocyclaceae; genus AWTP1-18. Next base: position 2,887 of record DATDMT010000105.1, on the reverse strand, counting down.
TGAACAGCGACAAGGCCCGCCGCATCGAGACCCGCTTCCCCGATCCCGGTGCCAACCCCTACCTGTGCTTCGCTGCGCTGCTGATGGCCGGCCTGGACGGCGTGCAGAACAAGATTCACCCCGGCGATGCCGCCGACAAGAACCTGTACGATCTGCCGCCCGAAGAAGACGCCAAGATCCCGACCGTGTGTTCCAGCCTCGAACAGGCCCTGGAATACTTGGACAAGGATCGCGAGTTCCTGACTCGCGGCGGTGTGTTCTCCAACGACATGATCGATGCCTACATCGACTTGAAGATGGAAGAAGTCACCAAGTTCCGCATGACCACTCACCCGGTCGAGTTCGATATGTACTACTCCATCTAAGCCGCAAGGCTTGGAGCAGAAAGGGACGGGGGCAACCCCGTCCCTTTTTTTGTGCCTCGCCCTCCCTGCTACACTTGATTCCTTACGAATGCCCCCATCCCAAAGCATGATCCGAATCGCCGCCTTCGCCCTGCTCTGTGTCACGGCCCTCGGCGCTAGTGCCAACACGCTGTACAAGTGCGTAGACGCCAGCGGCCATGCGACCTACACGAACAACAAGGACGGCCACAAGAATTGCGCCGTGTTGTCCCGCGACGGCTCGTCTTCCTCGTCCGGGAGCAAGCCGCTGCGCTCCGCCGCGGTGGCGACGCCCTCGCCCAAGGATTTCCCCAAGGTCAGCAGCGAAGCGCAGAAGGGCCGCGACACCGACCGCCGTCACATCCTCGAACAGGAGCTGGCCTCGGAGCAGAAGAATTTCGACGAGGCTAAGAAAACCCTCGGCGACCAGGAGCAGGCCAAGGCACCGACCGATCGCTTGCAACCGCTGCGCGACCGAATGGCGCTGCATGAGCGCAACATCGGCGCCCTGAAGCGGGAGCTGGGCAACCTGCGCTGATCTCGGCGCGGTTTTTGCTGGTTTATCCCCATGAGCCAGCCCGAAACCAATCCCGTCGATAGCGCAACCTTCGCCGGGCTAGATCTACTCTCCTCTGCCGTGATCCTGCTGGACGAACGTCTGGCGATACGCCATTTGAATCCGGCGGCGGAAAACCTCTTCGCCGTCAGCCAGCGCACTTACTTGGGGCGCCCCCTGAGCCAGATGGTGGGCGCTTCCCGCGTGCTGTCGGGGGCTCTCGACAATGCCCTGCGCAACAACTGGAGTTACACCGGCCACAACATCGAAGTGGTGCGCGGCGAGCAGCCGGCGCTGCATCTCGACTGCACGGTGACCCCGGTGGAAGTGGAAAGCGCACGCCTGCTGCTCGAGTTCCGCCCCATCGACCAGCAACTCAAGGTGGCGCGGGAAGAGCGCGAAGCCGTGCAGCAACAGGCCAACCGTGAGCTGATCCGTAATCTGGCGCACGAGATCAAGAACCCGCTGGGCGGCATCCGCGGCTCGGCGCAGTTGCTTGAGCGCGAGCTGAACAACCCGGCGCTGCGCGAATACACCCAGGTCATCATCAGCGAGGCCGACCGCCTGCAGGACCTGATGCAGCGCCTGCTGTCGTCCCACCGCACCATGCATCCGGCGCAGGTGAACATCCACGAGATTCTCGAACGGGTGCTGCGCCTGATCCATGCCGAATTTGCCGGCGTCCGCGTCCGCCGCGACTATGACACTTCGCTACCCGACCTGACCGGCGACCGCGAGCAGTTGATCCAGGCGATTCTCAACATTGCCCGCAACGCCGCTCAGGCGATGAACGGCAAGGGCGACATCGTCTTCCGCACCCGCGCCGCGCGCAAGGTCACGCTGGCGAAGAAGCGCTATTCCCTGGCACTTGAATTGCAAGTGATCGACAATGGCCCCGGCATACCGGAAGCGATCCGCGACAAGATTTTCTATCCCCTGGTCTCGGGCCGTGACGGCGGCAGTGGCTTGGGTTTGACCCTGACGCAAAGCTTCATCCAGCAACACAGTGGCACCATCGAGGTGGAATCGCGCCCCGGCCGTACCTGCTTCCGCATCCTGATGCCATTGAAAGCCATAACAACAAACGAAACCACGAGCCCGACACCATGAATCCCGTTTGGATTGTTGACGACGATCGTTCCATCCGCTGGGTCTTCGAAAAGGCCCTGGCGCGCGAAGACATCGCCTACAAGAGTTTTTCCTCCGCCACCGAAGCCATGGTGGCGCTGGAGCAGGGGCAGGTTCCCCGCGTCCTCGTCTCCGACATCCGCATGCCCGGCCAGTCCGGGCTGGAGCTGCTGAAGCACGTCAAGAGCCAGTGGCCCGAGCTGCCGGTGATCATCATGACTGCCTACTCCGACCTGGATTCGGCGGTGGCGGCCTTCCAGGGCGGCGCCTACGAATACCTGCCGAAGCCCTTCGACGTGGACCAGGCGGTGGAGCTGGTGCGCCGCGCCATCGACGAGACTTCGCAGCAGGACAGCGCCACCGAGCAGACCGCCTCGATGGTGCCGGAAATCCTCGGCCAGGCGCCGGCGATGCAGGAGGTGTTCCGTGCCATCGGCCGCCTGTCCCAGTCCCACGCCACGGTACTGATCAACGGCGAATCGGGCACCGGCAAGGAGCTGGTGGCCCGTGCCCTGCACCGCCACAGCCCGCGCAAGGATGCTTCGTTCATCGCCATCAACACCGCGGCGATTCCGCGCGACCTGCTCGAGTCGGAGCTTTTCGACCATGAGAAGGGCGCCTTCACCGGCGCCACCACCCAGCGCCGCGGCCGCTTCGAGCAGGCCGACGGCGGCACCCTGTTCCTCGACGAAATCGGCGACATGCCGGCCGAGCTGCAGACCCGCCTGCTGCGGGTGCTGTCCGACGGCCATTTCTATCGCGTCGGCGGCCATTCGCCGGTCAAGGCCAATGTACGGGTGATCACCGCCACCCACCAGAA
>DATDMT010000104.1:0-10430 GCA_036518635.1 Rhodocyclaceae bacterium | reverse complement strand
TGAGGGGCGTCCATAGGGCCTTCGGCGGAAAAAAGTTGCGGATTACGGAAGTGGCCAAGCTTAGCTCAATGGGAATGCTCAGATCGACCAGTACCGGATTGCATCGATGATGGAGTCCTGCCGCCATCGAACCACCTCATTCGCAATTCGAGAGACAGGTTCGGGAAGATTGATTTGGCCGAGGGGTGCGATACCGATGACGGGCTTGTCCAGCTCCGACGCTAGATCAAGTTCCGCCTGAATCCACTCACGGTGTGACACGTACATCGCGGCGATCACCAGGACGCAATTGACGGGCCGAATCTTGTTGTACAAGGCATCGCGCACGCGCTTGTCTCTGGCTCGGGTACCCGGTGCGATGACCGGCTTGTGCTCCGGCGCTGAATAGTTGCGGTAGTGGAAGTTGTTGGCATCGTCGAGGAAACGGACGACGCCGTAGTAGTGCTGGTCATAGCTCCAGGCGTGGCTGATGAACAGGTCGTAGGTTTTCAGTGATGGCATGGGTTAATCGCTGCGCTGGGTTTTCGGGGCTATGCGTTCGAGTTGGTCCTGGATTTTTTGCACCGTCTCACACAACGCTGCGCTGCCCGGGTGATCGGCAAGGATGCTGGAGATAAAGCGGAATTGGTCGAGCACCGATGCGGCCTCCCGGGGGCTGGCGCCGCGGCTGAAGGCTAGACGGTACCGCCCTACCAGGTCGTTCATCTCGGCTTCCAGCGTTTCCCCGGCCAGGGCAGCGACGGTCATGGCGTCGGCTTCGGCGGTGGCATCCCAGAAGCCGGGCATCTCGGATTTTTGTTGTCGAGGTTTGAATGCGACTTCCCGGCAGCCTTGGATAATCTGGGTGCGTTGCGACGCGGTGAGCGACCCGTTAATCAAGCCAAGAAGAGCGTCCGCAAGGAGAGAATTTGTTTTTGGATAGGCGTCCTTTGTGCTGTCTGCTGGGCACAATCTGGCGGCCTCGACATAACTGGATTTCATGTTGGCGAGTGCTTCTAAACGCCCCTCAGCGAATGCGCTGGCGCGGCGTTTCCACAGGCTGGCAAGAAGATTGTGGCGCTCGGAGGTTGGGCCCATGCCGAGCAGTGCTTTCAGTTCTACTTCCGCCTTGCTGAATAGTTCAATTGCCTCGGAATGTTTCCCTTTCGCCGCAAGATTCGCCGCATGGCGCGCTTTGTAATTTGCGCGCTGTTCAAGCGCTTTAAGGGACATGACAGCAGATTCATCTTGCGTTGCTTTATCGAGGTGGATGATCGCCTCTTCGAAGCACTCCAACTGCCCCCAGGCGAGACCAAGAGCAGTGGCAACTGCGGATTTCTTGCACCACTCCTCTTCAAGTTTTTCAGGGATTTTGGCAATCAGATTTTTAATTTCCTGCGGAGCAACGGGCTCGACACTGGCGCGGCTGGCAAGGTTTTCGAGGTCAGTGACCAGGGCCTCGGGGGAGAAATAGCTCGCCGTGTCGTCATCGTTGCCATCTCCGTCCTCATGCAATCGGTAGTCCGGATCGCCATAGCACTGGTAGGCGCCCCAGGTATTGGATTGGGGGAATGCCCGGCGGACATGTTGACGCGCTTCCAGTACCGCCTTGCCAAATCGCCGACCATTGGCCATGGCGCAATAGAAGCTCTCGGCAAAGGCACAGGCAGGGCCATCGTCTACTGCCCAGCCGGCGGCAATCACCGCCTTGACGCCCATGCGGATGAACTGCGCGGCCAGGTTTGCAGCGAGCCGGCCAAAGCTTGAGTGGTCGTGGGTCAGGGTGACGCCTAGGTGGCAACAATTGATGAACACCAACTCCGGCACCCAGCGGATTTGCTCGACGTCGCCCGGGGTCAGGATTGCGTTCGGCCCGATCACCATGCCCGATCTGATCTTTTCTATCGTAGGCAAAGGCTGTAGGCAGGCATCGCATTTTTCCGGCGGGGCAGTATCTTCGAGTTCATATTCGTGAACGCCGTGGCCTGCCAGGTGCAAGATGCGGTAGGCATCAGCATGCAGCCCCTGCATGATGGCTATTTGGTTCTGGTCGATTGCTGTGGTGACGCGGAAGCCGTTGTCGCGCAAGGCCTTGGTGACCCTCTCCGCCTCGGCCCGTGCGCCGGGAAGTTGCTGGAAGGGTAGTGCAACCCGCGGGTCGCCGACCACATAGGCGACGTTGTCCTGAGTCTGCATCGGCCTCGCGCGGAACTCATCGCACCTCAGTTGCCGCAGCAAGCCGGCGGCGACGGACAGGGGACCGGCGTCGGTCCAGCGGTCGTTCAGCATTTCCCAGGGGAAGCGGGCCGATTCCTCGTCGAGCAGCAGCACCAAGTCGGTTCGGTCCGGCGCCAGTTCCTTGAGTGAATTCGGGATCAGCATTTCGTAGAGGGTGCGCGACACCTCTTCGTTCGTGTGCGTCGTGTCGGTGATGCTGGAGACGAAGGCGTCGGCCAGCTCGATTTGGCCTGTTAACAAGGTGTGCTCGGCCCGTGCCCGATCGGTCAACGTGGTGAAGTGCAATTGCCCGCGCTCACGTTCGTGGCTGATCTCTAGTCGGCGCCACCAGCCGGGTAGATCGGCGCTTGCACTGCGCCGCAAACAGGCGGTGCCGTTTTTCACCAGGCGCTCGTTCCAGATAAAGGCTCCAGTCGGCTCGTCGATGGGGATAGCGACGCTCAATGCGCGAGCCGCCTGAAGCGCGATGTCTTCGTAGACTTCCACCAGTTCCAGTTCATCGATCAACACACGGGCTTGCGGAGCATGCACAGCCAATTTTTCGTTGGCATTTTTCACTGCCATCAGGATCGCGGCCACGCTGTCTTCCACGCTGAAGCCGCCGGCCCCGGTGCCGATCAACAGGGTGCTGACGCGCGCTTTGCGTATCGATGGTTTAGCGCCGAAGCGGTTATCGTGCCAATTGGCAACCACCATGGCGTAATCCATCAGCACACGGCACAGCGCTGCAGACAGTGCGCCTGGCGTGAGGAATCCGACCTGCCCCAGCCCGACGACGATGGCACCTTGAGGATGCACCTTGTTTTCGCCTGGAATGAAAATCTCCCAGGTACCCAGCCGGCCGGGGTAGATGCCCAGACGCATTCGGTCGGAGAGGGCACCATCCAGCGCCAGATCGAGACGGCGTTCGGCACTGATTTGGGTGTCGCCCAGATAGTGACCAACGCAGACCGGGTGGCTGGCATAGGCCAGGTCGCCATGACAGATCGAGACGCGGACCGGTGGCGTCGCGGCTTGCGACGCGCTGAGGCTTGGCCGACTTCCTTCACTGCCGAAGCCGCCAAAATCGCTGGGGGTCGGGAACAGCGGCGGAACATCGGGCGGCATGACTTGCAGTTCGTCTGCGGGAGCGAGGCCGCGGGCGCCTGCCGGTTCGCTGGATGGCAAGCGATCGGTCCGGCCGGTCAGCAACAAATCCAAGTAGGCGGCGAAGGCGGGGGAGTGCGCCAGCAACTGGTCGTGCGCCACTCCCTCGGCATACCAAGTGGGTACGCCGGATAGCAGACCCAGGTTCCAGGGCACGGTACCGTCGCCGCGGCTGGTGGATTTGAAGACAATCTGCGGCACGCCCGAGGTGAGCACAGTGCCGACTTGCTCCACCGCGTACTGGCAAGCGGTACGCCCGGCGTAACCGGCCACGTACACCATGCACTCGCCGTCGGCCGGGGCATCGCGCAGCAAATTCCAGGTCTCTATTGCGGCATCCAGCGCTTTCTTGTCGGGCAGGGGCCAGCTTTCATCGACAGCGGTGCGTAGGGCGTTCCATACTGCCGGGTCGCCAAGGTTTTGTGCCACCCCGGCCCAGGGCAAAAGCTCGGCCGCACCCGGATATCGGCTGAAGATTGCCAGCAATTGATCCCGGCCATGGCGATAGTCCAGCAGCGCCAGCAGATTGGCGATCCTGTATTGCCCCACCATCAGGCGCACGGCCTGGTAAGAGCCATGGTTGGGCGTGCCCAGCATCATCAGGCGGAAATCGTTGGGCTTCGGCAGGCGCTTGAGGCGCTGCCAAAGATCGGGCCGTTGCTGCAGCATTGCTCGCGCGACCAGCCCTCCCATGGAGTGGGCGACGATATGCAGGCCCTGGCCGCTACGCTCGGCTTCGGCCAGGCGTTGCTCCACCAGGGATGCCAAGATCTTTGCGCTTTCCCTTACCGAAATCCGCCAGTCGTAGGGGAGCACGTCCACCGTGTGGCTATCGCGCAGGAATTTGATGAACTCGCCATAGAAGTCGTGGAAAACATCGCTTGCCTCCACCCCGGGGCGGTCGATGGCCAAGCGCTCGATACCGCCATTTTCCATGCGTCCGAGATCGAACCAAACCCGCTCGCCGCCTTCACTCAAATGGCTGCCCATGATGCCGGGCAAGACGATGGCGAAGGGCGCCGTACCCGCCGGCTTGCCGACCGCGGGTAGGGCGCGGCTGGGCTCGACACGCATCGACTCTTCCAGGGGTTTGAAGTCCCTTGGCGCTTTGCTTGGATCAATCAAGCCTGCCGCTAACTGATTGACCGTCACCTCATTCTTGAAATAGTTGAAATGGCAGACCGTCGGGCCCTGGTCGAAGAAATAGCGGCCTGGCTTCACCCGCCGCACGCCGCCGTACATCGACCCGGTGTTCACTACCAGATCGTGGTCGCCGGCAAAGAACCAGTCGGGCAAGGCCAGCTTGAGGCGGCCCCAGATCGAGTCCCCCTCCACATCGCCGGAGATCACCGTCAGGTCGGCATCGACCTGCAACTGGTTGAGGTTCAACATCCGTACCAGGGCCGAGCCCGGCATCATCGACTCAAGGCCCGGCAGACTGCGTGGGTCGGTACGCTCCTTGATCACCGCCAACAGCAGTGCGATCAAATGTCCCGCCATGACCGAACCGCCCGCAAAGCGCAGTACCGATAGCCAGCGGTCCAGCTTGCCCGACGCTAGCGTGGTGCCCAGCGCCGGGCAGGCCGTGCGCACATAGCGCTCGACCTGGGGGTGCTTGGCATCGAGTACTGTGAGCAGTTGATCGACCATCCTGCGCTGCTCCGGATAGTCCGCTGCGTTGTAAGACCCCAGGCCCCATTGCTCCGCCAGGGTCCGGTCGTGTTGGAATAGATCGTCCAGCACGGTGGCGGTCAAGGCATTGCCCTGGCGCTGACCGAGGCACAGCAGATCGCCCACCAAGCCGCCGCGGGAGTGGGTGACCAGGTGCACCTTCGCCCCAGTAGGCAAACAGTTCGCCAAATCCAGGGCATTCTGAATCGGGCTTTGCGTCAGGCTGCGGTGTTCCAGGGCATACACCCGGTGGCCATAGCGCCCGGCCAGTTGCTGGCGCGCCTTGATGCGGGCTGGATCGTTCGGGTCCCACAGTTCGGAAAAGCTGCCGCGGCTGCTCGACCCGGTGCCGTGGATGAAGATCAGGATCGGCCCTTGGGCCGGATCTTCGCTCACCGTGGCGACTTTCTGCAGCATCATCTCCGCCGCGGCCATATCCACCCGATACAGGCCCGGCCCTTGGTCGTCGAGGGCCTTGTCTTCCGCCCACTCGCCAATCTGATGGGCGGTCATGCCCGCCAGATCGATACCGACCACTTGCATCGAGTCGAGGGCCACATCCACACCATCGCGGCGGCCACTGCGGCCGCCAGGGGAGGAGCGGGCCACTGCGGCGGCCAGCACGGCAGCCGGGTCCAGTTCGAAAGCGGGGCTGGCGTCCGAACGTTGGCCCTGGCGTGTGCCAAAGGTCTGTGCCGCTTCGTCGGCCCGCATCCACCATTCAAACCCTCCAGCCAGCCGCAGGCACACCGCATCGTCCGGCTGCGCCGTCAGCGATACGCTTGCCGCGGCCGCGCCGCGCTGGGCAGCGAAGCGCAGGGTTTTGATCGGGGTCAGCGTTAGCGTTGGGGGCAGGTCAGCCGCCGTCGCGTCCGTGGAGGGCTGTTCAATGCCGCGTAGGTTCAGCGTCAGGGTCATGGTGTATTTCCTGTGGAGGGCGATCAGGAGGCTTCGCTTGAAGGTGGAGTGAACGCTGCTTGAAGTTGCTGTCGGATTGTTCTCAAGTCACTGCTTAGCGTGCTCGGATCGGAATGCATCAGCGGTAAAAGGTAGGTTTTGAACAGGTCGCCTGCGGAGGTTTTGTCCCCCAGTTGAAGCGTGATCGTGAATAGGTTCCAGGCGCTGGCTATAGTGTCCGTGTGCTCCTCGCCGAGCAGGCGGCGGCGGGCTATCAGCGCGGATTCCAAGAGCATCCGAGCTGCGGGCAGATCGCCTTGAATATGCAGGGTGGCGGCCAGATTGTTCATGGCAGTGAGTGTGTCCGGATGCTCTTCGCCCAGCAGGTGGCGAAGGGCCGCCAGTGCGGATTCCTCGAGCGCACGAGTCCCGGGAATATCGCCCTGAGCCCACAGGGTACCGGCCAAATTGCCGATAGCGGTGAGGGTGTCCGGATGCTCCTCTCCCAGCAGGCGGCGCCGGGCCGCCAGCACGGATTCCTGGAGCGCACGGGCCGCGGATAGATCGCCTTGAGCCTCCAGCGAGCCAGCCAAATTGCCCATGGCGGTGAGGGTATCCGGATGCTCCTCTCCCAGCAGGCGATGCCTGGCTGCCAGCACGGATTCCTCGAGCGCACGAGCCGTGGGAAGATCGCCCTGAGCCCACAGGGTGCCGGCTAAATTGCCCATGGCAGTGATGGTGTCTGGATGCTCCTCGCCCAGCAGACGGCGCCGGGCCGCCAGCACGGATTCATCGAGCGCACGGGCCGCGGATAGATCGTCCTGAGCTCGCAGTGTGCCGGCCAAATTGCCCATCACGGTGATAGTGTCTGGATGCTCTTCGCCCAGCAGGCGGCGAAGGGATGCCAGCACGGATTCTTGGAGCGCACGGGCCGCAGGCAGCTCGCCCTGGACTAGCAGGGTGCCAGCCAGATTGTTCATGGCGGTGAGGGCATCCGGATGTTCCTCGCCCAGCAGGCAGCGAAGGGCTGACAGCACGGATTCTTGGAGCGCCCGGGCGGCGGGCAGCTCGCCCTGGTCCCGCAGGGTGCCAGCTAGATTGTTCATGGACGATAGTGTGCTCGGATGATCTTCACCCAAGAGGCGGCAACAGGCTGCCAGCACGGATTCCTGGAGCGCTCGGGCAGCGGGCAGATCGCCCTGAGCCCGTAGTGTGCTGGCCAAGTTGTTCATCAGAGCGAGGCTGTCGGGGTGCTCATCACCGACGGAATTTCGGGTAATTTCCAGCGCTCGTGCCCGGACTTGCTTGGCCTCTCCATAAAGGCCACGGGACTCCACTAAATAGTGGGCCACGCGATCAAACAACCAGGCAAGTCGGGTTGCTTGTAGGGTGATACTCTTATCGTTCCAGGCTTCAAATTGCAGCACATGGGGCGCCAGCGTTGCGACATTTGCCCACTGTTCTGGGTGCCCCGTGTCACGAGGAAATGCTGCATGCAATAGGGCTAGGGCTTTTTGGGTGTCTCGTTCTTTCTGCTCCCAACGTCGCGCCAGCACCGCTGCCTGCGTCAATCGATGGAACAGCAGGCCGGCACCATAGCCATCGCTTGCTTGACATAGGGCATAGCCGGTCAATTCCGCGATGGTCTCGCGCCAGACCAGCGAGTCGTCTGAAGATGCAGCTAAGGCCTCCGGCAACAACTCGGGGTGCTCGGTGAATAGGAACTCGGGGATAGGTTCCGGCGCCAGCCAGGCGCAGAGCTGCAGCAGTTCGCGCGCCCCATCGCTCAAACGATCGAAGGCCAGGGAGAGCGTGGCCAGCACTGAGCGAGCGCAGACTGGTGAGTCCTCACGGCCCAGCAGCGGGCTGTGGCGTTCGAAGTCGTCGATGCGGGCGATATAGTCTTCGACGCTGACACCGGTCTTGGCCAGATAGGCACAAGCCTGTTCCAGGGCCAGGGGCAGGCCGCCCAGGGCATGGGCCAGGGCACGGCGCTGATCGTCACTGGCCTTGGGTAGCCGGGACCGGAGAAAGTCCAGGGCCTGCTCGTCGTTCCAGACATCAAGACGCAGCATCGCATCGGTGCGCCACTCCGGCAGGCGCGAGGTGATCAGCACATGGTGTTCGCCGCCCTGGGGCAGGTAGGCCTGAAACTGCTTGGCGTCCTCGACGTTGTCGTAGGCCAGCAGCCAGCGCGGTTGCCGCGCCAGCCAGTCGCGCAGGGCCTGACGGTGGAGGGTGCCTTGCGGTACGGAGATTTTCATCGCTTCGCAGAAGGCCGCGCAGTCCTGGTCGAGCAGGGCCGGGCTCTCGGCGCGGAACCACCATACGCCGTGATATTCGTTGCGATAGACGTGGCTGTACTTGAGAGCCAACTGTGTCTTGCCCACGCCGCCCATGCCCTGCACCGTGGCCGCCGCCAATACGGCCGCCTTGCCTTGCGCCTGGAGCAGATCGTGCAGCGCACCCAGGTGGTTCAGCGGGTCGGCGAAATGTTCGCTGAGGGTTTGGTCGATCAGGTGAAATGGTTTGCCATAACCCCGCGCCAGCTTTAAGCCGTAGCGCTTCGCCAGTAGTTCAATCAGGGCTTCAACCGAATGGGAGTACCGCGTTTCCTCCAGCGTATGGGCGTGGTCACGGGGCAGGTGGGCAATGTCTTCCGGCAATTCGTGTTCCGCCGGCATGGCGGCGCCACCGGCCAATACCGGGATTACTGCGTAGCCATTGCCGGCCTTGACACAGTCGAGGGCAACACGGATTTCCCCTCGGGTGATGTCGTTCTCGCCGAACAGGCGTTCCCGGTTTTTGTCCGAGAACCAGTGCTGGCCGATCACGACGACGCAAACGCGGGCCTGGCGGATGGCCTCTGCCAGTTCCTGCCGAAATGCCTGGCCGGGGGTGAGGTCTTCCCGGTCGATGAACACGGCATTTGCAGAGAATGCCTCGGCCAGCCGGTCGTAGAGCCGGCCTGCGTGCCCGCCGTCGTCGCGGCGGTAGCCGATAAATAGTTGGTGGGGCGCGGCGGTCATGATGGCTTGTATTCCAGGGTGTTTAAGCGATTCGGGTGATGGCGACCGTGAGCGGCCCGCCTTGCTCGGGTGGCAGCGGATGGTTGTTGCCGTAGCAGGCACGCCAGTCGTTGGCGAAGAAGTAGAGCTGCCGATCTGGAGCATTCGCCGCCGCATCGGGCACGGTCCAATCCAGGCCGGCACCAACGGCAAAGGCATTCGCGTCATCGGCTCCAATCGAAGCGCAAAGGTAAAAGAAGGCGGCGCCAGGCACGCGATTCTTCAAGTGCAGCGGCCAAAGTTTCCAGCCGGTGGGGCCGACGGTGCGGAACCAGTCTTGCCACTTGCCGCCGGCGGCGAAGCGGTAGCGTTCCCCGGGGATGACCAGCAAGCCGGACGGCACGAACAATGGGCGTGGGTCGACCGTAAGGGTGAGGGATTCAGCGAGGGCAAGTTGGGCCATTGGACAGGGTCGTTTTCGCGGGAGTTTGTCTTTGCATTGCTCGTTCAAGTTGAACCAGGAATTGCAGCTCCTTCAGCGCCAGCATCACGGACAGGACCGGGGCCTGCTGCGTAGGGCTGTCGCTGAAAAAAGTCGCGTGGTCGGGCCGACTTCGCCATCCACCGGCAAGCCCTTGGCCGCTTGGAAGGCGGCCGCGGCAGTTCCGGCCCTCGGGTTGAGTTCGATGCTGACGAAGCCGAATTCCCGAGAGACTTTGGTGGTGCCGTCGCGATCGACGATACTTACTGTGGTGCAGGCCGAGAGCAGGGCGGCGAGAGCGAGCAGCAGCGGGATGTGCTTTTGCTTGGCCGGATTGGTTTTCGGCCGGGCAAGCAGTCGAGTGACCAACAGCGAAGGATCGAACGGTGTGGTCATGGCCGTGGATTGGCATCCGTCGCCGTTTTTTCTTCGTCGATCGGCGCCACTGCCGTAGCGTTGTCACCCATCGTCCTGAGTATCGTGGCGAGGTTCTCCGCGGCGAGTTTCGTGTGTGGATGATCGTTGCCCAGGGTACGGCGAAGGGCCACCAGCACAGATTCTTCGAGCGTACGGGCGGCGGCCAGATCGCCCTGGGCACATAAGGTAGTGGCCAGGTTGTTCATGGATATGAGGGTGCCCGGATGCTCCTCGCCCAGCAGGCGGCGCCGGACTGCCAGCACGGATTCTTTGAGCGCACGGGCCGCCGCCAGATCGCCTTGATCCTGTAGGGTGCTGGCCAGGTTGTTCATGGCTGTGAGGGTGTCCGGATGCTCTTCGCCTGCCAGGCGGCGCCGGGCCGTCAGCACGGACTCCTCGAGCGTGCGGGCGGCGGCCAGATCGCCCTGAGCCCATAGGGTCTGGGCCAGGTTGTTCATGGTCGTGAGCGTGCTCGGATGCTCCTCGCCCAGCAGGCTGCGCTGGGCCGCCAGCACGGATTCCTGGAGGGGACGGGCGGCGGCCAGATCGCCCTGGGCCTGTAGGGTGCAGGCCAGGTTGTTCATGGCCGTGAG
>DATDMT010000103.1:0-3828 GCA_036518635.1 Rhodocyclaceae bacterium | reverse complement strand
CGTCTTGCCGTCCCGGTCGCTGCTGAGGAAGGTCCGCAGCAGATCGCTCTCCGGCTCGTAGATGGCGACGGCGATGCGATCGACGAAATCCAGGTGGCCGCCGACGATGCGATGCACCGCCGAGAGTTTTTGCGACAGGGGTACTGCCTTCTGCAGGATCGATAGCTGATCTTCCTGCGGAAAATACTCCGAACTGACGTCCACTTTCCCCTCCGGCAGCAATTTGGCTGCCGGGGATTCTACGCCCGCGCGGAGCCGGCGGCGTTATCCACCCAGAATGGTTTCGTAGGCGCGCCGCGCCAGATCAAGCTCTAGCGGATGCAGGCCGCGGGCCTCGGTCAGGGCAATGAACTGGCCGCCGGCCTGGGCCGCGGCGTCGAAGGGCGGATCGATGCTGGTGAAGGCCGCCAGCAGCACAGGCACGGCACCGGCGGGGGTTTCGACCTCGGCATAGAACTCGGCCTCGGCCTTCAGGCTGCCGCCCGCCAGCCCCAGCCGCTCCTCCGCCGCGCGCAGCGCGGCGGCCGGGTGGGGACGCACCGACGACGCAGCCGCCGCGCCCTCATCCACCAAGGCAGAGAGTGCGGGCAGCGGCTCGAAGGCCAGCAGCCCCTGGGCGAAGCGCAGAAAGCGGGTGCGACCGCTGGTGGACTGCTTGTGGAACAGGATCAGGCGAACGTCGGCGACCATCGCTCAGGCCGGCATTTCGATCAGGCGCGGTTCCGACTTCAGGGCCTCGGCCTTGCCCCAGGCCGTCACGGCCTCGATGAAGAACTGGGGCTTCTTCGGGTGCTGCACCAGCAGGTCCACCTCGGCATAGATGAAGCCGTCCTCGCGCACCGACAGCATGCCGCGCCGGTGCTCCTGGGCCCAGCGCGCCAGCAGGGCGTTCTCCTTGGAAAAGGGATCGCACTGCAGGGCGAACATGGCGTTGCTCCAATCGAAACCTTCCAGCGCCACGCCCCACTTTTCCGCCTCGGCGCGCAGCGCCGCGAGGGCCGCCTCGCCGCGCTCTCGCTCAGCCCTGGTGCGTGCCACCAGATCGTTGGCCATTCTCAGGCCTCGGCCGGCGCGTAGGTGTAACAGGATTTGGGGCAGACGCGACCGCAGGAACCGCAACCGATGCAATCGCCCGGATTGGCCAGGGTCATCACCATCATGTTGTCGTCGTCATCGAAATCGTCGTCGAGTTCCATGTCCTCGCCGCGCTCCACCAGGTCCAGCACGTCGCGCGGGCAGACCTTGTAGCAGCGGCCGCAGCCGATGCACTTCTTCGGGTCGAGGAAGGAGACGAACTCGGGAACCCATTCGGTTCCGCTACGGGTTTTGCCGGTGATGTTGCTCATGATGATCAGCCTTTCTGCGCCGCCGTCAGTCGGGCAGTCGCTTCCGCCCAGGCCTGACACGCATCGTAAGTGGATTGGGAAATCCCGGGAATCTCGTGGTAGGCCGCCGGCAGGCGGTCTTCCACGAGGTCGTGCAGTTGCGAAGCCCATTCGCTGGCGATGCGCTTGAGCTTCTTGACCTCCTTGTCGAGGTCCTTGAGTTCATCCTCGGTCATGGTCGACTCCTGAGTGGAAAGGGAGGCGTCCGCTCAGAGCCCGGCCACGGCGGAGTGTTCGCCGACCAGCTCAATCGCGACGGACAAATACTTATCCGCTTCGGTCTTCATCTTCGACAGGCTGTCGAAGCCGAAGCGATGCACGTCGCGCAGGGTGCGGTCCATCACCACCAGCTTGCCGACCACGATCAGGGCGCGGCCGAAGCCTTCGTGGGTGATCTGTATGAAGGGCACGGCCATCTTGCCGCACTCCTTTTCGATCAGCACCGCGATGGCGTTGTGGAAGGACTTGACGCGGGACAGCAGCACGTCGTCCGGGTCGCCGATGATCGGGATGGCGCGCTTCTGTTCCTTGGTCAGCACATAGGGGCCCATGATCTTTTCGATCGGCTCGCCGTCCCAGGTGCCGTAGCTGTCGAGGGCGCGGGTCTGGCGCAGCAGTTCCTTGATGAAGTCGGTCTCGTAGATGGGATCGCCGGCGGGTTCGATTCCGGCTTCGCGGGTGGCAACTTCACTCATGGTGATTCTCCAGGGGGGACGGGTTATGGGTATGGCTAGCGGTATTCGAATCAGGGGAGCGCAGGGCCGGCATCCGATAGCGGAGCAGCACCCCTCGGTTCAGTTTCATTTCCGGCAAGGAGAGCGGCGGCATGTCCACGCCACCGACAGAGGCGGCCGGATGCGGGCCGGTGGTCTCGATCATTCTTCCCAGCCCTCTTCGGCCATCTTGTCGAAGCGGCTGCTATCGCCCTCCTGCTGCTTCAGGGCCTTGTCCACCCAGGGGATGCCGCCGTCGCGGATGGCGCGGCGCAGCTGGGCGAGGATGGGTTCGATGGCTTCTTCGTCGTCCAGGCGCACCGGCTGCACGCCGGCGGCCAGCAACTGGCGCACAGCGGAGGCGCCGGCGGCCAGGCAATAGACGGCGGCGCAGCCCGACAGGGCCTGGATCTTGGCCGGCAGCTTGGTCTCGTTGCCGTCCATGGACTCGGGCGGAAACTCGATGGCTTCCACCAGTTGCGCCCGTTCCTCGTCCAGGGCGAACACGGCGAAGCCTTCGGCAGCGCCGAAGTGCTGGTTCACGGTTTCCCGGTCATCGCTGGCGAAGGCGACCTTGAGCATGGCCGGCGTCTCCCTAGTGGCTGACCAGGCCAGGGCCAGCCTGCGCCCCAGCTTCGCGCTCGCGGGAGGTTCCGGCCCAGTAGATGGATCGGTAGGCAGGGGTGTCATGGTGGTGTCCGAGGAAGAGGTTGGCGATGTCGAACAGGGCCTGGCGCGAACCGCGATAGCCCACCCAAGTGCGGGCGTAGCCGCCCACCCAGTCGTACTGGGGAAAACCGGCGCGCAGCAGCGGCACGCCGAGGCGTTCGGCGCTCTGCAGGGCGTGGGAATTGGAGATCAGCAATTGCACGTCGCCGGCCCGGGCGGCCTTTTCCAGGTCTTCCAGGTCGCCCAGTTGCACGTTGGCACAGGGCATGTCGGCCAGCACCTCGGCCTTGGCCGGGGCCACGGCGGCGACGATCTGGGCGCCGGCACCGGCGACGAACTGGCCCAGGGCCACCAGCAGGTCCGGATCGGCGGCGATGGCGACGCGGTAGAAGCCGGTCATGAAATGGGTGTCCACCATTGCGTCCTGCAACTGGGCGCGCTGCCGGTCGATGCGCTCCGGCACCGGCTGGCCGGAGATTTCCGACAGGGCCAGGGTGAAGGCGTCGCAGGCGGCCAGCCCCAGCAGATGGTCGAAGCGGAAGTCCGGCACGTGGGTGCGGGCCTGCAGCAGGTCGGCGGCACGGCTTAGGGAGCGGCCGATCACCAGGGTGGCGACCGATTCGCCCATGCTCTCGATTTCGTTACGCGGCGTGCCGCCCAAAGTCAGGGGCGTGGTTTCCTGGTCCACCAGATGGCCGTCGAGGGAATCGCCGATGTCGGGCAGCACCACCGGGCGCAGGCCGAAGGCCTCGATCCATTCCTTGATCGCCTCGGTGTCACCAGGGGTCAGCATCGACGGCGCCAGCACATTGACCTGCTTCTTGCGTTTGCCGGCGAGCCGGGTTTCCGGCACCAGCACGTCGATGATGCCTTCCACCGCCAGGGCGTAGCCCGACTCCAGGCAGCCGCTGAAATCCGGCGTATTCACCGGCACCACGGCGGTCTTCTCGAACTGCGGATACTGGGCGCGGAAGGTCTTCACCAGGCGCTGGATATCCACCCCCTGGGTTTCCGACAGGCCGGTGGTGGGCAGGCCGATCACGTCCGGTGAGTTCTTCTCG
>DATDMT010000102.1:0-2488 GCA_036518635.1 Rhodocyclaceae bacterium | reverse complement strand
GAACTTGACCAGGGAGCCGCCGCCGACGCCGATCAGCACGATGCGCTTGGGCCGCGGGTTGAACAGCAGGCAGGCCATCATCTTCTGCGTGTAGCGCAGGTCCAGCGCGTTGGGCGCGTTCAGGCGCATGGCGCTCTGCATCAGGTGGATGCTGAAGTAGAGATAGCGTCGCTCGTCGTCATCGACGACGAAGGGCTTGGGGTAGGCGTCCTGCAGTAGCTGCGCCCACAGCATGTCCGCGTCGGCCCAGGGCGGCTCCAGCATCAGCAGCCGGCCCGGCGCCGCCTCGAAGGGGCTGGGCATTTCAAACCAGGGGGCGGGCGGGTGCATGAGGCGGAGCGGCTGGGTGGCAGGGGAGGGGGCGGATTTTACAGGGGGTGCCTTTCATGATGTCCCGCCCCGCAGTCGTGATATAAATTCCGCTCCACAAGCCGTGGGGATCCGGCAGCCTCCCCGCCTCAAGATGTCTCCGACATCCAAGGTCTGCTCTAATCGGATCGTCACCGAGAAAGAGCCATGGATAAGACATCGCAACCCACTCCACCGCAACCCATCTCCTTCGCCGAGGCTTTCTGGTATTGGCTCAAGCTGGGCTTCATCAGCTTCGGCGGGCCGGCCGGGCAGATATCCATCATGCATCAGGAGCTGGTCGAGAAGCGCCGCTGGATTTCCGAGCGGCGCTTTCTCCATGCCCTCAACTACTGCATGGTGCTGCCCGGCCCGGAGGCGCAGCAATTGGCGACCTACATCGGCTGGCTGATGCACCGGACCTGGGGCGGCATCGTCGCCGGTGGGCTGTTCGTGCTGCCCTCGCTATTAATCCTGGTCGGCCTGTCGTGGATCTATATCGCCTTCGGCGAGATGCCCCTGGTGGCCGGGCTGTTCTACGGCATCAAGCCGGCGGTGACCGCCATCGTGCTCCAGGCGGCCCATCGGATCGGCGGCCGGGCCTTGAAAAACAAGCTGCTGTGGGCCATCGCCGCGGCGGCCTTCGTCGCCATCTTCGCCTTGAACCTGCCTTTCCCGCTGATCGTCGCGGCGGCGGCATTGATCGGATATGTCGGTGGGCGGATCGCTCCGGACAAATTCAAGGCCGGCGGCGGCCACGGTGCGGCGGACAAGTCCTACGGCCCGGCGCTGATCGACGACGACACGCCGACGCCCGAGCATGCCCTGTTCCAGTGGTCGCGCCTGGCCCGGGTGGCCCTGATCGGCGGCCTCCTGTGGCTGCTGCCGATGGCGCTGCTGACGGCCGCCTACGGCTGGCAGCACACGCTGACCCAGATGGGCTGGTTCTTCACCAAGGCGGCGCTGCTCACCTTCGGCGGCGCCTACGCGGTGCTGCCCTATGTCTATCAGGGCGCTTCCGGCCACTACGGCTGGGTGACGCCGACCCAGATGATCGACGGCCTGGCCCTGGGGGAGACCACGCCGGGGCCGTTGATCATGATCGTCGCCTTCGTCGGCTTCGTCGGCGGCTATGTGAAGGCGGTGTTCGGCCCGGAGCAGTTGTTCCTCGCCGGGGTCGTGGCGGCGAGTGTCGCCACCTGGTTCACCTTCCTGCCCAGCTTCATCTTCATCCTCGCCGGCGGGCCCCTGGTGGAGACCACCCACAACGATCTCAAATTCACTGCGCCGCTGACCGCGATCACCGCTGCGGTAGTCGGCGTGATCCTCAACCTGGCCCTGTTCTTCGGCTATCACGTGCTCTGGCCCCAGGGCTACGCCGGGCGCTTCGATGTCGTCTCGGCGCTGATCGCCCTGGCGGCGGCCGTCGCCCTGTTCCGCTACAAGCGCAATGTGATGCACGTCATCGGCGTCTGCGCTGTGGTCGGCTTGGCCTGCAAGCTGCTGCTGGGATGACGCGGCGTATCGGCAGATCACGCGTGCTGCTGGCCTTAGGCTGCCTAGTGACGGCCTTGTCCGTCCAGGCCGCAGAGCACTACAAGCGGCTCACGGCGGCTGAGATGCAGCGGCTGTTGGTGGGCCACAGCATCGGCGACGGCGCCCATTGGGCCTATCGATTTGCTGCGGACGGTGGCCTGGAATTGATGGACCTGGGCAAGACCCGCCCAGGCCGTTGGCGTTTCGTCGGCGGCGAGTTGTGCCTGGAGCGAAGCGAACGCGGCAAGGCGCAGTCCGATTGTTATGAGCTGCGCCAGTCCGGTAAGTCGCTGCGTTTCCTGCGGGACGGCGTGCCGGTGTTGGAAGGCATGCTGCTCGACGAATGAAAGGAGAACGCCGATGAAGTGGATCACCCGCGAACGCCCCAAGGTCGACCGCATCGCCTGCCCCTGGCTGGTGGCGCGCTTCATCGACGAGACCCCCGAGTTCCTCTACGTGCCGGCCGGAGAGGTGATGAAAATCGCCGCCGAAACCGGCGCCATCCCCTATGACGTGCCCGGCGTCGAACTCGGCCATCACGGCGAGCGTTGCAGCTTCGACGCCTTCATCGCCAAGTACGCGATCAAGGATGCGGCCCTCGACA
>DATDMT010000101.1:0-3189 GCA_036518635.1 Rhodocyclaceae bacterium | reverse complement strand
GGCGGCATGTTCTTCGCCTACATGTGCCTGCGTCCGGCCGCCGTCGAGCTGCTGGAGCCGCCGCAGCGCCTGCGCCTCTGGCTGGGCGTGTTCGATCGCTTCTTCCGTTGGGTCTGGCTGGCCGTCGCGCTGATCTTGGCTTCCGGCCTGACCAATCTGAGCCTGGTCGGCATGGCGGCGGCGCCGCTCAACTGGCACCTGATGATGACCAGCGGCCTGGTGATGATCGGCATCTTCGCCTACGTCTACGTGGTGCCCTACGCGGCCCTGGCCCGGGCGGTCGGCCTTGAAGACTGGAAGGCCGGCGGGGCGGCATTGAACCGCATCCGCCAGATGGTGGCGACCAACCTCGTGCTGGCGCTGCTGACGGTGGCTTTCGCTACCTTCCGTTAAGGCAAGCGGAACCCCGTAATCACCCGTTGTTCCACCCAGCGCGGCAGTAAGGCGGCGATGTCCAGCGCGGCCTCGGCGGCGAGGGCATGTTCCAAGGCTAGGCCGAGCGGGACTTCAGCTTGGCAGGTGCGCCAGAACATCGCAGCGCCGGGGGAAATCGCTACGGCCTCCACTTCGCGCGGGCCGTGGCGTAGTACCAGGGCGTGGTGCTGGCCTGGGGTCAGGTCGATGCGGGCCAGGGCTGCCATCTTGTCCTCGCCGGCCATCTGATGGGCCTGCCAAATTTCTGCCAGCGGATAGGGCGACTCGATCAAACGTGCTGCGGGCCACAGCCGCAGCACCAGTTCCCCCTGGCGTTCCGGCGGCACTGCGGCCAGGGCTGCGAGTTCGAAGGGTTCCGGATCAGCGGCGAAATAGGCGCATTGCAGCGCCCATTCCAACTCGGCCATGGCCGCCAGATATGGGAGTTGGGCGCTGATCGGGTGCGGTGCCAGCCAGGCGGCGAAGCCGGCGCCGTAGGCGTTCAGGTCGCCATCGTGGCTCGGCTGGCTCTCGATGTAGCCGTCGGCCAGGGCGCGAAAGCTGGCGTTGCCCACCAGCTCGGCGATCACCGGGTAGGTCGAGGCCAGGGCGGCGCGCCAGTTGCCCCAGGCATTGCGCCGGTAAGCGGCGAAGCGGCGGGCGCTGACGGCCGGATCGTCGGCGAAGCGGGTCAGGAAGCCCTCGTCGGCGCCTTGCCGCAGGGCCAGTCCGAAAGCCTGTTGCTGTTCAGAGAGCGGCATCGGCCACCTCCACAGCGGCAATCCGGGCCAGATAGCGGTCGGCGTGCGCCGCCTCGTCCTGCAGTACGTCCAGGGGCGGAATGTCGGTGTCCCATTCGATCAGCGTCGGTCGCAGACCGAGTCGCGCCAGGGTGTATTCGTAGAGTTCCCAGACTGGCGGATGCACCCGCTTGCCGTGGGTATCCACCAGAAAATCTTCGCACTGGTCGTAGCCGGCCAGGTGGATTTCCCCCACCAGTTCGGGCGGCACCGCATCGACGTAGGTCCGCGCGTCGAAGCCGTGGTTGCTGGCGGAGACGTGGATGTTGTTCACGTCGAGCAGGATGCCGCAGCCGGCGCGGCGGGCCACTTCCACCAGAAAATCCCACTCGCTGTAATCGGCGGCGCGCCACTGGACGTAGCTGGAGACGTTCTCGATCAGGAGGGTCCGCTGCAGCCGCTCCTGCATCCGTTCGATGCGTTGCACTGCCTGCACCACGGCGGCTTCGGTGCTGGGCAGGGGCAGCAGGTCGTTGAAGTGCTGGTCGCCGACGGAGGACCAGCACAGGTGCTCGGAGATGGCGGCGGGTTCGATGATTTCCGCCAGTCGCGCCAGCCGGTCGAGATGGCGCTCGAAGAGGCTGTCGACACCGCCGAGGGAGGCGCCGACGCCGTGCAGGCTGAGGGGATAGTCGGCCCGGATCGCCCGCAGGAAATCCAGCGCCGGGCCGCCGTCGGCAAAGAAGTTCTCGCTATGCACCTCCCACCAGGCCACGGCCGGCCGGTCGAGCAGCACTTCGGCATGGTGCGGCGCGCGCAGGCCGATACCGGCGGTCGTGGGGAGGGTGGTGAGGGTTCGCATCCGGTGATCAGGACTTCTTCTTGGCTTCGGCTTCCTTCTCGCCGGCCGACTTCAACTGGCCGCCCATCTTTTCGCAACTGCCGGCAGGGACGAACTTGAAGTCGTTGAGGTCTTTGTCGGTGGCGGCCTGGCCGGCGCAGGAGTGCTTGGTGTACTTGCCGCCGCAATCGTTCTGGCCGGCCTTGCTGATGCCGTAGCATTTCTCCCGTTCGGCGCCGATGGCGCTGCCGGAAGCGGCGACGATGCCCACGGCGAGCAGGCTGGCAATGGCGGTCTGGGCCAGGGTGGATGGGTTCTTCATGGTTCTCTCCTGTCGTTTGGCTTGAGGTTAAGGTAACCGACTCGCGCCGGGTACGGAAGCGGCGCCCTCGGTTCCTGATGCTTTCGTCGCGGCCGGCGCGGATTCCTTACACATATACTGCCGGACATATTTACGATAATTCCTCCCCAGCCGGATTCCAAACCAGAAGATGCTTTCAGCCAACAGCAGCCTCCCGCGGAAACCCCGCCAGAAAGTCGCCTGGATTTTTCTCATCGCCAGCATCCTCGGCCTCGGATTGTCGGCCTTCATCGCCTACACCAGCCAGGAAGTGATGCGTGCGTCGACGCCGCTGGTGCGGGAGAAACTGCCGCTGCTGGAAGACCTGGGCCAGGTGGAGCGCTGCCTGCTGGCGATCCAGACCAGTAACTACCAGTATTTTTCCTACTCGATCAATCGCGCCACCTATCTGCAGGAGCGCCAGGCGGCGGAGGCCAAGTTTCTCGTCAGCCTGGGCCGCCTCGACCGGGCCTTTCCCGGTGATATGCGGCTGATCTCGATCCGCGAGGCCTACCAGAACTCGGCCAAGCTGGCGCCGCAACTGGACAGCCTGATGCAGGCCAAGCCCAGCGAAAAGGCGGCCCTCGACGAGCCGCGCGCGGTGCTGGTGGAGATGACCCTGGATGCGGGCGAGATCAAGGAGAAGCTCGACGGCGTGCGCAAGGTGGTGGAGTCCTCGGTGCTCGAGGCCAGCACCTCGACCGAAAGCCACCTGGGGCTGATGGTGAAGCTGGTGGTGGCCTACAGCGCGCTGATCTTCGGTATCGCCATGCTGGTGGCCCATCACATCAAGGCGCGGGCGCAGGCGGAGGACGAGCTGGCCTACAGTGCCGGCCACGATCTGGTGACCGGCC
>DATDMT010000100.1:0-2314 GCA_036518635.1 Rhodocyclaceae bacterium | reverse complement strand
AGGCGGCGCGGATGAGGCCGGGGGTCGATCTGCTAGAATTCGCCCGCTCCTATCCCGCTGCCCGGGCGCTGTTGCTGGATGCCTTTGTCGAAGGCTACGGCGGTGGTGGCGAGACCTTCGACTGGAGCCTGATTCCCCGTGCGCTGCCGTTGCCCCTGATCCTCTCCGGTGGCTTGAATCCGGCCAATGTGGCCGGCGCCGTCGAGCGGATCCGCCCCTGGGCGGTGGACGTGAGCAGCGGCGTGGAAGCCGCCAAGGGCATTAAAGATGCCGCCCGTATCGCCGCCTTCGTCGCGGCCGTGAAAGATGCCGATGCCTGACAACAACTACAACCTGCCCGACGCGCGGGGCCACTTCGGTCCCTACGGCGGCGTGTTCGTCGCCGAGACCCTGATCCCCGCCCTGGACGAGCTGAAGGCTGCCTATGCCGCCGCCCAGGCCGATCCGGCTTTCTGCGCCGAATTCGAATACGAACTCAAGCACTACGTCGGCCGCCCCTCGCCGATCTACCACGCCAAGCACTGGTCCGACCGCCTCGGCGGCGCGCGCATCTATCTGAAGCGCGAAGACCTGAACCACACCGGCGCCCACAAGGTGAACAACTGCATCGGCCAGGCCCTGCTGGCGCGGCGCATGGGCAAGCCGCGGGTGATCGCCGAGACCGGCGCCGGCCAGCACGGCGTTGCCACCGCCACCGTGGCTGCCCGCTATGGCATGGAGTGCGTCGTATATATGGGCAGCGAGGACGTCAAGCGACAGGCCGCCAACGTCTATCGGATGAAGCTCCTGGGCGCCACCGTGGTGCCCGTCGAGTCCGGCTCGAAGACCTTGAAGGACGCGCTCAACGAAGCGATGCGCGACTGGGTCACCAACATCGGCAACACCTTCTACATCATCGGCACCGTCGCCGGCCCCCATCCCTATCCGATGATGGTCCGCGACTTCCAGAAGGTGATCGGCGAAGAGTGCAAGCTTCAAATGCCGGAACTCATCGGCCGCCAGCCGGACGCGGTGATCGCCTGCGTCGGCGGCGGCTCCAACGCGATGGGGATCTTCTATCCCTACATCCCGGTGGAAGGCGTCAAGCTGATCGGCGTCGAAGCCTCCGGCCATGGCGTGGATAGCGGCATGCACGCCGCCTCCCTGACCGCCGGCCGCCCCGGTGTGCTCCACGGCAACCGTACTTACCTGTTGCAGGACGAGGACGGCCAGATCATCGAGACCCATTCGATCTCCGCCGGCCTCGACTATCCGGGCGTCGGCCCGGAACACGCCTGGCTCAAGGATTCCGGCCGCGCCGAGTACGTCACCATCAGCGATGACGAAGCGCTGCAGGCCTTCCACGACCTGTGCCGTTTCGAAGGCATCATCCCGGCGTTGGAATCCAGCCACGCTCTGGCCTACGCCGCCAAGCTGGCGCCCACCCTGGGCTCGGACAAGGTGCTGCTGGTCAACCTGTCCGGCCGCGGCGACAAGGACATGCACACCGTCGCCGAAAAATCCGGAATCAAATTCTGATCATGTCGCGCATTCAAGCCACCTTTACCCGTTTGCAAGCTGCCGGCCGCAAGGCGCTGATTCCCTTCATCACCGCCGGCGACCCGGACGGCGAACTGACCCTGCCGCTGATGCAGGCCCTGGTGGCCGGCGGCGCCGACATCATCGAACTGGGCGTGCCGTTCTCCGACCCGATGGCCGACGGCCCGACCATCCAGCGCGCATCCGAGCGGGCGCTGAAGCAGGGCATGAGCTTGCGCAAGGTGCTGGCCATCGTCCGTGAGTTCCGCAAATCGGACGCCGATACGCCGGTGGTGCTGATGGGCTACGCCAACCCGATCGAGGCCTACGGCATCGAGCCCTTCGCCCGCGACGCCAAGGCCGCCGGTGCCGACGGCGTGTTGGTGGTGGACTATCCGCCGGAGGAATGTGCTGACTTCGCCAAGACCCTGAAGGGCGCCGGGCTCGATCCGGTGTTCCTGTTGGCGCCCACCTCCACCGACCGCCGCTTCGGCGAAGTGGCGGAGATCGGCAGCGGCTATATTTATTACGTGTCCCTGAAAGGGGTGACCGGTGCCGGCCACCTGGACCTGGATGAGGTCACGCGCCGCATCCCCGGGATTCGCGACAAGGTGCGGATGCCCGTCGGCGTCGGCTTCGGCATCCGCGACGGTGCCAGCGCCGCCAAGGTCGCCAGCGTCGCCGATGCAGTGGTGATCGGTAGCCGCATCATCGAGGAAATCGAGAATTCGCCCCGGGCCGAAGCGCCCGCCCGGGTCACGGCTTTCCTGCGGACCATCCGCGAAGCCATGGACAA
>DATDMT010000099.1:0-6646 GCA_036518635.1 Rhodocyclaceae bacterium | reverse complement strand
CATGTCGGCGGAGAAGCCGAGGCAGGCCAGGTCCTTCAGCTCGTCGCGGGTCATCGGGCCGGTGGTGTCCTGGGAGCCGACGGTGGTCATCTTCGGTTCGCAGTAGGTGCCCGGGCGGATGCCCTTGCCTTCCGGCAGGCCACAGGCGCGGCCGACCATCTTCTGGGCCTGGGAGTAGCCCTTGCCGGAGTCGGCGGGGTTCTGGGGCAGGCGGAACAGGGTGGAGACGGGCAGACCGAGGAATTCGCGGGCCTTGGTGGTCAGGCCGCGGCCGATGATCAGATTGATCCGGCCGCCGGCGCGCACTTCATCCAGCAGCACGGCGGTCTTCAGCTTGGCTTCGGCGATCACCTTGCCGTTCTTCAGGGCCTTGACGCTGGCATTGGCCTGGTCCACCTGCAGCTCGATCTCGTCGCCCATGTTCATCTCGGCAACATCGATCTCGATCGGCAGCGCGCCGGCATCTTCCATGGTGTTGAAGAAGATCGGGGCGATCTTGGAACCCAGGCAGAAACCGCCGAAGCGCTTGTTCGGCACGTAGGGGATGTCTTCGCCGGTGAACCACAACACGGAGTTGGTGGCGGACTTGCGGGAAGAGCCGGTGCCGACCACGTCGCCCACGTAGGCGATCAGGTTGCCCTTCTTGGCCAGGCCTTCGAGCTGCTTGACGGAACCGCGCACGCCGGGTTCGTCGGCTTCGATGCCGGGACGGGGGTTCTTCAGCATCGCCAGGGCGTGCAGCGGGATGTCCGGGCGCGACCAGGCGTCGGGAGCGGGGGACAGGTCGTCGGTGTTGGTTTCGCCGGTGACCTTGAACACGGTCAGCTTTTGCGAAGCGGGCAGTTCGGGACGGCTGGTGAACCACTCGGCGTCGGC
This sequence comes from Rhodocyclaceae bacterium, assembly GCA_036518635.1. Classification (GTDB taxonomy): domain Bacteria; phylum Pseudomonadota; class Gammaproteobacteria; order Burkholderiales; family Rhodocyclaceae; genus AWTP1-18. Next base: position 5,770 of record DATDMT010000099.1, on the reverse strand, counting down.
CCAGGACTGCATCACCGCCTTGGCGTTGGCATTGCCCTTCTTGGCAAGTTCGGCGACGTCGTGGAAGAAGTCGAACATCAGCAGGGTGCCCTTGAGGGCGGTGGCGGCGACGGTGCCGACTTCGGCATCGGCCAGCAGATCGATCAGGGGCTTGACGTTGTAGCCGCCGACCATGGTGCCGAGCAGTTCGGTGGCCTTGGCGCGGTTGATCAGGGCGCAGGATTCTTCACCCTTGGCGACCTTGGCGAGGAAGGCGGCCTTGACTTCGGCGGCGTCGTCCACGCCGGCGGGGACGCGATGGGTGATCAGGTCCACGAGGAACTGTTCTTCGCCCTTGGGCGGGTTCTTCAGCAGGGCGATCAGCTCAGTGGTCTGCTGCTTGGTCAGGGGCAGCGGCGGGATGCCCAGCGCGGCGCGCTCGGCGACATGCTGACGGTAGGCTTCTAGCATGGCAGTTCCTCTTTTATGAGTGGGGTCGTGGATAAAAAAAACTCAGGAGAAAAAACGGACGCTGGCGTCGGCGGGCAGTTTCATGCCGGTGGCGCGCGCCCTTTGCAACAAGTCCCAGTAGTAGCGGTACGAGGCCCGGTCATGCAGCTTGCCGGACCACTGGATCGGTGCCCAGTCGGCGTTCTGGGCGGAAGTGAGGATGCCGACGGCTTCGCTGACTTCCTCGAAGTCGGGGCGCATGGCTTCGACGATGGGTTGAATCTGCGTCGGGTGGATGCTCCACATGCGCAGGAAGCCGAATTCGGCACGGGCGCGGCGGGCGTCTTGTTTGACCACGCTCGGGTCGCGCAGTTCGGTCGTTACATTGTGCGCCGGCACCACGCCGTTACCCAGCGCGGCCGCAGCGATCTCGCACTTGGCGCGATGGACCAGCGGGTGGTCGAACTGGCCGGGGGAAACCATGGCACTGGCAGGGATGGCGCCGTGGTGGGCGCTGACGAAATCCATCAAGCCGAAGTCGATGCTTTCGACATGGGGCAGGGCGGCGATCTGCCAGGCCTCGCGCAGGGCACCGTGGGTCTCGATCAGCACATGCACGGGGATTTCGCGCTCGATGTTGTAGTGCTTGCGCACTTCGTCGATGTAGCTGATCTGTTCCAGCGCCTGATCGGCGGATTCGGGCTTGGGGATGACCAGGTAGGCGACACGGCTACCGGCCTTGCCCACCAGGACTTCGACGTCGGTACGCCAGCTATCGTGCTTGGCGTCATGGATGCGGGCGCCGACCCGGCCGAAGCGGTTGGCGTGATCCATGATCAGGGAGGCGACCATCTCGGCGTGAGCCAACTCACGTCCGGCGGCAGCGCCGTCTTCGCAATCGCAGGTGAGGTCGAAGATCGGCCCCATCTCGGCCTGGAGGTCCAGGGCTTTGCGCATCATTTTTTCGTTGCCGGCGTAGTGCTCGCAGGCAGGCAGGGCGGGAAACGGCTTCTCGCCCTGATACAGCACAGCGGCGGGATGGATGCGCTGGTTAGACATGACCATCCCGCCCGTCGTCATTAGGCCAGCATGTCCTTGACGCCGTCTTGCTCTTCCTTCAGTTCGGCCAGGGTGAAATCCATCTTCTCGCGGGAGAAGGCGTCGATTTCCAGGCCCAGAACGCGCTCGTACTTGCCGTTGGCACAGGTCACGGGCACGCCGTACATGGTGCCGGCGGGGATGCCGTAGGAGCCGTCAGAAGGAATACCCATGGTGACCCACTTGCCGTTGGTGCCGAGGGCCCAGTCGCGCATGTGGTCGATGGCAGCGTTGGCAGCGGAAGCAGCGGAAGACAGGCCGCGAGCTTCGATGATGGCGGCGCCGCGCTTGCCCACCTTGGGGATGTACTCGTTCTTGTACCAGGCTTCGTCGTTCACAACCTTGGGGGCCGCTTGGCCGCTGATGGTGGTGAAGCGGATATCGGGGTACATGGTGGGGGAGTGGTTGCCCCAGACGATCATGCTGTCGATGTCGTTCACGGTCTTGCCGGTCTTGGTGGCCAGTTGCGACAGGGCGCGGTTGTGGTCCAGGCGCAGCATGGCGGTGAAGTTGCCGGCGGGCAGATCGGGGGCGGACTTCATGGCGATCCAGGCGTTGGTGTTGGCCGGGTTGCCGACCACCAGCACCTTGACGTCGCGGGAGGCGACCTTGTTCAGAGCCTTGCCCTGGGCGACGAAAATCTTGGCGTTTTCCAGCAGCAGGTCCTTGCGTTCCATGCCGGGGCCGCGGGGACGGGCGCCCACGAGCAGGGCGTAGTCGGCGTTCTTGAAGGCCACTTCGGGATCGTCGGTGCCGACCATGCCAGCCAGCAGGGGGAAGGCGCAGTCTTCGAGTTCCATCATCACGCCCTTGAGCGCGGCCTGGGCCTTCTCCATCGGCAGTTCCAGCATTTGCAGGATGACGGGCTGATCCTTGCCCAGCATTTCGCCAGAGGCGATGCGGAACAGCAGGGCATAACCGATTTGTCCGGCGGCGCCGGTCACTGCGACACGAACGGGGGCTTTGGCCATTTGCGTTTACTCCTCGTGAGTACGGATGAGATGGACTGGGTGATAGGTCGGTATAGCAAATCTATGTTGCGCTGCTTTACCGAATCGGGAGCGGATATTAATTAAGGGTTGGGGGTGTGTCAATATCCACCACATTATATGTCTTATATAAGATACAAGACACTCTATAGACGAGTTGTTTTTTTTGTGATCCAATGCGCCGCATGTCACAGGAAGCCCCCACTTTCAGTCCGCTCTATAGGCAGATCAAGGGCCTCATCATGCAGGGCCTTGAAACGGGTGAATGGCGCCCGGGGGAAGCTATTCCCAGCGAATCCGATCTCGCCGTCCGCTTCAACGTGAGCCAGGGCACGGTGCGCAAGGCCATCGACGAGATGGCCGCCGACAATCTGCTGGTGCGGCGCCAGGGCAAGGGCACCTACGTTGCCACCCACAGCGACCCGCGCGCCTTCTTCCGCTTCCTGCGTCTGGTGCCGCTGTCCGGTGAGGTCGAACCGTCGCGCTCGATGCCCCTGGAGTGCTGGCGCGCCAAGGCCGGCCCCGAGGCGGCGCGGATTCTGCAGATCAAGATCAGCGACCCGATCATCGTCGTTCGCCGCCTGCTGCAGTTTTCCAACAAGCCGGTGGTGGTGGATGAGATTTACCTGCCGGGCGAAGTCTTCGCCGGCCTGACCCTGGATGTCCTCAAGGATTACCAGGGTTCCCTCTACAGTCTTTTCGAAAGCCGCTTTGGCGTGCGCATGATCCGCGCCGAGGAGCGCATCCGCGCCGTCGGCGCCGACCGCGTCAGCGCCGAGCTGCTCGGTATTAATGAGGGCGCTCCCCTGTTGTCGGTGGAGCGCGTCAGCTATAGCTATGGAGACAAGCCGGTCGAATGGCGGCGCGGCCTGTATTCCACGGCCGAACACTGCTACCTGAACGAGTTGAGTTGATGTACTGCGTACCGACGCCAGACGTCGGGCGTGTTTTTGTTTTTTGAAATAGCCCTTCAGGGCCACGATAGGGAGATCGATGGAAATGCCAGAACTGACAAAACCGCGTCCGAAATTTCTGACGCTGACCGAAATCCGGTTGCCGGTGCCGGGATTCGTGTCCATTCTGCACCGGGTCAGTGGTGCGGGCCTGTTCCTGATGCTGCCCTTCCTGCTCTGCCTGCTGCAGCTCTCGCTGGGTGATGCCGAGAGCTTCCGCAGCTTCAAGACGCTGGTCGGCAATCCCCTGGCCAAGCTGGTGCTGTTCGGCCTCTGCTGGGCCTACGTGCATCACTTCTGCGCCGGCATCCGCTTCCTGCTGCTCGATCTGCACATCGGCATTGAGAAGGAAGCTGCCCGTTCGTCCGCCAAGGTCGTCCTGGTGGTCAGCCTCGGTATCACCGCGCTGATCGCCGCCAAGTTCCTGGGAGTGTTCTGATGAAAGCCCGTATCGTCGTCGGCGCCCACTACGGCCTGAAGGACTGGATCGCCCAGCGCATCACCGCGGTGATCATGGCCGTCTATACCGCCATCATTCTCGTCGCCATCCTCGGCGGCGCCACCGAAACCCAGAGCAGTTGGCACGCCCTGATGGCCAACACGGTGATGCGTTTCCTCACCCCGCTGTTCGTCATTTCCCTGTGCTACCACGCCTGGATCGGCGTGCGTGACATCTGGATGGATTACGTCAAGCCCACCGGCATTCGCCTGACGCTTCACGTGGTGACGATCCTGGCCCTCACCGGTTATGCCGTGTGGGCAGTGCAGATTATCTGGAGGCTGTAACAGTGAGCTATACCGTTCGCAAATTTGATGCGGTGATCGTCGGCGCCGGTGGCGCTGGCCTGCGTGCCGCGATCCAACTCTCCGAAGCCGGCTACAAGACCGCCGTGCTGACCAAGGTGTTCCCCACCCGCTCCCACACCGTGGCGGCTCAGGGTGGCGTCGCCGCTTCCCTCGGTAACTCCGAGGAAGATCACTGGCACTGGCACATGTACGACACCGTCAAGGGCTCCGACTGGCTCGGCGACCAGGACGCGATCGAATTCATGGTGAAGAAGGCCAATGAATGCGTGGTCGAGCTGGAACACTACGGCATGCCCTTCGACCGCCTGGACAACGGCAAGATCTACCAGCGCCCCTTCGGCGGCCACATGTCCAACTTCGGCGAAAAGCCGGTGCGCCGCTCCTGTGCCGCGGCCGACCGTACCGGTCACGCCATGCTGCACGCGATGTATCAGCGCAACGTCAAGGTCAACACCCAGTTCTTCGTCGAATGGCAGGCCCTTGACCTGATTCGCGACGAAGAGGGCGATGTGCAAGGCGTGACCGCGATGGACATGGAAACCGGCGAAGTCGTCGCCTTCCATTCCAAGGTCACCATCTTCGCCACCGGCGGCGCCGGTCGCATCTTCTACTCGTCCACCAACGCCTTCATCAACACCGGTGACGGCCTGGGCATGGCGGCCCGCGCCGGCATCCCGCTGGAAGACATGGAGTTCTGGCAGTTCCACCCGACCGGCGTGGCCGGTGCCGGCGTGCTGATCACCGAAGGCGTGCGCGGCGAAGGCGGCATTCTGCGCAATGCCTCCGGCGAGCGTTTCATGGAGCGCTACGCGCCCAACGCCAAGGACCTGGCCTCCCGCGACGTGGTGTCCCGTGCCATGGTGACCGAAATCAACGAAGGCCGCGGTTGTGGCCCCAACAAGGATTTCGTGCTGCTCGACATCACCCACTTGGACCCCGAGACCATCATGAAGCGCCTGCCCGGCATTCGTGAAATCGGTATCCAGTTCGCCGGCGTCGACGCCATCAAGGAACCCCTGCCGGTGGTGCCGACCTGCCACTACCAGATGGGCGGCATTCCGACCAACTACCTGGGCCAGGTGGTGATCCCCGGCGCCGACGGCCCGAACACCGTGGTCAAGGGCTTCTACGCCGCCGGCGAATGCGCCTGTGCCTCGGTGCACGGTGCCAACCGCCTCGGCACCAACTCGCTGACCGATCTCGTGGTGTTCGGCCGTGCGGCGGGTAACTCGGTGATCAAGTATCTGAAAGAAAATCCCGGCTTGAAAGATTTGCCGAAGGATGCCGGCGAACTTACGCGTGCGCGCTTGGCACGCCTCGACGGCCAGAAGAACGGCGAGAAGGTGCACGACGTCGGTATGGAGATGCGCCGCACGATGCAGGCGCATTGCGGTGTGTTCCGCTTCCCGGATCTGCTCACCGAAGGCGTGAAGAAGATCAAGCAAGTTGCCGAGCGCATCAAGCATACCGAGATCAAGGATAAGTCGAAGACTT
>DATDMT010000098.1:0-7120 GCA_036518635.1 Rhodocyclaceae bacterium | reverse complement strand
AAATTCGCCTGGAGAGACCACCATGATCACGCTGACCCCCGCTGCCACCAAGGCCATCGACCGCTTCATCAAGGGTTCCGAAAATCCGGTCGCCGGATTGCGCATCTACGTTTCCGGCGGCGGCTGCTCCGGCCTGCAATACGGCCTGCGCCTGGAACAGGAAAAGGGCGAGGACGATTTCGAATTTGAACTGGGCGGCGTCAAGCTGCTGGTGGACCCGATGAGCCGGCCGATGCTGGAAGGCCTGACCGTGGATTTCGTCGATTCCCTGGTGCAGACCGGCTTCAAGTTCAACAACCCGAACGCCACCGGCTCCTGCGCCTGCGGCTCTTCCTTCTCCGCTTAAAGGAGTACGACCATGTGGGACTATTCCGACAAGGTGCGCGAGCACTTCTTCAACCCGAAGAACTCCGGTGTGCTGGATGACGCCAACGGCGTCGGCGACGTCGGCTCGATCAAGTGCGGCGACGCGTTGCGGCTGATGCTGAAGGTGGACCCGGAGACCGATGTGATCCTCGACGCCCATTTCCAGACCTTCGGTTGCGGCTCGGCTATCGCCTCCTCCTCGGCCCTGACCGAGATCATCAAGGGCAAGACCCTGGACGAGGCGCTCAAGGTTACCAACCAGGATATCGCCGACTTCCTCGACGGCCTGCCGCCGGAAAAGATGCACTGCTCGGTGATGGGCCGCGAAGCCCTGCAGGCCGCCGTCGCCAACTACCGCGGCGAAGTGTGGACCGACGACCACGAAGAGGGCGATCTGGTCTGCAAGTGCTTCGCCATCGACGCGGTGATGATCGAGGACACGGTGAAGGCCAACGGCCTGAAGACCCTTGAGGAAGTGACCAACTACACCAAGGCCGGCGGCGGTTGCTCCGCCTGCCACGAGAAGATCGAGGACATCCTGATCGCGGTGAACGGCCGCCTCTACAACACCGACGTCAAGCCCAAGGCCAAGGCCCCGGCCGAATCGCCGGTGAAGCCCAAGCTGACCAACTACCAGCGAATCCGCAAGATCGAGGACACGTTAGAGGCGATCCGGCCGATGCTGCAGCGGGACCACGGCGACGTCAGCCTGGTGGAAGTGGACGGCAAGAAAATCTTCGTCTCCCTCTCCGGCGCCTGCCAGGGTTGCGCGATGGAAGCCGCCACCCTGGGCGGCATCCAGCAGAAGATGATCGAGGCCCTGGGCGAACTGGTGCAGGTGCTGCCCGTCGCGGCGATGGCTCACCAACACTGAGGAGCGCGCCATGAAACCGATCTACATGGACAACAACGCCACCACCGCCTGTGATCCGGCCGTGGTCCAGGCGATGCTGCCCTTCTTCACCGAGCAGTTCGGCAACGCCTCGTCGATCCATAGCTTCGGCTCCCAGGTCGGCAAGGCCCTGAAGGAGGCCCGGGTCAAGGTGCAGACACTGCTCGGCGCGGCCCACGATTCGGAAATCGTGTTCACCTCCTGCGGCACCGAATCGGACTCCACCGCGATCCTCTCGGCCTTGAAGGCCCAGCCCGAGCGCCGCACCATCATCACCACGGTGGTCGAGCACCCGGCGATCCTGACCCTCTGCGAGCACCTGGAGAAGGACGGCTATGTGGTGCACAAGCTGAAGGTGAACAAGAAGGGCCGCGTGGACCTGGACGAATACAAGTCCCTGCTCAACGACCGGGTCGCCATCGTTTCGGTGATGTGGGCCAACAACGAGACCGGCACCCTGTTCCCGGTCGAGGAGATGGCCGAGATGGCCCATGAAAAGGGCATCATGTTCCACACCGACGCGGTGCAGGCCATCGGCAAGGTGCCCATCGACCTGAAGTCCACCAAGATCGACATGCTGTCCCTCTCCGGCCACAAGCTCCATGCGCCGAAGGGCATCGGCGTGCTCTATGTCCGCCGCAATACCCGCTTCCGTCCGCTGCTGCGGGGCGGCCACCAGGAGCGGGGGCGCCGTGCCGGCACCGAGAACAGCGCCTCCATCGTCGGCCTCGGCGTCGCCTGCGAACTGGCCCTGCAGCACATGGAAGCCGAGAACAGCACCGTCAAGCGCCTGCGCGACAAGCTGGAGCGCGGCATCCTGGCCAAGGTGCCGAATGCCTTCGTCAATGGCGACACCCTCTACCGCCTGCCGAACACCGCCAGCATCGCCTTCGAGTATGTGGAAGGGGAGGGCATCTTGCTGCTGCTGAACAAGATGGGCATCGCCGCTTCGTCGGGTTCCGCCTGCACCTCGGGCTCCCTGGAGCCCTCCCACGTGATGCGGGCCATGGGCATTCCCTACACGGCGGCCCACGGCACCATCCGCTTCTCCCTCTCGCGCTACAACACCGAGGAGGAAGTGGACCGGGTGATCGCGGCGGTGCCGCCGATCATCGCCCAGCTGCGCAAGCTGTCGCCCTACTGGAGCGGCAACGGCCCGGTGGCGAACCCGGAGGAGGCTTTCGCCCCGGCCTACGCCTGAGGTCGGTTTCAACACGACGTCATCCGCCCCCAAGGAGTGGATGACGTCGCGCTATTTGAGCAGGGGCAGGCTGTTGTGGCCCCTGATGAAGTCCACGTATTCTCGGTCGCGGGTGACGATGTGCTGAAGCAGCCAGTCGGTGACCAAGGCGCGCAGATCGTCGGTGATCTCGGTCTGCAGCGAACGCAGCTTGAGTTCGGCGACCTTGTCGCGGAAGGCGCGATGTTCCGCCACATGGCTGTCGAAGTTGGGAAAGCCTACTAGGCGCATCAGGCTTTCCTCGACAGCGAAGTGCACATTGACGAACTCCTCCACCCTTACCAGGGCGAAATGAACCGCCGACCAGCGCTGCTCCTTGTCAGTCGTCGTTTCCAGGTCGACCAGAGCGTTGATCAGCTCGCGGTGTTGCCGGTCGATCTCCGGAATGCCCAGTTCATACTCTTCGCGCCACAGCATCTATATTCCCTAAGTAGTAAGCGGTCGGACTGCTGGCGGTAAATCATTTTTGTTTTCTTTTCAGTGTAGTGCATGATTTTGTTGATGCGGTGACCTAAGAGTCAGATTGGCCCGGCAAGGTACAATTCGCGACATGCCGCCATCCTGCCGCCTGCCTTGAAACCCCGTCTGCTCGCCCCGGTGATCGCCCTGATCATCGTTTTTGTCGGCATCGCCACCTGTGTCAACTATTGGCAACAGATGGATCAATCCCGCCAGCGTTTGCTGCGGGAAGCCTCGGTGCAGCATGAGCGGCGCGCAGAACAACTCTCGGATGCGGTGGCGCAACAGATCGATGCCCTGATCCGCAGCTATGACCTGGCCCTGCTGCACCTGCGCGACGATTGGGCCGACGGCGCGAAGACCTTCGACCGGGCGGTCCGCGACGTGCTGGAAAGCTACCCCAGCGGCGCCGTCAGCCAGGTGCTGGTGTTCGATGCCGCCGGCAAGTTGGTCTACGCCTCGGCCGGGCCGCGGCCGCGAATCAGCCATGCCGGCGAGGAGCATTTCCGCATTCATGCCGACCAGCGGACCGACCGGCTGTTTATCGGCAAGCCGATGGCGGTGGACATCGGCGGCGCGCCGATGATCCTGCTGACGCGGCCGATCCTGCGGGAGCAGCGCTTTGCCGGGGTGATCGCGACGGCGTTGCCGGTGGCCTTCCTCTCGCGCCATCTCGGCGAGATTCGCGTCAACCAGGGCGACGTCATCAACCTGTCGCGCGCCGACGGCGTGGTGATGGCGCGCAGCCAGGATTGGCCGAGTCATGTCGGCCGGGTGTTGAAGGACCAGCCCTTCGCCGACACCGCCCCCGGCACCCACGGCATGGCCCGCTACGCTTCGGCGCTGGATACCGAGCCGCGGGTGTTCGCCTGGCAATGGCTGAACAATTGGCCCCTGGCGGCGATCGTCGGCATCGACGAGCGTCCCGAGTTCAAGGCCCTGGAGCGCGAGGCGGACCTGGATCGGCGCCGCGCCGGCGGAGTGATCTTCGTCGTTTCCTGCATTTCCCTCGGCATCGCCCTGCTGGTGCTGCGCGCCGGCATGCAGCAGGAAAAGCTGCGGCAGAGCGAGGCCCGCGCCAATCTGATCCTCGAGACCTCGCCCCAGGCGATGCTGGTGGTCGGCCGCGACGGCCATATCGAGCGCGCCAACACCCGGGCCCGGCAGATGTTCGGCTATCCGGGCGGGGCGATCTACGGGGTGAACATCAAGCACCTGCTGGCCGGCGAGTTTCGCCAGCTATGGCGCGAGTTGCGCACGGCGGATGTGCCGCGCATCCATTCCGGCATGGCCTCGGGGCGCCGCGAAGACGGCCAGCGCTTCCCGACGGAAGTGGGCCTGGCGCCGCTGCCGCAGTTGCTGCAGGAACTGGTGGTGGTCAATGTCGAGGATGTCACCGCGCGCCGCGAAGCGGAGAATCGCCTGCGCCTGGCCGCCAGCGTGTTCGACACCTCGCGCCAGGGCATCGTCATCACCGACGCCGAGGCGCGGATTCTCGACGTCAATGCCGCCTTCAGCGAGACCACCGGCTACAGCCGCGACGAGGTGCTCGGCCAGACCCCGGCGATCCTCCGTTCGGAACGCCAGGACCCGGGCTTCTACCAGGAGATGTGGCAGGCGCTGCAGGCCGACGGCCACTGGAGCGGCGAGATCTGGAATCGCCGCAAGAACGGCGAGGTCTATCCGGAGCTGCTCTACATCTCCGCGGTGAATGACGACCAGGGCCAGGTGCTGCGCTATGTCGGCGTGTTCAGCGACATCACTCACATCAAGCTGCACGAGGAGCAGTTGCTCCATGTCGCCCATCACGATGCCCTGACCGGCCTGCCCAACCGGGTGTTGCTGGCCGACCGCCTGGCCCAGGGCATCGCCCACAGCCACCGTACCGGCAAGCTGATGGCGGTCTGCTACCTCGATCTGGACGGCTTCAAGGCGGTGAACGACCGGCTCGGCCACGGTGCCGGCGACCGCCTGCTGATCGCCCTGTCGAAACGCATGAAGCAGATGCTGCGCGGCGACGACACCATCGCCCGGCTCGGTGGCGACGAGTTCGCCTTTGTCCTGCTCGATCTGCTCAGCACCGACGATTGCCGCATCGGCATGGACCGCCTGCTCGAGGCCATCGCCGCGCCGGTGGCGCTGGACGAGGAGCGGGTGACCCTCTCCGCCAGCATTGGCGTCACCCTGTTCCCGGCCGACGAAGGGGATGGCGACGCCCTGCTGCGCCACGCCGACCAGGCGATGTACGCCGCCAAGGAGTCGGGCAAGAACCGCTGCCACTTCTACGACCCGGAAGACGACCGGCGCGCCCGGGCCTTCCACGAGCGCCTGCAGGAAGCCGGCGAAGCCCTAAGGCAGAAGGAATTCCGTCTCTACTACCAACCCAAGGTGGACATGCGCACCGGCGCCGTGGTCGGCGTCGAGGCCTTGATCCGCTGGCAACACCCACAGCGCGGCGTGCTGCCGCCGGCAGAATTCCTGCCGGCGGTGGAACTCAGCGACCTGGCCGTCGGCGTCGGTGAATGGGTGCTGGCGGAAGCCCTGGGGCAGATCGCCGCTTGGGCCGAAGCGGGCTTCTCCGTCGCGGTCAGCGTCAATATCTCCGGCCGCCATCTGCAACGGCCGGATTTCGCCGAACGCCTGGCGCAAATCCTGGCCCAGTATCCGCAAGTCGATCCCAAGCTGCTGGAACTGGAGATTCTCGAGACCACCGCCCTGGAAGACCTGGAATCGGTGGCCGGCGTGATCGAGGCCTGCCGCGCCCTCGGCGTCGAGTTTGCCCTCGACGATTTCGGCACCGGCTATTCCTCGCTGACCCTGTTCCGCCGCCTGCCGGCGCGGGTGCTGAAGATCGACCAGTCCTTCGTCCGCGACATGCTCGACGACCGGGAGGACATGACCATCGTCCAGGGCGTCATCGGCCTGGCCACCGCCTTCAATCGCAGCGTGATCGCCGAGGGGGTGGAAACCTTCGGCCACGGCCTGCTGCTGATGCAGCTCGGCTGTCATCTGGCCCAGGGCTATGCCATCGCCCGGCCGATGCCGGCCGCCGAACTGCCGGCCTGGGCCGCCGCCTGGCGCGCGCCGGAAGAGTGGGCCCTGTCGGCGATGATGCAGTGGCCGGAGGAAGACCTGCCGATGCTGCTGGCGGAGATCGACCACAAGCGCTGGGTCGATCGGGTGGCCGCCATGCTCGGCGGCGAAACGGAGGGCGAGCCGCCGCCTCTGGACGTGCACGAATGCCGCCTCGGCCGCTGGTATTACGGCCCCGGCCACGAGCGCTACCAGGCCTCGCCGCGCTTCATCTCGCTGGGGCCGCTGCATGAGGACGTGCATCGGGTCGGCAGCGAATTGCTGGCCCTCAGCCGGCAGAATCCGGCCGCCGCCGCCGCCCGCATCGGCGAGCTGCGCGCCGCCAGCGCGACGCTGGTGGACCGCCTGCACCTGTTCCAGATGGAAACCATCCTCGGCCAGCATTTCCGCTGATCCGCCACAACCGGAAGGTACAAAAGAAAAGGCCGCATCGTTGGAACGATGCGGCCTTTTCGGGTATTGGTAGGCGCGATTGGACTCGAACCAACGACCCCCACCATGTCAAGGTGGTGCTCTAACCAGCTGAGCTACGCGCCTGCAAAAGAGCGGCGCATTCTACCGAAAAAGCGCCGCTCGTCAACACAATTTAAACGCCGAGGGCGTTCTTGATCTGTTCCAGGGTCGAAGGATCGTCGATGGTAGTCAGATCGCCCGGGTCGCGGCCTTCGGCCAGGGCCTGGATCGAACGGCGCAGCATCTTGCCGGAGCGGGTCTTGGGCAGGCCGGTGACGAAGTGCACATGCTTGGGCCGGGCGATGGCGCCGAGGATGTTGTCCACGGTCTTTTTGACCTCGGCTTCCAGGGCGGCGCGCAGTTCCGGCGTGGCGGTCTTGGCCGGGTCCTTGACCACGGCGAAGGCCACCGGCTCCTGGCCCTTCAGCTTGTCCTCGACGCCGACCACGGCCACTTCGGCGATGGCGCTGTGGGCCTGCACCGCCTCCTCGATCTCGCGGGTGCCGAGGCGATGGCCGGCGACGTTGATCACGTCGTCGGTGCGGCCGAGGATGTAGTGGTAGCCCTCCTCGTCCTTGATGCCCCAGTCGAAGGAGGAATACACCAGGGGCTCCTTG
>DATDMT010000097.1:0-24920 GCA_036518635.1 Rhodocyclaceae bacterium | reverse complement strand
CTACGACAACCACGACCTGTACCTGAACTACATCCGTGGCGGCCCCGGTTTCGGCGATCCCATCGACCGCGACATCAAGGCCATCGAGGCTGACCTGAACCAGAAGTTCCTGCTGCCGGAATACGCCCTGAAGGTTCATGGTGCCGTATTCACTCAGGATGCCAAGGGCGTGTTCACCGTCGATGCCGCCAAGACCAAGGCGCGCCGTGCCGAAATGCGCAAGGAGCGTCTGGCCCGTGCCCTGCCGACCCGCGAATGGATGAAGGAAGAGCGCGAACGCATCATCAACAAGCATGCGTCGGTGCAGGTGCAGCACATGTTCGCCACCAGCTTCGCCCTGTCGAAGAAGTTCACCAAGCAGTTCATGGACTTCTGGAGCCTGCCGGCCGACTGGGAACTGCTGGAGGAAAGCCTCGGCGTGCCCACCTACGGTTCCAAGCACCGCATGGACCTGTCGCTGATGCCCGACGTCACCACCGTCGTCCAGGTCGAAGAGTGATCTCGACCCTTAACGACTCGCTGAATTTAGGAGCAAAAAATGTCATACACGAATGAACAAGTTTCGCACCTGGTCGAAGGCACGCTGGACTGGGAAACCACCTTCCGCATGCTGTCCATGCCCAAGGACAACGACCGCTTCGAGAAGTACATCAAGGCCCTGCAGGCCAAGGTGCCCTTCAAGGACAAGATCGTCCTGCCCCTGTCGCCGCACATGTACATCGTGCAGTCGGCCAAGACCAAGCAGTGGATCATCAAGTGCGACTGCGGCCACGAGTTCTGCGGCTACAAGGAAAACTGGAAGCTGCACGCGGCGATCTACGTGCGCGACACGGAAGAGGCGATGACCGAGGTGTACCCGAAGCTGATGGCGCCGGATACCCAGTGGCAGGTGTACCGCGAGTACTACTGCCCGACCTGCGGCGCGCTGCACGACGTCGAGGCACCGACCCCCTGGTACCCGGTGATCCACGACTTCGAGCCGGACATCGAGGCTTTCTACAAGGAATGGGTGGGCCTGCCGGTACCTGAACGGGCCGACTGATCCAGTGCTGGACCAACCTGGGGCGGGGCAACCCGCCCCAGGTTGCATGTGACCTATCAAAAAATATCGAGCGGAGAGCAATGCTATGGGCAAGGTTTACGCCAGCGCCGACGACGCGATCTTCGGCCTGCTGTTCGACGGCATGGTGATCGCTGCGGGCGGCTTCGGCCTTTGCGGCATCCCGGAAAATCTGATCGACGCCCTGCTGCGCGCCGGTGTGCGCGACCTGACCATCGTCGGCAACAACGCCGGCGTCGATGGCTTCGGCATGGGCAAATTACTGGCGAGTCGCCAGGTGAAAAAGGTGATCGCCTCCTACGTCGGCGAGAACAAGGAATTCGAACGCCAGGTGCTGGCCGGCGAGCTGGAACTGGAACTGGTGCCCCAGGGCACCCTGGCCGAGCGCCTGCGCGCCGGCGGCGCCGGCATTCCCGGCTTCTATACCCGCACCGCCTACGGCACCCGGCTGGCGGAAGGCAAGGAGACCAAGGCCTTCGCCAATCAGGAATATGTACTGGAGACGGCGATCCGCGCCGACCTCTCCATCGTCAAGGCCTGGCGCGGCGACCGCGCCGGCAATCTGCTGTATCGCAAGACCGCGCGCAACTTCAATCCGATGATCGCCACCTGCGGCCGCGTCACGCTGGCCGAGGTGGAGGAATTGGTGGAAGTCGGCGAACTCGACCCGGACCACATCCACACCCCGGGCATCTACATCGACCGGATCATCGAAGGGCCGCACTACGAGCGCCGCATTGAGTTCCGCACCGTCACCGGCGGCGCCACCGCCGCCGGACGCCAGGAAAACCCGATCCGCGAGCGCATGGCGCGGCGCGCGGCGCAGGAACTGCGCAACGGCTATCACGTCAATCTCGGCATCGGCATTCCCACCCTGGTGGCCAACCATATTCCGCACGGCATGCAGGTGACCCTGCAGTCGGAAAACGGCCTGCTCGGCATCGGCCCCTTCCCCGCCGAGCACGAGGTGGACCCGGACCTGATCAACGCCGGCAAGCAGACCATCACCGCCCAGCCGGGGGGCAGCTTCTTTTCCAGCGCCGACTCCTTCGCCATGATCCGCGGCGGCCACATCGACCTGTCGATCCTTGGCGGCCTGGAGGTCTCGGAAAACGGCGACCTGGCCAACTGGATGGTGCCGGGCAAGATGGTCAAGGGCCCCGGCGGCGCGATGGACCTGGTCTCCGGCGTCGGCCGCGTGGTGGTGCTGATGGAGCACTGCGCCAAGGACGGCAGCCCGAAGATCCTGCCCGGCTGCCACCTGCCGGTGACCGGCCGCGGCGTGGTGGACCTGATCATCACCGACCTCTGTGTGTTCGAGGTGGAACCCGGTCGCGGCCTGCTGCTGACCGAACTCCATCCGGGCGTGACCCTGGAGCAGGTGCAGGTCGCCACCGGCTGCGAGTTCCGCGTGGACAGCAACGTCCAGCAAGCGGCATGAACCCGCGCTACCAGGATGGCCTGGCGATCCGGACCCAGGTGATGGGCGCGGACTTCGTCCGCCGCGCCCTGGGCAGCACCAGTGAATTTACCCAGCCCCTGCAGGACTTCATCACCGAGCAGGCCTGGGGCAGCGTCTGGTGCCGCGCCGGGATCGATCTCAAGACTCGCAGTCTGGTGACCATCGCCATGCTGACCGCCCTCGGCCGCAGCCACGAGCTCGCCGGCCATCTGCGCGGCGCGCTGAACAACGGCGCGACCGCCGAGGAAATTCGCGAGGTGTTGCTGCATGCCGCGGTGTATTGCGGCGTGCCTCTGGCGGCGGATGCCTTCCGCTGCGCCGAGCCCCTGATGCCCGCGACACAACGGCCCGACGGGCCATGATGGGTGGCCCCCCGGCGCGGTTCCGGGGGGCCAACGGCCCGGCAGCAGCAGCTTTTCCGACCTACAGCGTTCAGCCGCCGGACGGGCCGCCTCTATCCGCACAAAACCAAAGGCAGTATTACTTCCGCTCAATTGTTTGCGTCCAAGCAAACAGGTAGCCTTTGACTTCTTGTGGATCGCATGGGGAAAGCCCAGGTGCATACGACTAAGAGGGCGTGCCCCCAGGTCACCTCGACGACGTCATCGAATGCCTGCCTAGGGGTTAGCACACCGATATCGGCGAACGGGTCACCGGCCTCTCCTGTCGGTACCCAGCTAGAAACTCGGCGCAACAGCAGAAGGCATGGCCGGGTGGCCGATGAGCCGAAGTCATCAAGCGGGACATCGAACAGCCAGCAGGGATTGGAATGTTGAGATCGGGAGAGCTGCCTATGACGAGCAGAAAGCGAAATGTCTCTAACTCCTTTGGACAGGAGAATCACCGAACAAGGCCCCATTCATGCATCGTGATTGCCATAGCGATTTGTGGCATGTGGTTCGGGGCAAATGCGTATGCCAAAAATCTCAAAGAGCAGATCGTCGAGATGACCGCCGGAAACATGGCGGGAATTCCTGAGAAGTGCTACCAGCGGGTTTGGGAGCCTGGGGTCGGAGAAGGTGGGGACGAGGACTGTCTGCGTTCCATCGCAGAACACATGCCAACTATCAACCCGAACAACAGAGAGTCCTTCGGCGAATACTACGACCCCAAGAAGTGGGCTGATTGCTGGATATCGAGAATCAAGTACGGCAGAGAAAAATCGGCCGACTACAAGTACTGCCCTGTGTATATCCTCCGCCGCCCGGAGAACCCCGAATACTGGCCGAACCCCAAAGCCCCGCCGCAGTGGCCTGAGGCGCCGAAGGAGAGCGTCTACCGGGAGGGCATGACACAGCGGGAATACTTCGAGGCGCTATGCAAGGCCGAGGCCGGGGAGTTCATCTACAAGACGGTGCCGCACGTTGAAGGCTATTACGTTGCCCGACCGCGAAAGCAGGACAGCGACGAGGTGCTGTCGGATCGGTATGTGGTGGAGGACCCGTGGGGGATATATGGGCTTGGCGATGGCGTAATCAGCATGATGAGCTATATCGCCGAGTCAGCATTCGGAAATCGATTTGTTTTTCGTCGTTTTATCGAGAAGCCATTTCCAACCGGTGGTACTGGTAAAGCACCGCCTGCGCAATATGACTACTACGATTCCTCGTTCTATGCCGTATTGCCGCCCAATGTTCGTTACGAACGGGTGAGCGACTACGACGGGTATAGCTACAAGACCGCTCGAATGGAATACACCAATAAGTTGAAGAGTCGCTATGCCATCTCCTGGCGTGGAATTCGGCGGCCCCATGATCGTGAACTGGTGATTGCGGGTGGCGAGTTTGGCATCTTCGATCTGGCAAACGGTGAATTGCTGGGATTGCGGCGCCAGTTCATGGCGAGCGCAAAGAACAGCCTGGGCAAGTACTCCTGGCTCAATGGCGCCGGTTGCCCCCAATTCTTCGACCCGGTGAGCCACAAGCGCAGCAGCGGCGACTTCGGGTTTCTGCTGAAAGTATTGCAGCCGATCAACGATCAACCTGTGACGAAATAGGAACCAAAGGGGTCGTCCCAGCGGTATGTCTTGCGCCCGGCAAACGCCAGACGCTACACCTCAGAGAGCCGACCGAGCTTGTTGTACAGGGTGTTGCGGGGAATGCCCAGGCGGCGCGCGGCGGCGGAGATGTTGCCGCTGACCGATTCCATTGCCATGACGATGACTTCCTGTTCCAGCGAATTCAAGGTCGCATTGGATTACATCCAGGCCTGTAGCAGCAGCTTGTCCAGCACGGTGGGGAGGCCTCCGCGGCGGGCCTTGATCTGACGGATTCAAGGTGATGAAAAAAGCCCCGGCGAGGCCACGGAGCGGCCTGGTCGGGGCAATAGGGAGTGATACAAGCTGTCTGTCGAAGGGGGCTTACTTATGGATCCTGAAGGTCCACACGGAACCGCCCTGCTCGAGGAAATTCACCCGCTTGGCGACATCGCCGCCCCACAGGGGAACCGCGCCGCCCCAGCCGGAAATCACGGTGATGTATTCCTGGCCGCCTTCTTCCCAGGCGATCGGCGGGGCAACGATGCCGGAGCCGGTCTGGAAGCTCCACAGTTCCTTGCCGGACTTGGCATCGACGGCCTTGAGGAAGCCTTCCGGGGTACCGTAGAACACCAGGCCGCCGGCGGTGGCCAGGGCGCCACCCCAGAGCGGAGCGTTGTTCTTGATTTCCCAGACGATCTTGCCGGTGCTCGGATTGACCGCGCGCATCGCACCGATGTAGTCCTCGTTCAGCGCCTTGATGGTGAAGCCGGCGCCGAGGTAGGCGGCGCCCTTCTTGTAGGTCACCGGCTCGTTCCAGATGTCCATGCCCCATTCGTTGGCGGGCACGTAGAACAGGCCGGTCTGCGGACTGTAGGCCATCGGCATCTGGTTCTTGCCGCCGAGGAAGGACGGCGTGACGAAGACCGACTTGCCCTTCTTGCCATCGGCGGAGTCGGCCGGATTGCCCGGGCGGTTCTCGTCGTTGTAGAGCGGCCGGCCGGTGGCGAGATCGATGCCCTTGGCCCAGTTGATGTCCTTGACGAAGGGGAAGGCGTTGAGCAGCTTGCCGTTGGTGCGGTCATTGACGAAGAAGAAGCCATCGCGGTCGGCCTTGCCGCCGGCCTTGACGGTCTTGCCGGTCTTCGGGTCCTTGTAGTCGAAGGAGACGAATTCGTTCACACCGTCGTAGTCCCAACCGTCATGCGGGGTGTTCTGGTAGTGCCAGACGATCTTGCCGGTGTCGGGATCGATCGCCACGGTGGAGCAGGAGAACAGGTTGTCGCCGGGGCGGGTGTGGCTGTTCCAGGGGCCGGGGTTGCCGGTGCCGACGAACAGCAGGTTGGTGTCGGGATCGTAGGTGACGTTGTTCCAGGGGGCGACGCCGCCGGTCTTCCACATGTCGCCGGGCCAGCTAGCGTTGGTGGTGCCAGAGATGCCGTTCTCCTGCTTGTTGCCGGCGGCGTCAAACTTGAAGCCCATGTGGCCTTCGATGGTGGGCCGGGTCCACAGCAGCTTGCCGGTTTTGGCGTCGCGCGCCTCGATGCGGCCGACGACACCGAACTCGCTGCCGGCAACGCCGGTGATGATCTTGCCCTTGACGATCAGAGGGGCGGCGGAGAGGGAATAACCGGCGGCGTATTCATCCACCTTTTCCTTCCAGACCACCTTGCCGGTGTCCTTGTTGAGGGCGACGATCTGCGCGTCGAGGGTGGTCATGTAGACCAGGTCGCCGTAGATCGCGGCGCCGCGGTTGATCATGTCGCAGCAGGGCATGATGCCGTCGGGCTGACGATGCTCGTACTTCCACAACTTCTTGCCGGTCTTGGCGTCGAGGGCGAACATCCGGTTGTAGGAGGCGTGCACGTACATCTTGCCGTCGAACACCAGGGGCTGGGCTTCCTGGCCGCGCTGCTTCTCGCCGCCGAAGGACATGGACCAGACCGGCACCAGATCCTTCACCGTCTTGGCATTGATCTGGCTCAGTGGGCTGAAGCGCTGAGCCTGCTGGCCGAGGCCGGCGGTGACCACTTCCTTGCCGGTCTTCTGGGCGTTGGCGATATCCGCGTCGGTCACTTCCCGCGCTGCTGCGGAACCGGTGGCAAACACTGCGGCAATCGCCAGGCTCAGTGCTGCCGTCTTACGCATCGAAAAGCGTGGTTGCATTTGAATCGTCTCCTTGTTTGTTGTATTTCCTGCTCACCGCGATTGACGCCGTGTGGTCAGGACAATTGCAACGGGTGTGCCATTACCGCCGGGCCAAAGAGCGGATTCAATGCAATGATTTTTATGGAAGTTGGCTGTACGCGGCGGTGACCGCGGCAAGGCGGCAGTGCCACTTTGCGACGCCGCCGTCTCATCCGGCGTCGGACGGCGGACGCAATCGCCGGGGCGACGTTGTGATACACATGGCGCGATGAACGATCTTCCGTTGTTTCTGCTCTCGGCGATGCTGCTGACCATCGCCCCGGGCCCCGACAATCTGCAGGTGCTGGTGCGCGGCATGGCCCAGGGCCGTGCCGCCGCGCTGGTGGCGGCCTGCGGCTTCGTTTCCGGACTGGTGGTGCATACCGCACTGGCGGCGGCGGGGGTGGCGCTGCTGCTGCAGTCCTCGCCGCTGCTGTTCGGCCTGCTGCGCTACGCCGGGGCGGGTTACCTGCTGCTGCTCGGCTATCGCGCGCTGCGCGACGGCGAACTGCATCTACCGCCAGCGGCGACGGTGAAGCTGCGAGTGGTGTTTCGCCAGAGCGTGCTGGGCAATCTGCTGAACCCGAAGGTGGGGCTGTTCTTCCTCGCCTTCCTGCCGCAGTTCGTCGATCGCAAGGCGGGTGCCGTGGCGCTGCAGATGCTGCTGCTGGGAGCACTGTTCATGGCCCAGGCACTGCTGATCTTCGGCGCCATCGGCTGGTTCGCCGCCGGGCTGGGGGAGCGCCTGCGGCGCTATCCGCGCCTCGGCCGCCACCTCGGCACGGTGGCGGGCCTGACCTTCATTGCCATCGGCCTGCGCCTGGCCCTGGCGGGCTAGCCGCGGCCGAGGCGGTAGACGGCGAGGCTGCCGAGGTAGTTGGGCTCCTCGGTGACCAACTGGCCCTTTTCGTCGAGTACACGGCGGTCGCGGATTTCGATGCTCATGCGGGCACACAGGTCCTCGAAATCGAGGATGGTGAAGAAACGCACGTTGGGCGAGTCGTACCACTGGTAGGGCAGATCCTCGCTGACTGGCATGCGGCCTTCGAGAATCGCCAACTGGTTTTTCCAGTAGGCGAAGTTGGGGAAACTGACCACCGCCTCACGGCCGACGCGCAGCATTTCGCCGAGGATCTGTTGGGTGTGGCGGATGGTCTGCAGGGTGCGCGACAGCACCACGTGTTCGAAGGCATCGTCGGAGAAATCGGCCAGGCCGTTCTCCAGGTTGCCCTGGATCACGTTGATGCCGTTGGCAATCGCCGCCTTGACGCTGGCGGGTTCCAGTTCGAGGCCGTAGCCGCGGGCGCCGCGCTCAACGATCAGGCGCTTGAGCAGCGCGCCGTCGCCGCAACCCAGGTCCAGTACCCGTTCGCCGGGCTGGACCCAGCCGGCGATGACGTCGAAATCGGAGCGGTTGATCAGGCTCATGATTCGACGCGCCCCAGGTAAGCGGCGATCACCTCGTGGTAGTGCGGATCGGGCATGAGGAAGGAGTCGTGGCCGAAATCGCAATCGATCTCGGCGTAGCTGACGTCCTGGCCGTTCTTCAGCAGGGCGTACACGATCTCGCGCGAACGGGCCGGAGAGAAGCGCCAGTCGGTGCTGAAGGAAACCACCAGGAACTTGGCGCGGGCCTTTGCCAGCGCCCGCGCCAGATCGCCGTCGCCTTCCCGCGCCGGATCGAAATAGTCGAGGGCCTTGGTCATCAGCAGGTAGGTGTTGGCGTCGAAGTAGCCGGCGAACTTGTCGCCCTGATAGCGCAGGTAGGACTCGACCTGGAACTCGACGTCGTAGCCGAAACTGAAGGCGCCGTTGCGCAAGGTGCGGCCGAATTTCTCGTCCATCTGATCGTCGGACAGATAGGTGATGTGGCCGAGCATGCGCGCCAGACGCAGGCCACGCTGGGGATAGGTGTCGTGTTCGTAGTAGTGGCCGCCATGGAAATCCGGGTCGGTGAGGATGGCCTGGCGGGCGACGTCGTTGAAGGCGATGTTCTGCGCGGTGAGCTTGGGCGCCGAGGCGATCACCAGGGCGTGGCGCACCCGCTCCGGATAGGTGATGGTCCAGCGCAGCGCCTGCATGCCGCCGAGGCTGCCGCCGACCACGGCGGCCCACTGCTGGATGCCGAGATGATCGGCCAGCCGCGCTTGCGCATGGACCCAGTCCACCACCGCCGGCAGGGGGAAATCGGCGCCCCAGGGCTTGCCGCTGGCCGGATTGATGCTGGAGGGGCCGGTGGAGCCGTGGCAGCCGCCGAGGTTGTTCACGCCGACGATGAAGAAACGATTGGTATCCAGCGGCCGGCCGGGGCCGATGATGTTGTCCCACCAGCCGACGTTGTCCGGCTGATCGGCATACGTGCCGGCGACATGGTGATGGCCGGAGAGGGCATGGCAGACCAGGATGGCGTTGCTGCCCGCGGCATTCAGCGTGCCGTAGGTTTCATAAACCAGCTCGTAGGCGGGCAGCACCGCGCCGCTGCGCAGCGTCAGCGGCGTGTCGAAATGCGCGCGTTGCGCTTCGACGATGCCCACACCCACACCTTGAGTATTGCCGTTCATCGTTATCCAGAAACAAAAAACCCGGTCGGCTGACGCGGACCGGGTGGCTTACCCCTGTCTCGCTTTAGCCGTATTTGTTAAGCGCCCGCAAGCAGAGTCAAATCGGCGCGATGGATGTGAGGCTACCGAGGCCTCTGCGGCTTGTCAATCGCTGGCGGCGCTGGCGTTGATGCGCATCAGGTGGTCGCGCACCTTGTCCGATTCCTCCTGGCGCAGCAGGCGCATGACCTTGTCGCTGAGCTTGTCGGCGTCGCTCATCAGGACGTGATGCTTGATCTCGAATAGCTGCGAGGGATGCATGGAGAACTGGCGCAAACCCATGCCCAGCAGCAGCCGCGTCATGATCGGGTCGCCGGCCATTTCACCGCAGACCGAAACCGGCAGGCCAGCCTTCTGGCCGACCTGGATGGTCTGGTAGATCAGGCGTAGCACCGCCGGGTGCAGCGGGTCGTAGAGGTGGGCGACGGCTTCGTCGGTGCGGTCGATGGCGAGGGTGTACTGAATCAGGTCGTTGGTGCCGATCGAAAGGAAATCCAGGCGCTTGATGAAGGGGCCCAGCGCCATCGCCGCGGCGGGGATTTCGATCATGCCGCCGACTTCGATGTTCTCGTCGAACTTGTGGCGGCCATCGCGCAACTGCTGCTTGGCCTGCTCGATCACCACCAGAGTCTGGTCGATCTCGTGGGCGTGGGCCAGCATCGGAATCAGCAGACGCACCTTGCCGAAATGGGAGGCCCGCAGGATCGCCCGCAGTTGCGAGCGGAACAGGTTCGGTTCCGACAGACAGTAGCGGATCGCGCGCAGACCGAGGGCCGGGTTCGGTTCCATGCGCTCGGCGCCGCGCAGGGCACGGGCCTGCTTGTCGGCGCCAATGTCGAGGGTACGGATGGTGACCGGCTTGCCGGCCAGGGCCTTGGCCATCACGCGGTAGGCCTCGAACTGCTCTTCCTCGTCGGGCACGTCGTCCCGGTTCATGAAAAGGAACTCGGTGCGATAGAGGCCGACGCCGTCGGCGTCCACCGCCTTCACCTGCTCCGCATCCTGCGGCAGTTCGACATTGGCCTGGAGCGAGATCTCGACGCCGTCGAGGGTCACCGCCTTGGCGCCGCGCAACCGCTTGAGCTTGGAACGCTCCAGCTCAAGGGCGCTCTTGCGCAGCCGGTATTCCTCGAGCACGCGGATGTCGGGATCGACGATCAGCACGCCGCGGGTGCCGTCCACGATCAGCAGGTCGTCGTCCTGGATCAACGGCCGCGCATGGTGCATGCCGACCACCGCCGGGATCGCCAGGCTGCGGGCAACGATGGCGGTGTGCGAGGTGGCGCCGCCAAGGTCGGTGACGAAGCCGCCGATGCGCAGGCTCTTGAACTGGATGGTGTCGGCCGGCGACAGATCGTGGGCGACGATGATCAGGTCGTCCTCGCGGGTCTTCTTGACCAGCTTGCGCGGCTTGCCGAGCAGGGCCTTGAGCACCCGCTCGACTACCTGGACGATGTCCTGGCCGCGCTCACGCAGATAGGGGTCGTCCATCTCGTCGAACTGGGCCACCAGGGATTCCATCTGCTGCACCAAGGCCCATTCGGCGTTGCAACGGCGGTCGCGGATCAAGGCGCGGGATTCCTCGGTCAGCAGCGGATCGCCGAGGATCATGCTGTGCACATCGAGGATGGCCTCCAACTCTTGCGGCGTGCCTGGCGCGCTGGCTTCGCTGCGCAGGATTTCGAATTCGGCGCGGACGCTGGCGAAAGCATCGTCGAGGCGGGTCACTTCGCCGGGGATGTCGCGTTCGCGTAGCTGGTACTGGGCCACCTCGAAGGTGGCGTGGGACACCAGATGGGCACGGCCGATGGCGATGCCCTGGGAAACCGCCAGGCCGAAGATGGAAAAGGTCATGCCGCGCGGGCCTAGTCGGGTTCGCCGAAGCGGTCGGCGATCAACTTCAACATCGCCTCCAGGGCAGCTTCTGCACCGTCGCCTTCGCAATCGACCACCACCGTGGAACCTTTACCGGCGGCCAGCATCATCACTCCCATGATGCTCTTGGCGTTGATGCGACGGCCATTGCGTTCCATCCAGACTTCGCAGGGGAAGCTGCCGGCGAGCTGCGTCAGCTTTGCAGATGCGCGGGCGTGGAGCCCCAGTTTGTTGACGATTGCCGCTTCTGCCTTTGGCACTTTGCCCTCCCTGTGGTCATACCGTTATGCCTCGATTTTGCCCGATGCGGGGCCGCGATGCACATCTGCCGATGACATCAGCGGTTTCGATGTGTAACACTTCACCCTGATGCTATGCAGCAAAACGCTGCCAGAACTAGAAGGAAAAGCCCATGCCCCTATCTAACCCCGCGCCCAGAGAGCGCATCCATTCCCGCAGCGTGATCTGCGAAGGCTTCCGCCGCGCCGACGGTTTGTGGGACGTGGAAGGTCATATCACCGATCTGCGCCACTTCCATTACAGCACCCGCTGGAAGGGCCAGCAGACGCCAGAACAACCCCTGCACCAGATGTGGCTAAGGCTGACCCTGGACGATCACCGCAAGATTCTGGCCGTCGAAACCTCGATGGACGACACACCCTTCGACATGTGCACGGAAGTCACCCAGCACTACCAACGCCTGGTCGGCGTCACCATCGGCGCCGGCTTCGGCAAGAAGGTGGGCGAGCTGGTGGGCGGCGTCGAAGGCTGTACCCACGTCACCGGCCTGCTCCACGCGATGGCGACAGTGACCCTGCAGGCGATGGCCTCCGAGGCCTTCAAGCTGTTTCCCGACGAGAACGTCAATGCGGACCGCTGGCACGCCCTGGACCGGGTGTTCTCCGACGGCAAGAGCGGCGGCAGCCCTTCGCTGATCAATACCTGCCATACCCATGCGGAAAACAGCCCGGTGACCCAATCGCTGCTGAAAGACCGGGCCAGCGCCGAAGAAGCCTGATGCGCATGCTTTCCGTGAGTACCCGCTATCCGGAAAGCGCGTAAGGCACAAGCACACCCGCCCCCTCCCATCCTCCCCCTCGCAGGGGAGGCTACTAAACGGCTCGCTGCGCTCGATATCACTGGGCGCTCCGTTCAAACGCTTTCCCTTCCGCGCTTAGCGGTGGAGCATGTTCAACACGCCGTCGCGACCGCCCAGGGTGGCGCGATTGACCAGGGTTTCCATGCCCTTGTCGCGATAGGTCAGAGCGCGCAGCAACATCGGCAGGTTGACCCCGGCGAGGCCTTCGATCCGGCCCGGCTCAAGCAGCTTCAGGGCGATATTGGACGGGGTGGCGCCGTAGATGTCGGTCATCACCAGCACCCCCTCGCCGCTATCCACCATCTGCAGCAACTGGCGGGCGTAGGGCAGGATGTCCAGCGGGTCGTCCTGCACCGCCACGCCGAGTTGGGTGATCTGCGGCGGCCGCTTGTTCAGCACGTGGCAGGCGCACTGGATCAGTGACTCACCGTAAGTGGTGTGGGTAATCAGCAGCAAACCGATCATCGCACCTCCTCGATCTTGAGGTCCGGCACCTCGAACTTGAGGCGCGCCTTCAGCGCGGCCGTAACCTGCACCCGGCCGTTGGCATCGACCCTTAATGCTTGAGTTATGCCCAATTTATGGGCCAGGCGCAACCAATCGTCGCCAGCGATGAACAGCGGCTTGCTCTCGGCGTCGGACAACATGCCGGCTTCCGGCCCGGGCGGGATCAGGATTGTCAGCGCCTGGCTGGCGCGGCTCGGTTCGCCGCTGCGCGGATCGATCAGGTGGCAGTAGCGCTGGCCGTCGATTTCGAAATAGCGCTGGTAGTCGCCCGAGGTGCCGATGGCCTCGCCATCCCGCAGTTCCAGCGAGGCCAGCGGCGCGGCGCCGCGCGGATGCTGCAGGCCGACACGCCAGGGCGTGCCGCCCTTGCTGCCGAGGGCATAGATGTTGCCGCCGATGTTGATCAGCGCGTTCTGGATGCCGCGGCCGCGCAGGGCGGCGGCGGCGCGATCGAGGGCGACGCCCTTGAGGTAGCCGCCAAAGTCCAGCGCGACGGTGCGGTTGCTGCCGGAAACCGTGCGTCCGTCGAGCTTGAGCGCGGCAATCGACGGATGAGCGACTTTCAGCGCCGCCAGGGACTTGGCGTCGGGCAGTTGGGCCCTGAAGCTGTCGTCGTGAAAACCCCAGAGCTTGACCAGATTGCCGACCCCGGGGTCAAACAGGTACTCCCCTTGTTCCGCCAGTTCCTGGGCGCGCCGGATCAGCGCCGCCATTTCCGGCGCCACCTCGATGCTGCGGCCCTCGGCGATGGCCAGGTTCACTTCGGTCAGGTCCGAGGACTGCCAGGCGTGGTAAGTCCGGTGCAGGCGGTCGAACTCGCGCAGGACGGTGTCGATCGCCGCGGTGGCGCGGGATTCCGGCTCGCCCCAGACCAGGACCTGAACCCGCGTGCCGAACACGTAGGATTCGCGCGACACCAGCGGGTCGCGGCCGCAGGCGGCCAGCAGCAGCGCCAGCGCGGCGAGGAGGCAGGCCTTAAGCAATCGCATCGGCAGTCGCATCCGCCGGGGCGCTCTGCTCCAGTTCACGGGCCGCCGCCAGCAGCGCCAGGCGCGCCACCACGCCGTAGGCGTAGAAGCGGTTGGGCGGCGCATCGGGGCCCAGGCCGGCATCGGGCAGGGTGCAGCAGGTCTCGAAATCCAAGGGCTTGAACTGCATGCCCGGCGCGTTGAGGTTCTCGTCCACGCCGCGAGCGGTGTTGACCCGGTAGAAGCCGCCGACCACGTAGCGGTCGATCATGTACACCACCGGCTCGGCGTTGGCATCGTCCACCCGCTCGCTGGTCGGCACGCCTTCCTGGATGATCACCTCGGTGACCTGCAGACCCTCCTTGCCGGTGGACATCTTGTTGCGCTGGCGGCGGTTGAGGCTCTTCACTTCGGCGGCATCCTTCACCGTCATGATGCCCATGCCGTAGGTGCCGGCGTCGGCCTTGACGATGGCGAAGGGCGGCGTGTCGATGCCGTATTCCTTGTACTTGGCGCGCACCCGCTGCAGCAGCATGTCCACGTTCGCCGCCAGGCATTCCTCGCCGGTACGCTCCTGGAAGTTGATCTCGCCGCAGACGCCGAAGTAGGGGTTGATCAGCCAGGGGTCGATGCCCAGTTGGGCGGCGAAGCTTTCCGCCACTTCCTGGTAGGCGGCGAAGTGGCGCGACTTGCGCCGCGTCGCCCAGCCGGCATGCAGCGGCGGGATCAGCCACTGCTCGTTGAGGTTCTTGAGAATTTCCGGCACCCCGGCCGAAAGGTCGTTGTTGAGCAGGATCGCGCAGGGGTCGAAATCGCTCAGGCCGAGACGGCGACCCTCGCTGCCGATCCGGCGCAGGGGCTCCAGCAGTAGTTGCTGGCCGTCCGGCAGGTCCACCGGGGTCGGCGCGGTGATCTCCGGCAGCAGGCTGCCGATTCGCACGTTCAGGCCGGTGTGGCGCAGGATGCTGGCGAGGCGGGCGACGTTCTGCAGGTAGAACTGGTTGCGGGTGTGGTTCTCCGGCACCAGCAGCAGATTGCGGGCCTCAGGGCAGAGTTTTTCCACGGCCGCCATCGCCGCTTGCACGCTCAAGGGCAGGAAGGCTGGATTCAGGTTGTTGAAGCCGCCGGGGAACAGATTGGTATCCACCGGCGCCAGCTTGAAGCCGGCATTGCGCAAATCCACCGAGGCGTAGAAGGGCGGCGAGTGCTCCTGCCATTGCCCGCGCAGCCAATGCTCGATCGCGGTTTCCTGGTCGAGGAAGCACTTCTCCAGGGCAAGCAGGGGGCCGCTGAGCGCGGTAGTGAGATGGGGAACCATAAAGGGCGGCGGGAGGAGAAATCCGGTGGGCGATCTTACACCACGGCCCGCACCGCCCTGGAGCCGGCGCCCGATCCCCGCGTCACCGTCGGCCGAGCCGGACACGCAAGCGCCCGGCGCGGCCAAGCGCCTACATTGATTAGAAAAATCGGCAATCCCCTTGACATATGCATCGATGCATATAGGCTGCTAGCTTTAGGTCTAAAGATAATCTCTTTGGGAACGTAAATTGCTGAACCAATGCGTCAATTGTCCGAACCGCCCAAAGGACCGGCCCTGCCCGGCCTCTTTGGCGGCGTTTGAGAAGGAGGCCGTCATGGATGTGCAGCAAACCACACAACACAATGTCGTCACGCTGGCGCTGAGCGGGGTGTTCAAGTTCGATACCCACCGCGAGTTTCGCGCCGCCTGTAGCGGAACGCTGGAGCAGCCCGGCATCGAGCACATCATCGTGGACCTATCCCAAGTCACCTATATGGACAGCGCCGCCCTCGGCATGCTCCTGATCCTGCGCGACAAGGCGCAAAGCCGGGGCACCCGCGTCAGCCTGGCGCGCGCCACCAACAACGTCCGCCAATGCATCGAGGTCTCCCGCTTCGACCGCCTGTTCGAGGTACTGCACTGAACAGCGATGCGCCATGAAAAAGGGCGGCCCGCGGGCCGCCCTTTTTCATGGCGCCTATCGCGTGTTACCAGAGGCTTTCGCGCTCGGAGTTGGACGAGATGTTGTGGATGGTCAGGTCGGCGCCTTCGTACTCCTCCTCGGCATCGAGACGGATACCCACGGTTTTCTTCAGCAGACCATAGACCAGCAAGCCGCCGGCGAAGGCAATCGCCACGCCGAGCAGGGTGCCCAGCAGTTGCGCCATGAAGCTGACGCCGCCGAGGCCACCCAGCGCCTTGGCGCCGAAGATGCCGGCGGCGATACCGCCCCAGGCGCCGCAGAGGCCATGCAGGGGCCAGACGCCGAGCACGTCGTCGATCTTCCAGCGGTTCTGGGTCAGGGTGAACATCTGGACGAACAGCACGCCCGCCACCGCGCCCACCACCAGCGCACCGAGCGGGTGCATCAGATCGGAGCCGGCGCAGACCGCCACCAGGCCGGCCAGGGGGCCGTTATGAACGAAGCCCGGGTCGTTCTTACCCAGCACCAGTGCTGCCAGGGTGCCGCCGACCATGGCCATCAGCGAGTTCATCGCCACCAGGCCGGAAATTTTGTCCAGGGTCTGGGCGCTCATCACGTTGAAGCCGAACCAGCCAACCACCAGAATCCAGGCGCCAAGGGCAAGGAAGGGAATGCTCGAAGGCGGGTGAGCGCCGGCGATGCCGCCATCCTTGTGATAGCGGCCACGGCGGGCGCCGAGCAGCAGCACCGCCGCCAGACCGATCCAGCCGCCCACCGCATGCACCACGACGGAACCGGCAAAGTCATGGAAGTTCTCGCCAAATCCGGCCTTCAGCCAGTCCTGGAAGCCGTAGGCGTTGTTCCAGGCGATGCCCTCGAAGAAGGGATAGACGAAACCCACCAGCAGGAAGGTGGCGGCCATCTGCGGATTGAACTTGGCCCGTTCAGCGATACCGCCGGAGACGATGGCCGGGATCGCCGCAGCGAAGGTCAGCAGGAAGAAGAACTTGGTCAGCTCGAAGCCGCCCTTCTGCGCCAGGGTTTCGGCGCCGGCGAAGAAGTTGATGCCGTAGGCGATGCTATAGCCGATGAAGAAATAGGCCAGGGTGGAGATGGCGAAGTCGGAAAGGATTTTGACCAACGCATTGACCTGGTTCTTCTTACGCACCGTGCCCAGCTCGAGAAAGGCAAAGCCGGCGTGCATGGCCAGGATCATGATCGCGCCGAGCAGGATGAACAGCACGTCGGCCGACGTTTTGATTTGTTCCACTTTGGGGCTCCAAGCACAAAAGAAGTGCAAAAAGCAACAAGCGTTCCAAATGCTACAACTTAATTAATTCAATCACTTATGTAACAACCACCCAACGTAATGGCACCTTACTGGTGCCATTACCGTGAAAACACATCCCATCTTGGTGCCAATTTCAAGCAAATTCCTATTTAGGTGCATAGCCCCGCGGCATCAGCGCCCACATTTGGCCCTTCTGCCGCATCCGGCCCGCCAGGTCCCCAGCTTCGGCGCCGCTGCCCCAGTAGAAGTCGGCCCGCACCGGGCCGCGGATCGCGCCGCCGGTGTCCTGAGCCAGCATCAGCCGGCGTAGCGGCGCCTCAGACTGGGGCTTGGTCGTCACCAGCCAAACCGGCGCCCCCAGCGGAGTGCCCTTCGGATCCACGGCGATGCTGCGCTCCGGCGTCAGCGGCAGGCCGAGGGCGCCCGGAGGGCCGCTGCCCTCCACCGGCAGCTCGCGGAAAAAGACCATGCTCGGATTGGCGTTCAGCAACTCCTGCACCTTCAGCGGGTGGGTCTTGACCCACTGCTTGATGCCCTGCATCGAGGCCTGCTCGGCCTTCAACTCGCCCTGGTCGATCAGCCACTTGCCGATGGAGCGATAGGGGTGGCCGTTCTGCTCCGCATAGCCGATGCGCACCCGGCTGCCGTCGTCCAACTGCACCTGACCGGAGCCCTGGATTTGTAAGAAGAAGAAGTCGATCGGGTCCTCGACCCACATCAGGGCGCTCTCGGCGCGCTTAGCTTCCTGCCTGGCCCACTCCGCCCGGGAGTAATAGGGCAGCAGCTTGCGCCCCTCGACCCGGCCGCGCAGGCGCATGCCTTTCAGCTCCGGGTAGACCTCGGCCAGTTCGACGGTGATCAGGTCGTCGGGCACGCCGAACACCGGCACGCTGAAAGCCTTCTTGTGGCTACGGCTGCCCTTCACCACCGGCTCGTAATAGCCGGTGATCAGGCCGCTGCGGCTGCCGTCCGGATTAACCAGTTGCCAGGGGCGGAACTGGGCCTCGAACCAGGGACGCAACTGCTCCCGGTCGGCGTTGCGGGCGGAGGCGCAAACCGCGGCCCAGGTGTCATGCCGTTCCAGAGATCGGCAGGAAGCGACAAAGGCCTCGAAGGTCGGCAGCAGCGATTCGCGGTCTTCCCCCTCCCAGCCGGGCAAATCGCTCCAGTCGGCAGCCTGCAGGGGTTTCTCCGCGGGCTTTTCCACGGGCTTTTCGGTCTTCGGCGCTTCCGCCGCGGCACAGGGCGGACAGCCTTCCGGCCGCTGCGGTTGGGCGACGCAGGCGGCAAGCAGCAGGGGCAATAAGCAGGCGAGAAGGGGGCGGGGCATGTCTGATAGAGTCCGGCGTTTCAATATCCGGCCGATTATCCCATGTGGGGAATTGCCCTCGAACTGGCCCTGCCGCTGATCCTGCTGTTGATCCTCTGGCGGGTCTGGCCAAAATCCGACCCTGACGACCATGAGCGATCTGAATAGTTTTTTGCAGCGGGCCGAAGCCCTGCTGGCCCGCGTCGAAGCCCTGCTGCCGGCGGCGGCCGGCGAGCCGGACTGGAGCGCCATCGCCTTCCGCTGGCGCCGCCGCCAGGGCCGCGGCCGCCTGGAGGCGATCCAGCGGCCCCATGTGATCCGCCTCGACGACCTGCAGGCGGTATCGCCCCAGAAGGAGCGGATCGAACAGAACACCCGCCAGTTCATCGCCGGCCGCCGCGCCAACAACGTGCTGCTGACCGGCGCCCGCGGTACCGGCAAGTCCTCCCTGGTCAAGGCGGCGCTGCACGGCTTCGCCGCCCAGGGCCTGCGCCTGATCGAGGTGGACAAGGACGAGCTGGCCGACCTGCCGGAGATCGTCGAGCTGATCGGCGGCCGCCCGGAGCACTTCATCGTCTTCTGCGACGACCTGTCCTTCGAGGCCGGCGAGCCGGGTTACAAGGCCCTGAAGAGCGTGCTCGACGGCTCCATCGGCGCCATGCCGGACAACCTGCTGGTGTATGCGACCTCCAACCGTCGCCACCTGATGCCGGAGTACATGGCCGAGAACCTGGAGACCCGCCACACCGACGAGGGCGAGCTGCGGCCGGGGGAGACCACCGAGGAAAAGGTCTCCCTGTCCGAGCGCTTCGGCCTCTGGCTGTCCTTCTACCCCTTCACCCAGGACGAGTACCTGGCGATCTGCAACTACTGGCTGGGGGAATTCGGCGTGGCCCACAACGCCATCGCAGCCGCCCGCCAGGAAGCCCTGCAATGGGCCCTGGGCCGCGGCTCCCGCAGCGGCCGGGTGGCTTGGCAGTTCGCCCGCGACTACGCCGGGCGGATCGAAACGCCATGAAGAAACTGGTTCAGGTGGCGGCCGCGGTGATCCTGCGGCCGGACGGTAGCTTTTTATTGGGCCAGCGCGCCCCCGGCACCTTCTACCCGGGCTACTGGGAATTCCCCGGTGGCAAGGTGGAGGCCGGCGAGACGCCCCACGACGCCCTGGTCCGCGAACTCTCGGAGGAGTTGGGCATCGAGGTGCTGCAGGCCTACCCCTGGATCGTCCGCGAACACGTGTACGAGCATGCCCATGTGCGGCTGCACTTCTTTCGCGTCGTCGCCTGGCGCGGCGAGGTGCAGGATCACGTGCATTCCGCCCTGGCCTGGCAGCGGGCCGAGGCCCTCAGCGTCAGCCCGATGCTGCCGGCCAATGCGCCAGTGCTGCGGGGTCTGGCCCTGCCGGATTTCTGCGCCGTCAGCGATGCGGCGACCATGGGGGTGGCCGCCCAGTTGGCGGCCCTGGAACGCACACTCAAGAATGGCCTGGGCCTGGTGCAGTTGCGCGAGCCGGGCCTGGCGCCGGCCGAGCGCCTGGACTTCTGCCGCCAGGCAGTAACCCTCTGCCACCAACATGGGGCACGGGTGCTGGTCAATGGCGATGCCGAATTGGCCCGCGCCAGCGGCGCCGACGGCCTGCACCTGCCGGCCCGAGCGCTGGCGACGCTGCAGGAGCGGCCGCCCTTCGCCTGGGTCGGCGCCTCCTGTCACGACCGCGCCGAGCTAGACAAGGCGGCGGCCCTGGGTCTGGATTTCGCGATCCTCGGCTCGGTAAAACCCACCGCCAGCCACCCGGATCAGGCGGCGCTGGGCTGGCCGCGCTGCGCCGAACTGCTGCGCGAAGCACCGCTGCCGGTGTACCTCATCGGCGGGCTGGAACGGGGCGATCTGGAAGCGGCGTGGGGCGCAGGGGCCCACGGCGTGGCGGCGATCCGCGCCGCCTGGGGCTACTGAGCAGGAGGAACGCTGTCCGGGTCTTCCGGTTCTTCCACCACCGGCACCCGATATTCCTCATTGGCCCAGGCACCCAGGTCGATCTTGCGGCAACGCTCGGAGCAGAAAGGGCGATAGCGGTTTGCCGCCACCCATTCGACCGGTTTGCCGCAGCAAGGGCATTGCACCACCTTGGGCTTGTCCATGACCAGCGGACTTACAGGTTGCAGAAGGTCAGCTCGAACTGAACGTCGGCGTCCACCGGCTTGGGCCGCTGATCGACCTCGGGAGCCAGGAAGCGGATATTGAGGGCGTACTTGCTGGCGCTGATCTCGGGCACGAAGGCATCGCCCTGGGCCAGGCGCAGGCGCACCATCTGGGCGGTACGGCCGGCCAGCATCAACTGGTAGTTGCCGTGAGGGGCGCTTTGGCCTTCCGGACGGCCGGAGGAGCGCAGCAGGCGCAGCACGATGCCGATGGATTGGCGAATCGCCATCATCGGGTTGAGCCAGCCCTGCAGGTCGCGACGGCGGCCCTCGCAGTCGCGGTTCAGCCAGTAGTGGTAGGAGGGCAGGTCGAACTCGCAAACGCCGCCGGGGATCGCCGCGCGATTCTTGATGGCCATCAGCCATTCGTTTTCGCGCAAGTAGTGGCCGATCTTGCCCTGCATCGCCAGCAGGCCGGCAGAGGCTTGTTCGATCTCATAGAGGGCGCCGGAGAGGGCGTCCTCGGAAATGTCGGGGTTGTTGCGGAAGGACAGCAGAATCTGGCGTTGGCGCTCCAGTTCCTGCATCAGGTCGAACTTCAGGTCGGCGCGGCTGGCGACCTCGAGGATTTCGAACAGGGTGACCAGGGCGACGTGATGGGCCTCGGCGGCATCGGAAGCGACAAAGAAGATGACCTTGTCGAACAAGTCCTCAAGACGCAGCAAAGTGCGAATGCGTTCGTTGAGGGGGTATTCGTAGGTAATCACGCGGCATTCCGAGATGAATTCAGAGAATTCTGACCGATCCGCCAATAAAGCTCAACCGGAATAGGGCGGGAAACCCCCCGGGTTTGCCGCTAAATCGCGGTATTTGCGATCGAGCGCCGCCACTTGGCCGGCGAGTTCCGCCAGCGTACCGCTGTTGTCGATCACGTCGTCGGCGGCGGCAAGGCGTTCGGCGCGCGTGGCCTGGGCCGCCATGATGCGCGCAACCTCCTCCGCCGGCAGGCCGCTGCGGGCCTGGACCCGAGCGATCTGCAGATCCTCGGGGCAATCCACCACCAACACTCGCTGCATGCGGCCGCGCCAGTCGCCCTTCTCCACCAGCAGGGGCACGGCCCAGATCACATAGGCCGCACCGGCGCCCAGCGCCGCCGCCACCTCGGCTTCGCAGGCGGCACGGATCAGCGGATGCAGCAGGGCCTCCAATTGGCTGCGAACGGATGGGTCGGCAAAGGTCCGCGCCCGCATCGCCGCCCGGTCGAGGGCGCCGTCGGCAGTGGCGATGACGCTACCGAAGGCAGCCGTGAGCGCCGGCATCGCCGCCCCGCCGGCGGCGGTGAGGCGATGGGCGCAGGCGTCGGCATCCACCACCGGGGCGCCGAGGCGGGCGAAGGCGCTGGCGGCGGCGCTCTTGCCGGAGCCGATGCCGCCGGTGAGGCCGACCACCAGGCCGGCGGGCTTTACGGCGCCGGACATGCCTCGAACTTCAGCCCGGGCAAGAGTTCGGGAAGCTTGCCCAGGCCAGCTTCCGGGCCGCGCAGCTCGGCGCGGGAAAGGGCCGAGGGGCCGCGATTGACCACCCGCGCCGACTTGACGCCCTTGTCCGCCAGGCCTGCCAGCAGCTCCTTGGCCGCGGCCTCGTTGCTGAATTCGGCAAACACCAAGGCCAGCTTGCCGGGGCCGTCGGCCACCGCCTTGGGCACGTTGCTGATGCCCAAGGCGCGCAGCTCCTTGAGCTTGACGTCCACACCGTCCTTGCCGGCCAGGGCGGCGATCAACACCTCATAGCGCGCTTCGCCGGAACGGTTGGCGACCGTCAGTTGCCACTCGGGCTGGCGCACCACCACGGCCTTGAGCGTCTGCACTTGGGCCGGGTTGAGATCGTTGGCGACGCGGCAAGCCAAGGCCGCCGCGGCAGGCGCCGGCGGCGGGGCCACGGCGGCGGCCGCCGGCTGAGCGACCGCGGCGGGTGGAACGAAGGCCGGCGCGGCGGCGGGCGGCGGCGGCGATGGCACCAGGCGCAGCTTGTCCGGCACCAGTTGGGCGGCAAGCCGCTGCGGTTCGCGGCCGCTTTCCGTCTCGCCGAAAAAGCCTTGAGCCCAGGCGAAGAACACCAGGTTGATCAGCAGCAACGCCAGGAAGGCAAAGCGGGAAAATTTCATGGCCGCGATTATGCCGCCGCCACCTGGCCAATGCGCGCCAAGCCTTCGAGCACCAGCAGCGGCTGATGGCGCCGCGGCAGCTCCAGCCGCGGCAGCAGAATCTCGGCAGCGCCGCCGGCGATCAGGCACTGGGCGGCACCGGCGCGGCGATAGAGGCGCTCGATGGCGCCTAGGGTGGCATCCGCCGCACCGCTGGCAATGGCGTCGCGGGTGTTGCGGGGAAAGTCGGCGGGGCTTCCCGGCTCGGCCGCCAGGCCCGCAGTATTGCCTGCCAGGGCGTGGGCCATCAGGCTCAGGCCGGGCAGGATCAGGCCGCCGCGGAACTGGCCGGAGGCATCCAGCACGTCCACCGTGGTGGCCGTGCCGGCCATCACCACCAGGCAGGGGCCGGGCGCCAAGGCATGGGCGCCGATCAGCGCGGCCCAGCGGTCGGCGCCCAATTGCTGCGGGTTCTCGTAGCCGTTGCGGATGCCGCATTGTTCCGCCTGGGCCGTATTCCAACGCACCGGGCGCTGCAGGATGGTCTCGATGGCGCGGGCCACGCCCTCCCCCGCGACATTGCAGCCGATCACGGCCCGCACCGGCTGTGCCGGGATGGCCGCGACCAGGGCCACCGGCTCGCCGCTGGGCACGGCGCCATGGGCCAGCCAGCGCTGATCCTGGCGCAAGCCCCACTTGATGCGGGTATTGCCGGCGTCGATACAGAGCAGCACGCTACTCGCCACCGAATGGGCGCAGGCTAACGTCGCCCGCCAGCACCCGCTCCAGGCCGCCTGCGGTCTGCAGCAGCAGCGCGCCGTCGGCGTCGACACCCATGCAGCGGCCGCTCAGCTCGGCGCCGCTACCGCTGATGTTCACCAGTTGGCCTTGATGGGCATGGGCCGCCATCCACTCCTCGCGCAGGGCGGCGAAGCCGGACTCGGCATAGGTGTCGAATACTGCGGCGAGGTCGGCCAAACAGGTGGCCAGCACCACTTCCCGCGACGGATTGACGCCGGCCTCATGCAGCGAGGTGGCCAGCGCCACCACCTCCGCCGGCATATCGGCGGGACGGCGCAGGTTGAGGCCGATGCCGATCACCGCGCCGCGCACGTTGCCGGACTGCAGCTCCACCAGCACGCCGCCCAGCTTGCGCGTGCCGATCAGCAAGTCGTTGGGCCACTTTAGCCGCAGGTCGGCGCAGCCAAGGTGGCGCAGCGCCCGCGCCAGGCCGACACCGACCGCCAGCGAGAGCGCCGCCGGCGCCGTGGAGGCCGGCGGAAAACGCCAGAGCAAAGAGAAGGTCAGGCTGTCGCCGGGAGCGCCATACCAAGAGCGGCCACGCCGACCGCGGCCGGCGCTCTGGCTGTCGGCCAGGATGACCAGGCCGGACGGCGCGCCGGTCTCGGCCCGGTCGAGCAGCAGGGTGTTGGTGGATTCGCACTCGGCCACGGCATCCACGTCGAAACGCAGAGCCGCCGGGCCGAGGGCGGCGATCAGGGCGGGATAGTCGAGAGAACTCATGACGACCTTCCCCCCTCCCCCTTCCCAAGGAAGGGGGCGATAGGGGTTCGCCGCTTCGCGGCTCCATATGGGGATTGCGCCGCCCTTGGGGCGGCCCGGCGGGGGCTCATGCGCCGGATTATCCCTGCTCTGCCTCGCCTTTGCCCGCCGGATCTTCCAGGCCGAGTTCCTGAATCTTGCGGGTGATGGTGTTGCGGCCGATGCCCAGCAATTGCGCCGACTCGATGCGACGGCCGCCGGTGGCAGCCAGGGCGCGGCGAATCAGGGTGGCCTCGAACTGGCGCGTCAGTTGGTCGAAGACCTCGCCGGGGTGGCCGGCAATCAGCCGATCCGCCTCCAACGCCAGGGCGTCCAGCCAGTTGGTGGGGCCGGCGCTGGGCACCTGCTCACGCAGTTCGCCTGGCAGGTCGGCGACGTCCACCGTCTGCCCGGGGGCCATCACCGTCAGCCAGTGACAGACGTTTTCCAGTTGCCGCACGTTGCCGGGGAAGTCGAGGCCCGACAGGTATTTCAGCGCCGCCTCGGACAGGCGCTTGGGTTCGACGCCTAGCTCCTGCGCGCTCTTGCTAAGGAAATGGCGCGCCAGATAGGGAATGTCCTCGCGGCGCTCGCGCATCGGCGGCAGACGCAGACGGATGACGTTGAGGCGGTGGAACAAGTCTTCGCGAAACAGGCCGTCCTTGACCCGCTGTTCGAGATTCTGGTGGGTGGCGGTGATCACCCGTACATTGGCCTTGACCGG
Source organism: Rhodocyclaceae bacterium (assembly GCA_036518635.1). Taxonomy (GTDB): domain Bacteria; phylum Pseudomonadota; class Gammaproteobacteria; order Burkholderiales; family Rhodocyclaceae; genus AWTP1-18. The sequence goes on along the minus strand of DATDMT010000097.1, from coordinate 97 downwards.
CGAATGGCCGCCGACGCGATAGAAATGGCCGTCGGACAGCACCCGCAGCAGGCGGGTCTGCAGCTCGGCCGGCATGTCGCCGATTTCGTCGAGGAAC
>DATDMT010000096.1:0-6442 GCA_036518635.1 Rhodocyclaceae bacterium | reverse complement strand
CGTCAGCTCGAAGTAGTGGGTGGAGAACAGGGTCAGGGCGCGGTTCTTCTCGATCAGGTGGCGGGCGATGGCGAAGGCCAGGGCCAGGCCGTCGAAGGTCGAGGTGCCGCGGCCGATCTCGTCCATCAGCACCAGGGAGTTCTCGGTGGCACCGTTGAGGATCGCGGCGGCCTCGGTCATCTCGACCATGAAGGTGGAGCGGCCCGAGGCCAGGTCGTCCGAGGCGCCGATGCGGGTGTAGATGGCATCCAGGGGGCCGAGGACGCAGCGCTTGGCCGGGACGAAGCTGCCGCAGTGGGCGAGGAGGGCGATCAACGCCGTCTGCCGCATATAGGTCGATTTGCCGCCCATGTTGGGGCCGGTGATCAACAGCAGGCGGCGGGTGGCGGCCAGGCGCGCGTCGTTGGCGATGAAGCTCTCGCCGGCCTGCTGTACCTGGGCCTCGACCACCGGATGGCGGCCGTCCTCGATCTCCATCCCGGCCTCACTACGGAACTCGGGGCGGCAGTAGTCGTGGAGCCGCGCCGCCTCGGCGAAGGCGGCCAGGCCGTCGAGCTGGGCCAGGGCCCGGGCGATGGTCTGCAGTACCGGGATCGCCGGCGCCAGTTGCTCCAACAACGCCTCGTAGAGCTGCTTCTCCAGGGCCAGGGCGCGGTCGTTGGCGGACAGGGCCTTGTCCTCGAAGGCCTTCAGCTCTGGCGTGATGTAGCGCTCGGCGTTCTTCAGGGTCTGGCGGCGGCGGTAGTCGTCGGGAATTTTCTCGACGTGTGCGTGGGTGACTTCGATGTAGAAGCCATGGACCTTGTTGTATTCCACCTTGAGGCTGGCGATGCCGGTCCGTTCCTTTTCCCGGATCTCCAGGTCGAGCAGGAATTGGCCGCAATTGGCCTGGATGCCGCGCAGCTCGTCCAGATCGGCGGAGTAGCCGCCGGCGATGACGCCGCCCTCGCGCAGCACGGCGGAAGGCTCCGCGGTCACGGCGCGGGCCAGCAGGGCTAGGCAGTCGGTCGGGGTGGCGAGGTCGGCCTGCAACTGTTGCAGCAGGGCGGTGCCTCCCGGGTTGAAGCTCGTGCGCAGGGCGTCGAGCTTGCCCAGGCTGTCGCGTAGGGACGAGAGGTCGCGGGGCCGCGCGCTCTTCAGCGCGATGCGGGCGGTGATCCGCTCCACGTCGGCGATGCCGCGCAGTTCGTCGCGCAGCGGATCGAGGGCGCTCAGCAGCTCACCCACCGCCTCATGTCGTGCCGCGGTGGCGTGGCGGTCCGCCAGCGGGTGGTGCAGGCAGTGGCGCAGCCAGCGCGAACCCATGCTGGTGGCGCAACTGTCCAGCAGCGAGAGCAGGGTCGGCGCCGGTTCGCCGCGCAGGGTTTCGGTCAGCTCCAGGTTGCGGCGGGTGGCCGCATCCAGCCGCAGATAGGCACTCTCATGTTCGACGGTCAGGCCGGTGATATGGGCCAGGCCCTGCATCTGGGTGGCGCGGGCATACTGCAGCAGGGCGCCGGCCGCGGCCAGGGCCGGCTGCGCCTGCTCGCCGGGCTCGATGCCGAAGCCGGCCAGGTCCCGGGTGTTGAAGTGCTGGCAGAGCTGGCGCTGGGCCGACTCGGTGTCGAAGTGCCAGTCCGGCAGGCGTTTCTGGCTGGCGCGGTTGTCGGGCAGGGCGGTGCGCAATCCGTCGGGCAGCAGCAGCTCGGCCGGGCGCAGGCGCTCGAACTGGCCGGGCAGGGCGTTGAGTGTCGTCTCCAGCAAGCGGAAGTCGCCGTTGGCCAGATTCAGCCAAGCCAGGCCGACAACGTTGCGTTCGGCGCAGAGGGCCAGTAGCAGGCTGTCCGTCTTGTCGTTGAGCAGGGCCGAGTCGGTCAGCGTGCCCGGCGTGACGATGCGCGCCACGGCCCGTTCTACCGGCCCCTTGCTGGTGGCCGGATCGCCGATCTGCTCGCAGATCGCCACCGATTCGCCGAGCTTGACCAGCTTGGCCAGGTAGCCCTCCACCGCGTGGTAGGGGATGCCCGCCATCGGAATCGGCTTCCCCGCCGACTGGCCGCGGGCGGTCAGGGTGATGTCGAGCAGGCGTGCGGCTTTCTCGGCATCGGCAAAAAACAGCTCGTAGAAATCCCCCATCCGGTAGAACAACAGCATGTCCGCGTGCTGCGCCTTGAGGCGCAGGTACTGCTGCATCATCGGGGTGTGCTGGGCGAGGTCCGACATGGGGAAAGCGGTGTGGGGAGCGGGTCGCCATTGTAAGGCAGCAGGATGGCCTCGCCGGGCTGCGCCGGCAGACGAAAAAAGACCGCCCGAAGGCGGTCAATGAGAGGAGCAATTACTCTCGGAGTTCTTACTTAGAAGGTATGGGCGATACCGATGTCAAAACCGCGGGTGCCGTAGCCAGTGTTCTTTACGCCGCTGGCGCCAACGCCCGAACTGTCCAGCGAATTACCGGTGCCGGCGGTGGCGATGCTGCAGGTGGCGCCGGCCTCATTGGTGATCTTGGCGAAATCGGTGTAGAGGTTGGTGCGCTTCGACAGGGCGTAGTCGAAGCCGACGGCGATCTTGCGGCAGGTGCCGAGGGCGACGTCGGCTCCGGCATTGTTCAACTTGTCGTCCACCTTGCCCCAGAGGAACTTGATCTTGCCGTTACCGGCGACCGGCGCGGTCAGGCCGATGTAGTAGGCCTTCTGGTCCCAGGGCAAGGCGCCGGCCAGGGCACCTTCGGTCTTGACCTTCTCCCAGTAGCCGGAGAGCTTGATCGTGCCGAAGTCGTAGGAGCCGCCGAGGACATTGACCTTGAGCTTGCCGTCGAGGCCGTCCAGTTCGCCTTCCTCATGGTCATACACGGCGCTGATCGGGCCGTTGTCGTACATCCCGGCCAGAGCCCAGAGGCTGATGTCGCCGGCGTTGTTGGCGGCTTCCTGGCCGGTCAGGTTGTTGGAGTAGGCCGCCAGCACGCTGAAGCCGCCGCCGAAGCTCGGCGAGATGTAGGCCACGGCGTTGTCGCCGCGGGTCTGCTGCACGGCGATGGAGGCGAAGTTGCCGACGGTGCCGCCGGCGAAGGGATCGTACTTGCCGGTGTAGGTATAGCGCGGGCCGTCCACCCGGCCGCCGATGAAGGTGCCGTAGCCGGCGTTGTTCAAGGCAATGTAGGAATGGCGGTTCCAGAACTGGTTGGTCGCCGTCGTGGCGGTGCCGTCGGCGCTGTCCATATTGAGCTGGAATTCGGTTTCGAACAGAGCTTTCCAGCCGTTGCCGATATCCTCCATTCCTTTGAAGCCGAGGCGGCTGCCGGACTGGATGCCGGAACCGAATTCGTTCTTGGTGCCGGGGTCGGCCAGGGCGCCGCTGCCGCCACCGCGGTTCATGAAACCATAGTCGATGCGGCCATAGACGGTGACGTTGGATTGCGCGCAGGACGCGCCGGAAATCAGGCCGCTGACGGCCAGGACGATCAGCTTTCTTTTCACTTCATTCTCCAGGTGAGTTGTTCTGTGTTTTCGCTGGAACTCCACGTGTCAGCCCCTGCGAAAGCCAGCCCCCTGCGGGGCACCTGCGGATGTGCAGTAGCTGTGCCATCACCGCTGTCGACGGTGCACCGAAGAGGTGAAGTGATTGAATTAAAAGGCAGTTTGTTCTTGCCGCCAAAGATCGGTGGCTGGCGGGTGGGATGGCGGCGTAAAGAAAATTTACGGCCTCTCCGGGGGCTTCGTTTAAGGTTGGAACAATTGAACCCTCAACGCCGATCCGCTATCTTGGCCACCTGATTTCACGCGGTCTTTCGACCTGGAGATGGCATGGCGCACGCAACCCCCTTTTCCCTGGATTCCGGCCTGTTAAGCCCGGCGCCGGCGAGCGCCGATGCGTCGCGCGCAGCCCTGCTGCGCTCGCGGGAGCGCAGCCTGGGCTTCGGCATTCGTACCGGAGAGGCCCGTCTGTGCAACACCACAGTGACTCGCAGCTTGTCGCAGCGGGTGCGCGAGGAGCACCGTGAACTGCTGTCCTTCGTCCAGCCGGAAATGGACTTGGTCTATCGCGCCATCGCCGATGCCCGCTGGAGTGTGGTCTGTGCCAATGCGGAGGGCGTGGTGGTGGATTACGTCGGCGACTACAGCCGCGCGCCGCGGGAATTGCGGGTGGTGCTGAGCCCGGGGCGGCGTTTGGCGGAAGAGGATATCGGTACCAGCGCCCCCGGCTGCGCCCTACTGGAGCGGCGGGCGATCATAGTGGCGGGGGCCGAGCATTACCTCGACGAGACGCGGGATTTCGTCTGTGCCGCGGCGCCGGTGTTCGATCCGTCGGGCAGGGTGGTGGCGGTTTTCGACATCACCGGCTTTCAGCCGCCGGAACGCCCCGGCGGCTTGGACATGGTGACCATGGCCGCCTGTTCGGCGGAAAACCGGATGGTGCTGGCTCTGCCGGAGGCGCTGCTGCTGCGCTTGCACTTCCGCGAGGAAATGCTCGGTGCGCCGGGGGAGGCGATTCTCGCCTTCGATGCGGAGGGTTGCCTGATGGGGGCCAATCAGGCGGCGCGGCGGTTCTTTGCGCTGCCCGACGGGCAGCCGCCGGCGGGCGGATTCGCCGCGCTGTTCGACTGCGATTTTCACCGTGTCGCCGGCTTGCCGCGGCGTGATGCGGCAGCTTATCTGTCGCTGCGTTGTCGCAATGGCGTGGCCTTGTTCGGTCGCGTCGAATGGAGCAAGGGGCGGGCGGCGGCAGTCGTGCCGGCGGCTCGCCCGCTGCTGCCCAAGCGCAGCGCGGCAGCCCAGGCGCCGGAGTTCTGGCTCGATCCGGCCTTGGAGCTGGCGCTGGACAAGGCCCAGCGCGCCCTCTCGCGCAATCTGCCGGTGTTGGTCAGCGGCGAAACCGGCACCGGCAAGGAAGTGGTGGCGCGCACCCTGCACCAGCGCTGCCATGGCTTAGATGCACCCTTCGTCGCGGTGAATTGCGCCTCGGTGCCGGAAGGGCTGATCGAGTCCGAACTGTTCGGTTATGTGGACGGCGCCTTCAGCGGCGCGCGCAAAGGCGGCGCCATGGGCAAGCTGGAACAGGCCAACGGCGGCACCCTGTTCCTCGATGAGATCGGCGATATGCCCCTCGGCTTGCAATCGCGCCTGCTGCGGGTTTTGCAGGAACGAGTGGTAACCCGGCTGGGGGCGGCAAAGCCGACCAAGCTGCATTTTTCGCTGATCTGCGCCACCCATCGGGAGTTGCGTGAGTGGGTCGCCAGCGGGGATTTTCGTGAGGATTTGTACTACCGCATCAGTGGCCTCAACATCGCCCTGCCGGCCCTGCGTGCCGGTCGCGACGTTGCTGGCTTGATCGGCCATCTGCTGGCGCGGGAAGCCGAGCGTTGGGGTGTGATGCGCCTGCATCCGGCGGCCCGTGCGCTGCTGCTGGCCCACCCCTGGCCTGGCAACGTGCGCGAGCTGGCTCACGTGCTGCGCTCTGCTGCTGCCCTGGCGGCGGACGAAGGCGAAATCGGCGTTTGGCACCTGCCCGAGGAACTGGTGCAAGCGGCGCAAGGAGCCCTGGCTGATGTTGGGGAGGAGGGGCATTCGGTCGGGTTGCCGACCTTGCAGGAACTGGAGGCGGTGGCCATTCGTCAGGCCTTTGTCGCGCATCGCGGCAACATCTCCGCGGCGGCGCGCAGCCTGGGCATCAGCCGGGTGACGCTCTACGACAAGCTGCGCCGCCTGGGCTTGATCACCCTCGCCAACTGAGCGGGCGAGGGCGGGCGTTGCCCTATCAGGCCTTGAAGCTGCCCTTGAGGTGCTGCCCAATGGCTTGCAGCAGGGGGCTGAAGACCTTGGGCGTACCGGCGATGACGTTGCCGGTGTTCATGTAGTTGGGCTCGCCGGAGAGGTCGCTGATCAGGCCGCCAGCCTCGGTGATCAGCAGCGCGCCGGCCGCCATATCCCAGGGCGAGAGGCCGAATTCCCAGAAGCCGTCGAGGCGGCCGCAGGCGACGTAGGACAGGTCCAGGGATGCGGCGCCGGGGCGGCGCAGGCCCGAGGTCTTCTGGGTAAGGTCGCGGAAGATCGCCAAGTAGGTATCGATCTGATCGAAGGAACGGTAGGGGAAGCCGGTGCCGATCAGGGCTTCTTCCAGCTTCTGGCGGCGCGAGACGCGGATGCGCTTGTCGTTGAGGAAGGCGCCGGCGCCCTTGCTGGCGGTGAATAGCTCATTGCGGGTCGGGTCGTAGACCACCGCGTGGCTCAGCACGCCTTTGTGGGCCATGGCGATGGAAACCGCGTACTGGGGAAACCCGTGAATGAAGTTGGTGGTGCCGTCCAGGGGATCGATGATCCACTGGTAGTCCGACTCGCCGCTTTCGCCCGATTCCTCGGCGAGGATGGCGTGGTGGGGATAGGCCTCGCGGATGGTGTCGATGATCGAGGCCTCGGCGGCGCGGTCGACCTCGGTGACGAAATCGCTCTGGCGCTTGACGCTGACCTGG
>DATDMT010000095.1:0-8123 GCA_036518635.1 Rhodocyclaceae bacterium | reverse complement strand
CGACCGCAGGCCGGAGGCGACCACCTGGCGGAATTGCTCGGACACCCCGTTGTTGCCGATCTCGCCCGCTGTCTGGCCAGAGAGCGGCGGATGGCGAGCAATCAGGCCCAGGTCGGCATCCCGCAGGATCACGGTTCCCTTGGGGCCCAGATCGAAGCGGGCCAGGAGTTGGCTCACGTGGTCCAAGGCGATCGGGGCGGTGACGACGCCGGCAAAGCGCCCGTCCGGATAGTTGTAGCGCCGCGCGAAGGGGATCAGATAACGCTTGGCGACCCGCCCCATCAGCGGTTTGGAAATCCGCAAGCCACCGTCCTGATGGCTGCGCAGGTAGAGGAAGTAGTCACGGTCGGCCCAGCTCGGACGCTCCTGCCTAGTCAGCCCCTTGCTGAGGATGACCAGGCCGTCGGCATTGGCCACCCGGAAGGCCTCGACATCCGGCAAGCGCTGCTCCTGCTTGGCCAGGAAAGCCAGCGTGACCTCCTCGTCGATGCGGCCCCGGGCGGCGAGCTGCTGCTCCAGCTCGTCGGCGACCGAGCGCAAAGCCAGGTCGATTTTCTCGATGCTGTTGGAGACGCTCTGGTCCAGGGCCCGCGCGATGTTCTGGGTCAGAGCCTGGGCGCGCAATTCATACTGTTGCCGGCTTTGGTACAGCGAATAGCCCACCAGGGCGAACACAAGCAGGTTGGCGCCGATCAGGCCGAAGACCAGCAAGCCACGTAAATAGCGGGAGGGTGTCATGCCGGCGGCCGCGCCCGGCGTCGTGGATGTCTTGGCGATGCAGGTCATGCAATCTTTCCCGGAGCGGATCATGGCTGGTTCGGTACAGCCGAACGCTACGGTACATGAAATCGTCCTGAAAGATGCCTTCGCCCCCGCGCTAATGCCACAGGCCGGTGGACACCTAGCGCTCGTCGGTGTCGCTCAACAGCGTCACCCAGATGCACGGCCCACCTTCAGCCGCCATGCGCAATCCTCCACCCCGGCGGCGGCGTTGGCCGGACGCGGCGGCTTGGCGCCGCGCCGGGGACTTAGAACCCCTAACAGAATGAAACGCGTGATGCGTTGCGACCAGGGCGGGATGGATGCAAGGCGAAGGGCGCTGGCAATGGTCGTTCCATTGCCGAGCCCGACAACGCCGCAGACGCCCGCCCTGGCCGCACACGTGTTTCATTTTGCTAGGGGTTCTTAGTGAGGCAACTGCTCCGCCACGCCGGTGCCAGAGAACAGCGCCTCCCACGACGAATCGAAGGCGAATTCCCCGTGAGGCTCGGGAAGCGGACGCAAATCCACCGGGGAACGCGGCGCAGCGCAGGCGCAACGCAGCGAATCGGTGGCGCCGTCGAGGTGTTCCGACAAGCTGCAAAGTTGATCCAGCGTGACCATGACAATCCTCCTGGTGATGGGGCTACGCTTGAAACATAGAATACCCAAGCAAGCCAATCAACTATATCCCCGATAGCGTGGGGCAATCGCCTCACCTCAGAACGACAGCCGTACGCTGAAGCGCAGGGTGCGCGGCTCCGCCGGGTGGGTGTGGATGTCGTTCACCGCCGCCGCCTCGCCCTTGAGCTGGGAGGCGTAGTAGTAGTCGATGTCGCTGACCTTGTGGTCGAACAGGTTCAGCACGTCCAGCCGCAGCTTCACGTCGCGGCCCAGTTGATAGCCGGCCTGGACATTCACCAGCGTGGAAGGCTTGGAGCGCACCGAGTCGTCCTCGATCAAGGGCCGCGCGCCGAAGTGGCGCAGACGCAGGCCGAAGGACCAGGGGCCGTGCTCGCCGCCCGGCACATAGTCGACGCCCAGCGATGCCACCCGCTCCACCGAGCCGGGGATGTAATTGCCCAGCGGATCGTCCTGCGTATAACGTGAGCGGGACAGGGACAGGTCGCCGTCCAGGGTCAGGCCGCGCAGCAGGGCCCAGTAGGCCGACAGTTCGATGCCATTGCGCCGACTGGGGCGGGAGGGTTCCGTGGTGCCGGCATCGCCGGTGAACAGCAGCTCGGAGCCGATCTCCAACTGCCACAGGGCGGCGGTCAATTGCAGGCCGGGCAAGGGCGCGCTGCGGGCGCCGAGTTCCGCGCCGCGGGAGCGGACCAGCGGCGTCACCGGGGCAACAGCGGAGAGAAAACCCAGATCGCGCGGATCGGGATTGAGCCGGGTCAGCGCGCCGCGCGCATCGTTGCTGTGGAAGCCGAAGCCGTAGTCGGCGTAGAACTCGGTGCGCTGCCAGGGGCCGAAGACCAGGGCCAGCTTCGGGCTCCACAGATGGGCAGCGACGCTGCCGGAGTTCTGCGGCCGGTCGGAATCCACCCGGTAGCGCTGGAAGTCGCCGCGCATGCCGAACTGACTGCGGAACCAGTCGCTCCACTGCACCTGGGTTTGGCCGTAGAGGGCGTAGTAGTCCTCGTCCACTGCATCCTCGCGCACCGTGGCCCAGCGTTGACGGGCATCGCTGAGGAACAGGCCGACCTTGCCGATGCGGTCCAGCCGCGCCTGTACGCCGAGGCTGGATTCGACCAGACGGCCGTTCCAGTCGGCGATCCAGCTACGGCTGGCACTGCCGCCGTAGATGTGGCGCTGGTCCACCTGCTCAAACTGGTCGCTGTGGGCCGGCTGCAGGGTGGCGTAGGTGAAGTTGGAAAACAGGTCGAGGCCGTAGTCGATCGCATAGGCGTTCGCCTGCCACTTGCTGTCCGTGCCCGTGCCGGCCCAGTCGACGGACAGGCTGTAGCGGTGGCTGCGGCCGCCGTCGCTGGGGTCCACGTAGCCGAAGCGGTCGATGCTGCCGTTGGCTAGCGCCCGCTGCGGCACCTGATCGGTGGAACGCCATTTAGTGTCGTAGGCCAGCAGCGCCACGGAGCCGCCCTCCTCGCGGCGGCCCCAGCCATAGCGCAACAGGCCATTCAGACGTTGCAGCCCCTCGGGCAGCAGCCAGGGGCCATCGTTACCGAAGACCTCCAGGCCGTAGAGCAGGCGGCCGTCGCCGACGGCTGGGGAGCCGGCCAACAGCGTGCGGCGGTAGCCGTCCGCGCCCAGCGTGACATCAGCAAAGGGCCGTTCGATCTGGCGGAAGTATTCGATGTGGGCCGCCCCGGCGCTGGAGAAATCGCCCTCCTCCGCCCAGTAAGGCCCCTTGCGGTAGTTCATCCGTTCCACCAGTTCGGGGATCAGGAAATTCAGGTCGGTGTAGCCCTGGCCGTGGGCGTGGCTCGGCAGGTTCACCGGCATGCCCAGCAGCGTGGTGGCGAAGTCGGTGCCGTGATCCAGGTTGAAGCCCCGCAGGTAGTACTGGTTGGCCTTGCCGTCGCCGGCATGTTGCGACACCACCAGGCCCGGCATCACTTCCAGCACCTCGGCGGCGCGTAGCAGCGGCCGATGTTCCAGTTGCTGGGCGGTCACCGTGCCTTCGTTGGCCGAGGCGGCGCTGCCGATCAGGCCCTGGGCCTCGGCATTGATTTCCACGGTGTCCAGGGTCAGGGTCGGCACCCCGGCCGCCCAGACCTGGGTGACGCCGAGCATCCCTGCGGAGAGTAAGACTTTTATTTTTTTCTTCACACTCATCGCCAAAAAAATGCCCGTACCCGGGCAAACGCCCGGCGCCACGTGGGAGGTAGCGCCGGACGAGGGGCCAGCTAGGGAGTCAAGTCAATACCGGGCGCCGCGCCAGATGCAGAGCGGCGATAAAGCTGCCAGCAATCATCAGCACCACCGCCAGGCCGAACATCAGTTCCTTGCCTTCACTCCAGGCATCGACGCCGGGCAAGGCCAGCTTGGCCAGGGTGAAGCCGGCCACCAGCAGGCTGACGCCGGAGACCACCAGGCCCATCACCCGCGAGGCGATCAAGGCCGCCTGGTCTGCGCGGCGGATCAGGCGCGAAATCCACAGGCCGTTGATGCCATCGGTGACCAGCATGCCAAGCATGAAGATCAGGCCCAGGGTCAGCGCATGTTCCCAGCCGCCGAAATGGGTGCCGGTGAGGGCGAACAGGGTGGCCTGGCTAACGGTGTCGAAGGACAGGGCGAACAGGGCGCCGACCAGGGCCACCAGGCCCGGATGGGCGGCGCGATTGAGCCGGCCAAGGAGCCGCCCCTTGAAGCCGACCGGCATCACCACTTCGTCCGGCGGCGTTTTCAGCACCGCCCGCAGATTGGCAAAGCCGAGGCCCAGCAGGACGACGACGGAAACGCCGGTGCCGACCCCTTCCAGCCATTCCGGCGTGGCGGCGGTCTGCGACAGGAAACTGACGGTGAGGGCAATGGCGACGACCACCGCGCCATGGCCGAGGGAGAACAAGGCGCCGCAATAGCGCGCCAGCAGCGGCCGGGTGCGGGCGTTGAAACGGGTCAGGCCATCAATCGTGGCCAGGTGGTCGGCGTCGAAGCCGTGCTTCAGGCCGAGAACGAAGACCAGCAGACAAAGGGCGGACCACTCCTGGGGCAGGCTTGCTTCCATCGATTTCTCCTCCGCGGCTCAGGGCCGATTATGCAGATTTTGGAGAAACTTCATACAACTTCCGTGCCCGCTTGATGCCGTGGTCGACAGGCCTCAACCGCGCGCCTTGCCGCGGTTGCAGAAACAACGGGGTGGTTAGTCACCTGCCAGCCGGCGGTGCCGGCTGGAACGGAGGAAGCCGCCGGCTCAGGCCGGGGTTTTCATGCTTTCGTCGATATGGGCGAACAGGCTCTCGTACATTTCCAGTAAGGCATCGCGGTCCTTGCTGCTGTGTGCCCAGCGCTTGGAACTGACCATGTCCAGGGCCTTCTTTTCCGGCTCGGTCAGGCTGGTGATGTCCACCGCCTCGCCGTTGATCGCCGCATTGACGTCATTGCGCGCCTTCTGCGCCAGCCAGACCATGTGCATCGAAGTGTCCATGGTCGTCGCGCCGCGGCCGATGGCTTCGGCCAGGCCCTGCACGACATGGGCGGAACTGGCCGAGCCGGCCAGTTCGCTGCCGAACACGTCGGCCGTCGCCCGGGCGTCGGAGACGGAAACACCGACGGCCTCCATGCTCTCGGACACCTGATTCACCGCCATCACCACCTCGCCAACCGCCTGGCTGATCTCGACCGTGGCTTGCTGCGCCTGGTCCGCCAGCTTGCGCACCTCGTCGGCCACCACGGCAAAACCGCGCCCTGCCTCGCCGGCCCGCGCCGCCTCGATCGAGGCGTTCAAGGCCAACAGGTTGGTCTGCTTGGCGACGTTGTCGATGCGGCCGGTCATCCCCTTGATCGCCTCGGTGCGGTCGCGCAGTTCGGCGAGAGATGCGGCGCTGCGCTGGGCCGACTGGTTGGCGCTGCCGAGGGCGGCGGACATGCTGATCGCCGCATCCGACATGCTGCTGGCCGAATCGGCGAAGGTCCGCGCCAGGGATTCGGCCTCGGTCGAATCTTTCGAAACCTCTTCCAGGGCGCTGCGGACGCGGCCGATAGCCATTGACAGGCCCCGCTCGGAACGCAGGAAGATGCGCGACAGCAGCGCCTCGCGGGCGATGGATTCCTGGGCTTCCTCGAGCTTGTTGAGCATCTGCTGCATGCGCTCCAGCACGGCGCGGAAAGTGCCATGCAGGCCGGCGGTCTGCAGCCGGCGCCAGGCCCGGCCCTCGGTGGAGGCCTCCATGGCGCCGAGCATTTCACGGAAGGAGGTTTCGGTCTGGTCCAGGGCCGAATTCAGCTTGACCCGAATGTGCTCCAGGCCGGGGTCGGCATAGGCCCGCGGCAGGCGCGACTCGAGCCGCCCTTCGCCGATGTGCGCCACCAGGTCGTTGAGTTCATCCAGGGGGTTACCGCCGCCGCTCCGGGCCGGCAGCAGCATCAGCAGCGCCGCCGCCAGCAGCGGTGCCAGGGCGTACCAGGGATCGACGAAGGCCAGGCCGGCGCCGCCGAGAATCAGGGCCAGGGCCAGGCCGCGGCGCACTTCAGAGCGCGAAAACCAACTGTTCATAGCTCATCCCTGCCGCAGTAAGTTGATTGACCAGCACCTGGGTGCCGGCAGCGATGGCGTCGCGGGCACCGGCCGTCTGCTCGGCGGCGAGCATCTGGCGATAGACGCCCTCGATGGTCTCGATGGCGCTGCGCTTGGGGCAGCGGCGCACCGAGTAGTAGCCGATGATCTGGCCGTTGGGTCCGAAGTCCGGGGTGATGTGGGTGAACACCCAGTAGAAGCCGCCGTCCTTGGACATGTTCTTCACATAGGCGAAGAACTCCTTGCCCGACTGGATGGTGTCCCAGGCCAGCTTGAAGGCCGACCGGGGCATGTCCGGGTGACGGATGATGTTGTGCTGGGAACCGAGCAGCTCCTGCTCGGTGTAGCCGGAGAACTCGATGAAGATCGGGTTGCCGTAGGTGATGATGCCGCGGGTGTCGGTCTTGGAAACGATGAAGTCGTTTTCCCGCATGACCCGCTCTTGGCGGGTCGGTACTATCGATTTGTCTTTCATAGGAGCCTGGGTGACGGGCGCAGCAGCCCGTATTTCGCGTCTTCGGTCAGGGTGTCGCTAAGGCAATCACTTATACCAAAAAAGCCCCATCGACAGCTTGATCCAGACGACAAAACCCTTTAGCCGGGCTGGAGCGCTTGCCCAAACCTGGCTTTGTCGAGCCACAAACGGGCCGCTGCGCTGGGGTTTTCCAGCACCGCCGTCTTGCGCACGGCGAGGGCCTTCTGCCGCATCAGCAGCAGCATTGCAAGGCCGGAGCTGTTCAGGTAATCCACCTGAGCCAGGTCCACCACCAGTTCGCTCGACTCCCTATCGGCGACCGCGGCCTGAAGGCATTTGATGAATTCCGGATGGGCGTCGAAATCGAAGCGCCCGGCAATCCGCAGCACCGAGCGCTGGCCGGATCTGACAAGGACAATCTGGGCGCAGTGGGCCATGAGCAACTCGCCGGGGAAGTGAATGGCGTGGATGCTCCCATGGGCGTGTTACATCCCTGTGGCAGCCGGCACCTACGCGGCCACCCGGCGGCACTAGCCGGCGGCGGTCAGCGGCAGCGTCAGGGTGAACACGGCGCCGCCGCCCTCGCCGTTGGCCACGCTGAGGCGGCCGTTGTGGCGCTCAACGATGCCGTAGCTGATCGCCAGGCCGAGGCCGGTGCCCTTGCCCACCGGCTTGGTGGTGAAAAAGGGATCGAAGATGCGCTGCAGGTTTTCCGCGGCGATGCCCGGGCCGTTGTCGCGGAATTCGATCCGAATCCGCCCGTCCGCCTCCTGCGCGACGATGGACAGGCTGGGCTCGGCCACCTCGGCCGTGGCATCGCAGGCGTTCTGCACCAGATTCATCAGCACCTGCTGTAGCTGGCCCGGCGAGCCAACCACGGGAATTGTCGGCGGCAGATCGAAATGCACATTGAAGCGGTCGCTGCTGGCCTTGGCCACCCAATGCACCGAACGTTCGATCACCGGCACCAAATCGAAGCCCTGGCGTTCGTCGCGGTCCATCGCCGAAAAGCGCTTGAGGCCATCCACCACTTCGCGGGTGCGCTCGGCGCCCTCCACCGTGCCGTCGATCAGCGAAGGCAGGTCGTCGAGCAGACGGTCGATCCGCAGTTCCTCGCGCAGCCGCGCCAGCACTTCTTCGCCGGCGCCGCCGTGCACCGCATCGAGATAGCGGGCCATGCGTCCAACATAACGTTTGAGCGACACCACGTTGCCCAGGACGAAGCTGATCGGGTTGTTCAGCTCATGGGCGACGCCGGCCACCAGGCGGCCGAGAGAGGCCATCTTTTCCGAATGCAGCAATTGCTGCTGGGTGCGCTTCAAATCCTCGTGGGCCTGACGCAAAGCCTGGTAGGCGCGGCGCAGCTCGCCCACCGGACGGCCGGTGACCACGCTGCCGAGCATCTTGCCCATGCCGCTGTAGCGCGGCGTGCAGTTCAGCGACACCGGCACCGCATGGCCGTCGATGCCGAGCAGCAGCAACTCGCAGTCGTGCAGGGTGTCGCTGGCGTGGCCCGCCACATGCTGGCGGATGCGCTGGCGCGAGGCGTCGTCGGCGAACAGGTCGAACAGCGAGCTGCCCTTGAGGCTGGCCTCGCTGCGCCCGGTGAGGGCCACCAGCGAAGGGTTCACGTCCTCGATCACGCCGGCCCGGTTGCAGACGATCAGGATGTCCGACATCGAGGTC
>DATDMT010000094.1:0-4810 GCA_036518635.1 Rhodocyclaceae bacterium | reverse complement strand
CCCGGAGAAGGCCCCCAACAAGGCCGAGTACCTTGACCTGCAGTTCGCCAACGGCGACCTGGTGGCGATCAACGGCAAGAAGATGAAGCCGCACATGCTGCTGGCCACCCTCAACCAGATCGGCGGCAAGCACGGCATCGGCCGCCTCGACCTGGTGGAAAACCGCTATGTCGGCATGAAGTCCCGCGGCTGCTACGAAACCCCCGGCGGCACCATCCTGCTGCGCGCCCACCGCGCCATCGAGTCGGTCTGCCTGGATCGCGAAGTCGCCCACCTGAAGGACGATCTGATGCCGCGCTACGCCAGCCTGATCTACAACGGCTACTGGTGGAGCCCGGAACGCAAGGCCCTGCAGGCCCTGATCGACAAGACCCAGGAAACCGTCAACGGCTGGGTCCGCGTCAAGCTCTACAAGGGCAATGTCATCGTCGTCTCGCGCGATTCGAAGACCGACTCCCTGTTCGACCCGACCATCGCCACCTTCGAGGACGATGCCGGTGCCTACGACCAGCGCGATGCCGGTGGCTTCATCAAGCTCAACGCCCTGCGCATGCGCATCGCCGCCAACGCGGCGGACAAGCGTGAGGCCAAGGCTGCAGCCCGTAAGCCCGCAGCGAAGCCTGCCGCCAAGAAGCCTGCAGCGGCTGCCAAGCCGGCAGTGAAGTCTGCGGCCAAGCCCGCTGCGCGCAAGCCGGCAGCGAAGCGCTAAGTCAGCAAGGCGACGACGACCATGTTCGGCTTTTCTGAGGAGCAGGTAACCCAGTTCGGCATGACCTTCGGCCTGGGCTCCTTCATGCTCTACATGCTGTTCATCATCGGCGAGCTGGCGCACAAGTCGAAGGCCGGCAAGTTCGGCACCTTCGTGCTGTTCGCCGTGCTGGCTTTCGGCATGGTCGGCTTTGTCGCCAAGTTCATCATCCAGAAAATGTGGGGAATCTGAAATGTCCAATGTGGAAAATGCGTTCGACAATGTCTCCGTGGTCAAGCAGGCCAATGTCTATTTCGACGGCAAGTGCGTCAGCCACACCGTGCTCTTCGCCGACGGCAGCAAGAAGACCGTCGGCGTGGTCCTGCCCGCCAGCCTGACCTTCAACACCGGCGAACCCGAAATCATGGAATGCGTCGGCGGTGCCTGCCGCTACCGCCTCAAGGGCGAGAGCGAGTGGAAGACCTCCAGCGCCGGCCAGAGCTTCAAGGTGCCGGGTAATTCCAGCTTCGACATCGAAGTCAGCGGCGAGCCTTATCACTACGTCTGCTATTTCGGTTAAACGGAGACACCACCATGCCCTCTTTTGACATCACTTCCGAAGCCGACATGGTGGCGTTGAAAAACGCCGTGGAACAGGCCGGCCGGCTGATCGGCAACCGCCACGACTTCAAGGGCACTTCCGCCAAGGCGGAGCTGAACGAGAAGGACAAGGTGATCACCGTCTACGGCGATTCCGATTTCCAGATCGGCCAGATCAAGGACATCCTCTTTCCGCAGATGGAAAAGAAGGAAGTGGAAAGCACCAAGCGCCTCGACGTCGGCGACATTCAGGTGGTGTCCGGCAACAAGGCCAAGCAGGAGCTGAAGATCAAGGTCGGCATCGAGAGCGAGCTGGCGAAGAAGATCGTCAAGATCATCAAGGACAGCAAGCTCAAGGTGCAGGCCAGCATCCAGGGCGAAGCGGTGCGCGTCACCGGCGCCAAGCGCGATCTGCTGCAGGACACGATCGCCTTGGTGCGCAAGTCGGTTACCGACTTCCCCTTGCAGTACGGCAACTTCCGCGACTGAGTCGCGTTGTCGCCCGAGCATGAAGCCCGCCTTGCGCGGGCTTCATTGTTTTCAGCCCTTGAGGCCGCCGATCCAGCGGCGATACAGCCGGTCGGCGGCGCTGCGCATCGCAGCGATACGCGCCTCCAGGTTTTCGTACATCTGCTCCGGGGTCTGCACCGAAGCGCTGGCGTTGGCGTTCTCCGTCGCCCAATGGTGGTTCCACTGGCGGATCATGCTGTCGGTCATTTCCACATGGCACTGCATTGCCAGGTGCGGCCCCATGACGAAGGCCTGGTTGGCGCAATGGGCGCTGTGCAGGATGCGCGTCGCCCCGTCGGGGATGGAGAAGGTTTCGCCGTGCCAGTGGAAGGCCTCGAAGCCCTGGACGTCGCCCAGCCAGTTGGCGGCCTGGGGACTGCTGACGCTGACCGCACCCCAGCCGATTTCCTTCACCGGATTGCGCGTTACCGCGCCGCCCAGGGCCTTGGACATCAACTGCCCGCCGAGGCAGTGGCCGATCACCGGGATTTCCTTTGCCACCGCGTCGCGGATCAGCGCCAGCACCTGCGGAATCCATGGTAGATCGTCATTCACGCTCATCGGCCCGCCCATGAAACAGAGGCCCGCATAGTCGTCGGCGAGCGCCGGCACGGGCTCGCCCTGATCGACGCGGACCAGCACATGGGGCCGGGAGTGGACTTCGAGGAATGTGGCAAAATAACCTGCGCCCTCACCGGGGCTGTGCCTGAATATGGCGACGGGGCGTGGCGTGCTGTTCATGTTCCGCATCTCTTGCAAATGACAAGCCGGCATTCTAGCCGGCGGAAAATATTCCCCTGACGTTTCCTCTTCCCGTGACTGCCGCCGACCCCCTCCTGCTGCGCCTGCGCCACGTACTGGCCGGTGCCGTGGGCCAGGCCGGCGGCGACGGGATCGCGGCGAATGGCGCGCCGATCCCAGCCGCAGTGTTGATCCCGGTGGTGGTGCGCGACAGCGGGCCCACCGTGTTGCTGACCAAGCGTACCGCCCATCTCAACGATCACGCTGGGCAGGTCAGCTTTCCCGGTGGCCGTTGCGAGCCCGATGATCGCGATCGCATCCACACTGCCCTGCGCGAGAGCCACGAGGAAGTCGGCCTGGCCGTGGCGCAGGTCGAGGTGATCGGCACCCTGCCCGAATACCTTACCGGCACCGGCTTCAGCGTGACGCCGGTCGTCGGCCTGGTGACACCGCCGCTGAATCTGGCCCTGGACGATTTCGAGGTAGCCGAGGTGTTCGAGGTGCCGCTGCCCTGGCTGATGACCGCCGCCCACTGGCGCCGCGACACCCTCGAATGGCAGGGCTGCCAGCGCCAATATTGGGCGGCCGACTGGCAGGGCTATTACATTTGGGGCGCCACAGCCGGTATGCTGGTGAACCTGATGGAACTGCTGCGAGAACAAGAACCGTGACCCTGCTTGCCGTCATCGTCGCCCTGGCGCTGGAACAGTTTCGCCCCCTGGCCTCGGATCGCTGGGTCAACGGCCCCCTCGGCCGCCTGGCCGCCTGGCTGGAAGACAAATTCAACGACGGCCAATACCGCCATGGCGTGGTTGCCTGGGTACTCGCCGTGGCCCTGCCGGCTGCCCTGCTGCAGATCGCCTACCTGCTGCTGCTCTGGCTGCACCCGGTGATCGCCGCGGCAATGGCCCTGGTGGTGCTCTATTTCAATATGGGCTTTCGCCAGTTCAGCCACCATTTCACCGACATCACCCTGGCCCTGCAAGCTGGCGAACTGGACAAGGCGCGCGGCCTCTTGGGCCGCTGGCGCGGCCACAATGCGGACAGCGCCTCGGCCGCCGACGTCGTCCGCCTCTCCATCGAGCAGGCCTTGCTGGCCTCGCACAAGCACGTCTTCGCGCCGCTGTTCTGGTTCGCCCTGGCGGGCCCCGGCGGCGCCATGCTCTACCGCTGTGCCGCTTTCTTCGCTGAGGCCTGGGGTGGGCGTTGCGACCCGGCCATCGGCCGTTTCGGCGAATTTTCCCGCCGTGCCTTCGCCGCCATCGACTGGCTGCCGGTCCGCCTCACCGCCACCGGCTTCGCTGTGGTCGGCGATTTCGAGGATGCGGTGTATTGCTGGCGCACCCAGGCGTCAGGCTGGAGCGATGAATCTTCCGGTATATTGCTTTCCAGCGGTGCCGGCGCCATGGGCGTTCGCCTCGGATTGCCGGTGCACGAAGGTCCTGAAATCGAGGATCGTCCCGAGCTTGGGCTCGGGGATGAGGCAGATGTGGACCATCTGCAAAGTACGGTCGGGCTGGTATGGCGTACGGTGGTGCTGGGGCTGCTGCTCCTCGCACTGATCTGGGTGTCGGGCTGGGCCGGATGAAGTCAACTCGCAACAAGGAGTGGTTGAAAAATGTCGAACATTAGAGAAGTTGTCGTCCTGAGCGCTGTCCGTTCTGCCATCGGTACCTTCGGCGGCGCCCTGGCCGATTTCGAAGCCAGCGAACTCGCCGGCATCGTGATGAAAGAGGCGATCGGCCGTTCCGGCGTCGATCCCCAACTGATCAACTACGTCACCGTCGGCAACTGCATGCCGACCGATTCCCGCTACGCCTACGTCTCCCGCGTCGCCTCGATCCAGGCCGGCCTGCCGATGGAGTCCGTGGCCATGCAGGTGAGCCGTCTGTGTTCCTCCGGCCTGCAGGGCATCGTCACCACTGCCCAGAACATCATGCTGGGCGATGCCGACTACGGTATCGGCGGCGGCGTCGAAGTCATGTCCAAGGCCGCCTACCTGATGCCGGCCCTGCGTTCCGGCGCCCGCATGGGCGACACCAAGGCCATCGACAGCATGGTCGCCGTACTGACCGACCCCTTCGGCGTCGGCCACATGGGCATCACCGCCGAGAACCTGGCGACCAAGCACGGCCTCACCCGCGAAGCCCAGGACGAGTTCGCCCTGGAATCCCAGCGCCGCGCCGCCGTGGCCATCGCCGAGGGCCGCTTCAAGTCGCAGATCGTCCCCATCGTCAAGCAGACCCGCAAGGGCGAAGTGGTGTTCGACAC
>DATDMT010000093.1:0-7333 GCA_036518635.1 Rhodocyclaceae bacterium | reverse complement strand
ACCATGCTGCTGGGCGCGCTGCTGTTCAAGAGCTCGGGCGAGATGGCGGTGACCTATCCGCTGGCCCTGGGCGGCTTCTCGATCATCGCCTCGATCATCGGCGTGATGTTCGTCAAGACTACGCCGGGCGCGAAGATCATGAACGCCTTGTACCGCGGTCTGATCGTCGCCGGCCTGCTGGCCCTGGTCGCCTTCTATCCGCTGACCACTTCGCTGATCGACGACCATCTGCTGGACGGCGTGATGAGCATCAGCGGCGGTTCCCACATGCGTCTTTACGGCGCTGCGGTTATCGGCCTGGTGCTGACCGGTTTGATGGTCTACATCACCGAGTACTACACCGGTACCGAGTTCGCGCCGGTGCAGCACGTGGCTGAAGCCTCCACCACGGGTCATGGCACCAACATCATCGCCGGCCTCGGCGTGTCGATGAAGGCGACTGCCTGGCCGGTGCTATCGGTGTGCGGTGCGATCTGGGCCTCCTACACTCTGGGTGGCCTCTACGGCATCGCCATTGCCGCGACCTCGATGTTGTCCATGGCCGGTATCGTGGTCGCCCTCGACGCCTACGGCCCGATCACCGACAACGCCGGTGGTATCGCCGAGATGGCCGAGCTGCCGAAGGAAGTGCGTGCCATTACTGATCCGCTGGATGCGGTGGGCAACACCACCAAGGCGGTGACCAAGGGCTATGCCATCGGCTCCGCCGGCCTGGCCGCCCTGGTGCTGTTTGCCGACTTCACCCATGGTCTCGAAGCTGCCAAGGCCGGTAGCCACTTCCTCTTCGATCTGTCCGATCCGGCGGTCATCATCGGCCTGTTCATCGGCGGCATGGTGCCCTACCTGTTCGCGGCGATGGGCATGGAAGCGGTGGGTCGCGCCGCCGGTGCGGTGGTGGTGGAAGTGCGCCGCCAGTTCAAGGAAATCCCCGGCATCATGGAAGGCACGGCCAAGCCGGAATACGGCACCTGCGTCGACATGCTGACCAAGGCGGCGATCAAGGAAATGATGATCCCCTCCCTGCTGCCGGTGCTGGTGCCGGTGGTGGCGGCCTTCGGCATGAACATCCTGATGGGTCCGGGCGCTGGCGTCCGTGCTCTGGGTGGCGTGCTGATGGGTACCATCGTCACCGGCCTGTTCGTTGCTATTTCGATGACGACGGGCGGCGGCTGCTGGGACAACGCCAAGAAGTACATCGAGGACGGCCACTTCGGCGGCAAGGGTTCCGAGGCCCACAAGGCTGCGGTGACCGGCGACACCGTGGGCGATCCGTACAAGGATACGGCCGGCCCGGCGGTGAACCCGCTGATCAAGATCATCAACATCGTTGCCCTGCTGATCGTGCCCCTGGTGGCCTGATCCGCGGCATAACGCGCAATATGGAAACGGCGGCTTCGGCCGCCGTTTTCTTTTGGTGATTACGCCGCGCGGCGGCTGAAGTGCTTGGGGCGGAAACCCAGCAGCAGCAGGGTCAGCAGGTAGGCCAGGCCGCCGCCGGCGACCAGGGCGCCGAGATGCAAAGCCTTGCTCATGCCGGGGCCGTGCAGCCAACTCTCCGAGCTGCCGACGCCCCAGGCCAGCACCGCACCCATCACCGCCAGGGCGGCCAGCAGCTTCAGCAGAAATACGCCCCAGCCGGCGGCCGGCATGAACACCTGGCGCTGGCGCAGGCCGCGGTAGAGCAGGGCGGCGTTGAAGCAGGAAGCGAGACCGATGGAGAGGGCCAGGCCGGCGTGCTTGAAGGGGCCGATGAAGGCCAGGTTCATCAACTGGGTCAGCGCCAGGGTCAGCAGCGCGATCTTCACCGGGGTGCGGATGTCTTGGCGCGCGTAGAAGCCGGGGGCCAGCACCTTGACCAGGATCAGCCCGGTCAGACCGACGCTGTAGGCCACCAGGGCCGCGCGGGTTTGCAGCACGTCGTTGGCGGTAAAGGCGCCGTGCTGGAACAGGGTGGCCAGCAGCGGTACCGCCAGAATCGCCAGGGCCAGGGCGGCGGGCAGGGTCAGCAGCAGGGTCAGGCGCAGGCCCCAGTCGAGCAGGGCGGAGAATTCACCATGCTGGGCGTTGGCGTGGGTCTTCGACAGACTGGGCAGCAGGATGGTGCCCAGGGCAGCACCGAGCAGGCCGGCGGGAAACTCCATCAGCCGGTCGGCGTAATACAGCCAGGAGACGCTGCCGCTGGGCAGGAAGGAAGCGAAGATGGTGTTGATCAGCAGCGAGATCTGCGACACGGAAACGCCCAGTACTGCCGGCGCCATCAGCTTGAGGATGCGGCGCACCCCCTCATCCTTCAGCAACAGGCTGAAGCGCGGCAGCATGCCGATCCTGGCCAGGGCCGGTAGCTGGATCGCCAGTTGCAGGGCGCCGCCGAGAAACACACTCCAAGCCAGGGCCGCCACCGGCTGCTCGAACAATGGGGCCAGCAGCAGGGTGCCGCCTATCATCGCCAGATTCAGCATCACCGGCGTGAAGGCCGGCAGGGCGAAGCGGCTCCAGGTGTTCAACACCCCGGCGGAAAGCGCCACCAGGGACATGAACAGGATGTAGGGGAAGGTGATCCGGGTCAGCGTTACGGTCAGCGCGAACTTCTCGGCATCGCCGCTGAAGCCCGGAGCCGAGACGTAGATGATGGCCGGCGTCGCCACCATGCCGATGGCGGTGACGGCCAATACCGCCAGAAACAGCGCGGTGGCGACATGGTCCACCAGCCGCTTGGTTTCCGCTTCGCCGCGCCGGTTCTTGTATTCAGCCAGGATCGGGACGAAGGCCTGGGAAAAGGCGCCCTCGGCAAACAGCCGGCGCAGCAGGTTCGGCAGGCGGAAGGCAACGAAGAAAGCGTCGGTCGCGAGCCCCGCGCCAAAGGTCCGGGCAATCACGAAATCCCGCACAAATCCAAGAATGCGGGACAATAGGGTCATCCCGCTGACCGTGGCGAGGGCTCTGAGCAGATTCATGGGCGGGGATAGTAGGCGAAAAACACCACTTGCCAAGCCCGGTGGAAGCCCATATAATCGCGCGCTTTTCCAATCTCGGAACACGGAACCCTAAAACATGGCCAATACAGCCCAAGCCCGAAAGCGCGCCCGCCAGGCCATCAAGCAGCGCGCCCACAACATGAGCCTCCGTTCCACCCTGCGCACCGCCATCAAGAAGGTCAAGAAGGCGATCGTCGCGGGTGACAAGACCGCCGCTCAGGCCCTCTTCCAAGAGTCGCAAGGCACCATCGACTCCATCGCCGACAAGCGCGTTGTTCACAAGAACACCGCTGCCCGCTACAAGAGCCGTTTGGCTGCTGCCATCAAGGCGCTCTGATCGACGGCCTGCATCGAAGGCAACAAAAAAGCCCGAACATGGTTCGGGCTTTTTGCTTTTCGGGCCACGCTAGGCGGTGGCCAGGGCGGTTCAGCGCGCCGGGGGCTCCCAGAGTACGGTCTTGAGCAGGTTGTCCTTGGCGAAATTCTGCAGGAAGTGATAGGCCCGGGGTTCGACGTCGTGGATACGCAAATCCACGAACACGCATTTTTCCCCTTCGTAGGAACCCGGCTGGACATAGGGCGAGTAGGCCATCCGCCGCTCGGCACCGAAGACCGACATGGTGCCGCATAGTCGCTCCGCCCAGTCGCTGGGACGGAACTTGTCCCCGGTAAGTGTGATGCCGATCATGATGAAGCTGTCGTGGCCGGGGGAGAGCATGGGTATTCTCTGCAAGCGTCAGCGGGTTTGGCGATTGCCGGGATCTGCCGGCAGAAACCTTACCGTGGATGTCTTTTATAAGACTGGGATGGCGCGCATTCTACCCGAATTCACCTGTCCCGGTTTTGGACGGGGCGTTGTTTGTGCGGTGCAATGAACTTGGCATGGGGTAAAAAGCACATAAAGTCTTGAAAATATAAGCCTCTAGCTTGTCTTTTCAGAATTGACTGCATATACTCGGCCGATCTTAATGACGAATAAGGGGTTTTTTATGCATCCCCCAATTCTGACCAAATACGCTTTCCGTATTCGCACCCGCGTCGGCATGGTGGTGGACAACCTCATGATTCACGGCCGCGACGAAATGGACGCCAAGCGCAAGCTGCTCCAGATGTATCGCGATTGCGAAATTCTGGATTGCTGCTGTCACCGCGGTTCGGTACGCACCCCGGTGGCGAACTATGAGCAAGTGCTCAATATGATCACTCGCTGATGCGGGCAATCGACAGGAAGTTGCTGTCAGTTAGTTCATCCAGAAGATTGCGGTAATCGCGGGCGCCGCGGCTGTTGGGTTCGTGGCTGAAAATGTCGCGATTTACCGACGGCGATTCCGCCACCGCCACATTTTCCGAAATCACCGTCTCGCAGACCTCGCCGCCGAATTGGGCGCGCATGCGCTCGAGGATCTCGAAGCACATCTTCCGCCGCCGGTCGAAGCGAGTCAGCAGGTAGCGTCGTTCCAGGCGCTTCTTCAGTACCGGCTCCAAAGCCCGCAGGGTATGTTCGATCTGCTGCGCGCCGCGCAGGGAAAGAAAGTCCGACGATACCGGGATCAGTACCCGGTCGGCGGCAAATACCGCGTTCAGCGCCAGCACTCCGAGGAAGGGGCAGCAGTCGATCACCACGCTCTTGTTCGGCCGCGCCGACTCGTACTCGGTGATCGCCTGGTTGAGCTTGTTGAGGATGTTGGGGCCCTTGCCGAACAGGGAATCCACCTTGACCAGTTCCGGATGGGCGGGAATCAGGTGGCCGATGGGCTTCCAGGTAATTTCTAGGGCGCTTAGCGGCGTGTTGTTCTGGTAGTAGGCGAACACGCTGCGTTCCACGCCGTGGCGGGCGTTGCTGTGGATCGCAGACAGGTGCGCCTGGGGATCCAGGTCGATCAGCAATGCATCGCCCTTGCGCCGCGCGATGGCGGCACCGAGATTGAGGGCGGTCGTGGTTTTTCCGACCCCGCCTTTCTGATTGAAAACGGCTAGGCGCATGTAAGGGTTTTACCGGGTAAGCGGCCCCTTGTCCCTGTACAGAGAGCCATTTTTCACTTACTATTCATCCCTCTGAAAGCACGGCGGCGCAAGCCGCCGTGTGCTTTTTGGCAATCCGGTTTCGTGTCGCGGGCGTCCCGATCCGCGACCTGCTCGAAGCGAGGAATGGGGCTTTCCATGCCGCACCTGATGAATACTTATAGCCGCCTGCCCGTGGCGTTCACCCACGGTCAAGGCTGCCGCCTTGTGGATGAGCAAGGCAAGCAATATCTCGACGCCGTCGCCGGTGTTGCCGTCAATACCTTGGGGCACAACCACCCGCGCCTGGTAAAGGCCCTGGCCGAGCAGATTGGCCGGCTGATCCACACCTCGAATCTCTACCGCATCCGCGAGCAGGAGATTCTTTCCGACCGCCTGGCAGCGCTGTCCGGCATGGACGAGGTGTTCTTCTGCAATTCCGGTTGTGAAGCCAACGAGGCTGCGATCAAGCTGGCCCGCCTCTACGGCCACCAGCGCGGCATCGATGCCCCCGCCATCATCGTCATGGAACAGGCCTTCCACGGCCGCACCCTGGCGACTTTGTCGGCCACCGGCAACCGCAAGGTCCAAGCCGGTTTTGAACCCCTGGTTTCCGGCTTCGTCCGCGTCCCATTCGCCGACCTGCCGGCGATCGAACAGGTCGCCGCGCACAATCCCAATGTCGTTGCCGTGCTGTTCGAGCCCCTGCAGGGCGAGGGCGGCATCCATGAGGCCGACCAGGAATTCATGCAGTCCCTGGTGCGCATCTGCGAAGAAAAGGACTGGCTGTTCATGGTGGACGAAGTCCAGTGCGGCATTGCCCGCACCGGCAGTTGGTTCGCCCATCAGCGCGCCGGCATCCGTCCCGATGTGATGGCCCTGGCCAAGGGCCTCGGTTCCGGTGTGCCGATCGGCGCCTGCCTCGCCGCTGGCAAGGCGGCCGGCGTGTTCAAGCCGGGCAATCACGGCTCCACCTTCGGTGGCAATCCGCTGGCCTGCACCGCCGCGCTGACCACCCTCGACGTGATCGAACAAGACGGCCTGCTGGCCCGCGTCACCACCCTCGGCGAACGCCTGCGTGCCGACCTGCGGGCGGCCCTGGATGGCGTGCCTGGCGTGGTGGACGTGCGTGGTGCCGGCCTGATGATCGGCATCGAACTGGATCGCCCCTGCGCCGAGATCGTCGCCCTGGCGCAAGCCCAGGGCCTGCTGGTGAACGTCACCGCCGAGCGGGTGATCCGCCTGGTGCCGCCACTGGTGCTGAGCGATGACGACGCCAGCGAACTGGTCGCCATCCTCGTCCCGGTGATCCGCAGCTTCCTGGGGGCCTGATCATGAGCGCGCCGCGGCATTACCTGCAGTTCAACGATTTCACCCGCGAGGAATACGACTACCTGTTCCAGCGCACCACCTGGATCAAGCAGCAGTTCAAGGCCTATCAGAAGTATTGGCCCTTGACCGATCGCACCTTGGTGATGATTTTCGAAAAGGCCAGCACCCGCACCCGCCTCTCCTTCGAGGCCGGCATGCAGCAGTTGGGCGGCTCCGCGATCTACCTCAACACCCGCGACTCCCAACTGGGCCGCGGTGAGCCGGTGGAGGACGCGGCCCAGGTGATCTCGCGGATGAGCGACATCGTCATGATCCGCACCTTCGAGCAGGAGATCATCGAGCGCTTCGCCGCCAACTCGCGGGTGCCGGTGATCAACGGCCTGACCAACGAATACCACCCCTGCCAGATCATGGCCGACATCTACACCTGGATCGAGAAGCACGGTTCCATCCAGGGCAAGACCGTGGCCTGGATCGGCGACTCCAACAACGTTTGCAACACCTGGCTGCAGGCGGCGGAAGTGCTGGATTTCAACGTACACGTGTCCACCCCGCCCGGCTATGAGGTCGAAGCCGAGCGCGCCAATCTCTACGGCACCGACCACTTTGAGCAGTTCGCCGATCCGATGGAGGCCGCCCGCGGCGCCGACATCGTCACTACCGACGTATGGACCTCGATGGGCTTCGAAGCCGAGAACGAGGAACGGATGAAGGACTTCGCCGACTGGCAGGTGGATGGCGACATGATGAAGGTCGCCGCCCCCCACGCCCAGTTCATGCACTGCCTGCCCGCCCATCGCGGTGAAGAGGTCAGTGCCGAGGTGATCGACGGCCCCCAGTCCGTAGTTTGGGAAGAGGCCGAGAATCGGCTGCACGTACAAAAAGCTTTGATGGAATACCTGCTCCTGGGCAGGGTTTAACGAACGGGAAACAAGATGAGCGACGTCAAGAAAGTCGTCCTGGCCTACTCCGGCGGTCTGGACACCTCGGTAATTCTCAAGTGGCTGCAGGACACCTACCAGTGC
>DATDMT010000092.1:0-2471 GCA_036518635.1 Rhodocyclaceae bacterium | reverse complement strand
AAGCCGGGCCACCGTATCCCCTTCGCGCAGGGAGCCTTGCAGGCGTGCGGCGACCTGGATCAATAGCTGGTCGCCACAGGCATGGCCGAGGGCGTCGTTGATCGGCTTGAAATTGTCCAGGTCCAGATAACAGACGGCCAGACGTCTTCCGCTGCGGCTGGCGCTGGCCAGGGCCTGGGAGATGCGATCCTGGAGCAGGGTGCGGTTCGGCAGGTGGGTCAGCGGGTCGTGATAGGCCAGGTCACGCAGGCGCGATTGATGTTCGCGGAGCAAGGTGACGTCGGTGAAAGTGCCGACGTAGTGGCTGATCTGCCCGGCGCTATCGCGGACGCCGGTGATGGTCAGCAGCTCGGCGTAGAGCTCGCCATCCTTGCGCTTGTTCCAGATTTCGCCGCGCCAGTAGCCGGCTTGCTGCAGGGCCTGCCACATTTCGCGGTAGAAACTCGGCGAGTGCCGTCCCGAATTGAGCAGGGCCGGTGTGCGGCCGACGATTTCGTCGCGGCTGTAGCCGGTGACTTCCGAGAAAATCGGATTCACCTCCAAGACGATTCCGTTCGCATCGGTAATCACCACGGCGCCCTGGGCGTTGTCGAAAACACTGGCGGCGAGTCGTAGCTCGTTTTCCAGGCGCTTGCGCGCGGTGATGTCCGACAGGTAGCCGTACCAGACTATGTTGCCGTCGCCTATGGATTCCGGGGTGGCGTTGATCTCCAGCCAGTGCGGTTCAGGCTCGTGGGATTGGATACGGAATTCCTGGCGCCAGGGGCTCATGTCCCTGGCCGAACTGGCGAGCGTGGATAACAGGCGACTGTGTTCGGCTTCGCCCAAGGCAGCGCGCAAGGGCTCGCATCCATTCGGCCCGAGCGGGCTTTGGCCGAGGATGGCATGGGCCTGAGCGCCGATGAAGCGACAGTCGATTTGCCCATCGGTCTTTTGCTCCAGGGTGAACAAGGCGCCGGGCAACTGCACTGCGAACTTGGTCAGCAAGGGACTTTTTCTCGTCGCGGCGTCGTGATCCGCTGCGTCGGACGCTATGTCGCTGTGGGTACTGACGTAATGCGTCAGTTGACCGGTGGAATCGCGCAGCGGCTTGATGCGCACCCGATTCCAGAAGAGGGTGCCGTCCTTGCGGTAGTTCAGCAGCGTGATTTGGCCTTCGCGACCCAGGGCCACCGCCGTGCGCAACTCTGCGACCTTGGTTCGGTCGCTGCACGGGCCTTGCAGCAGGCGGCAGTTGCGCCCCAGCAGCTCGTCGCGGGGGTAGCCGGTGAGCGTGCTGAATGCAGCATTGGCATAGACGATGGGCGCATCCGTCTGCCGGGCGTCGGCAATCGCCACCGCGTAGGGAAGACTCTCCATGGCCTCGGCGAGGATGCTCAGCCTGGGCTCCATGGTGGCTGGCATGCCATGCATAAGCGGGTTGATCTGCTCGTTCATCGCTCTACCCAATGTTTTTGCGGTGCTATATCGGTCTTCCTCTGCCTTTCGGCCAGGCCTTTTTTCCAAGCTGCCGATGCTAACGTCGAATGTTGCGGTGCGGCATAAGGGTAAGTACTGATACCTGAGGGCAATAACCCCGAAAGTCGTCCGGGTCATCGCGCTACAATTTCCCGGTGGACAAAGGCATCAATCAGCAGGGGCGGCGTCAACTCATCGCGGGTACTGCGGGCAATCCGGCGTGGGGACGACTTTGACCATTCCTCGGGAAGACGTCGATGTGGCGCGCCTTGGGTCGTGGGGCGTGGCTTTGGCCGATCTGTCCCGCGAGGCGCTGGTCACTACCGACCTGCAGTTCCGCGTCGTTAGCTGGCCGGCCGCGGCGGAAGCGCTGCTCGGTTGGCCTCGGGCGCGGGCCGTGGGTTTCGGGCTTGGTTCGGTGCTCAGCCTGTCGTCGTCGACGATGAATGGCGTGCGTGAGGCGCTGGATCGCAGCTCCCAATTGAAGGATGCGCTATTGCCCGCCCGTCGTTTGGGCGGGGTGCGCTGTCCTTTGCGGGCAAATGCGCAAATCGTGCGCAATGTCGGCAGCGAGGAGTCTTTGGGCATTGCCTTCGCCCTGAGTCCGATGGAAGAGGAGGGCGACATATCTCAGGAGCCTCCTCCTGCCTGGCTCGGCCGCCTGATGGATTGCATCAATCTGCCGGTGGCGGTGGCCGATGTGGTCGGCACCCTGCGTTACGCCAACTTCGCCGCCCGCGCCCAATTTGGCCTGGAGCCGGGGCGCCCCTGTTGTGTCGGCATGTGCGCCGAAGCCGGTACCGGTTGCCGCAGTGCGCGAGTACTCAATTCCCTATCGCCATCCTATTGGGAAGCCCACAGCAACGGACGGCGTATCGACATGACGGCGAGCCCGGTGACGTTGACGGGGAGCGGTCCACCGGATCACGTGCTGTATCTGGGGGTGCCGGCGCAACCCCATTTGTCGCCGGAGTTGCGCAAATTCTTTCGTGCCGTGGATGAAAACCTGGCGG
>DATDMT010000091.1:0-26400 GCA_036518635.1 Rhodocyclaceae bacterium | reverse complement strand
TGCGCGATCATCCCGATCTGCGTTTCGAACAATTGATCGACCTGTGTGGCGTTGATTACTCCGCCTACACTGGCTGGGAGGGCAAGCGCTACGCGTCGGTGGCCCACCTGACCTCGGTGGCCAACAATGTGCGCCTGCGTCTGCGCACCTTCGCCGCCGACGCATCCTTCCCGCTGATCCCCTCGGTTACCGAGATTTGGAACAGCGCCAATTGGTTCGAGCGCGAGTCCTTCGACCTTTACGGCATCCACTACGAAGGCCACGCCGACCTGCGCCGCATCCTCACCGATTACGGCTTCGTCGGCCATCCCTTCCGCAAGGATTTCCCGATTTCCGGTTATGTCGAGATGCGCTACGACCCCGAGCAGAAGCGGGTCGTCTATCAACCCGTGACCATCGAGCCGCGCGAAGTGACGCCGCGCATCGTGCGCGAAGACAAGTATGGGGAGGTTGGCCGTCGTGGCTGAAATTCGTAACTACACCCTGAACTTCGGCCCTCAGCATCCGGCCGCCCACGGCGTGCTGCGCCTGGTGCTGGAGCTGGACGGCGAAGTCATCGTCCGCGCCGACCCGCATATCGGCCTGCTCCACCGCGCCACCGAAAAGCTGGCCGAGACCCGCACCTGGATCCAGTCCGTGCCCTATATGGACCGCCTGGACTACGTCTCGATGATGAGCAACGAGCATGCGTATTGCATGGCCATCGAGAAGATGCTCGGCCTTGAAGTGCCGCTGCGCGCCCAGTACATCCGCGTCCTGTTCGACGAAATCACCCGCCTGCTGAACCATCAGCTATGGGTCGGCTGTCACGCCCTGGACATCGGCGCGATGGCGGTCTGTCTCTACGCCTTCCGCGATCGCGAAGACCTGATGGATGCCTACGAGGCCGTCTCCGGCGCCCGTATGCATGCCGCCTACTACCGTCCGGGTGGCGTCTATCGCGACCTGCCGGACCGCATGCCGAAGTACGAGGCGAGCAAGTTCAAGAACACCCAGACCGTCAAGGAACTCAACGAAGCCCGCTCCGGATCGCTGTTGGATTTCCTCGACGACTTCTGCCAGCGTTTCCCCAAGTACATCGACGAGTACGAAGAGCTGCTAACCGACAATCGCATCTGGAAGCAGCGGACCGTCGGCGTCGGCGTGGTCACCCCCGAGCGCGCCCTGCAGCTCGGCTTCACCGGCGCCATGCTGCGCGGCTCCGGCATCGAGTGGGACCTGCGCAAGAAGCAGCCCTATGAAGTTTACGACCGCCTGGATTTCGATATCCCGGTGGGCGTCAATGGCGACTCCTACGACCGTTATCTGGTGCGCGTCGAGGAAATGCGCCAGTCGGTGCGCATCATGAAGCAGTGCATCGAATGGCTGCGCGCCAACCCCGGTCCGGTGATCAGCGACAACCACAAGGTTGCGCCGCCGTCGCGGGAAAGCATGAAGAGCAACATGGAAGAGCTGATCCACCACTTCAAGCTCTTCTCCGAAGGTATTCACGTGCCGCCCGGCGAGGCCTATGCCGCCGTCGAGCATCCCAAGGGCGAGTTCGGCGTGTACCTGATTTCCGACGGCGCCAACAAGCCTTACCGGATGAAGTTGCGCGCTCCCGGCTTTGCCCATCTGGCTGCTCTGGATGAAATGGGCAAGGGCCACATGATTGCGGATGCCGTGACCCTGATCGGCACCATGGACGTCGTGTTCGGCGAGATTGACCGATAAGATGCTGAGCCAAGAATCCCTCTCCAAGATCGACCGCGAGGTCGCCAAGTACCCCGCCGAGCAGAAGCAGTCCGCCGTCATGGCCGCGCTGCACATCGCCCAGGAAGAAAAGGGCTGGCTGCCGAAGGACCTGATCGATTTCGTCGCCCGCTACCTCGATATGGCGCCGATGGCCGCCTTCGAGGTCGCCAGCTTCTACAACATGTACAACCTGGAGCCGGTCGGCAAGTACAAGCTGACCGTCTGCACCAATCTGCCCTGCGCCCTGTCCGGCGGTGTCCATGCCGCCGAGTACCTGAAGGAAAAGCTGGGCATCGATTTCAACGAGACCACGCCGGACGGCAAGTTCACCCTGAAAGAGGGCGAATGCATGGGGGCCTGTGGTGACGCGCCGGTGATGATCGTGAACAACATCCATATGCGTTCGTTCATGAATCCCGAGGCGATCGACCAACTCCTGTCGGAGGCCAAGTAATGGCGCTGATCGAAGCCATCAATCCGCTCCTTACCGCCGGTTGGGGCAAGGGCGACGCCGGCTGGGGCATCAAGGAATACCAGGCCCGCGGCGGCTATGAAGTCCTGAAGAAAATCCTCACCGAAAAGACCAAGCCGGAAGACGTCATCGCCCAGGTCAAGGCCTCGGCGTTGCGCGGTCGCGGCGGTGCGGGTTTCCCCACCGGCCTGAAGTGGAGCTTCATGCCTAAGGGCATTCCCGGCGACAAGTACGTCGTCTGCAACTCCGACGAAGGCGAGCCGGGCACCTTCAAGGACCGCGACCTGCTGCGCTTCGATCCCCATTCCGTGATCGAAGGCATGATCATCGCCGGTTACGCGATGGGCGCCACCCGCGGCTACAACTACATCCACGGTGAAGTCTTCGAGATCTACCAGCGCTTCGAGCAAGCTCTGGACGAGGCCCGCGCCGCCGGTTTCCTTGGCAAGAACCTGCATGGTTCCGGCTTCGACTTCGACTTGTTCGGCCACCATGGTTACGGCGCCTACATCTGCGGCGAAGAAACCGGCCTGCTCGAGTCCATCGAAGGCAAGAAGGGCCAGCCCCGCTTCAAGCCGCCGTTCCCGGCGAGCTTCGGCCTCTACGGCCGGCCGACCACCATCAACAACACTGAGACCTTTGCCGCAGTGCCCTTCCTGCTGCGCATGGGCGGCGAGAACTACCTGAACCTGGGCAAGCCGAACAACGGTGGCACCAAGCTGTTCTCCGTCTCCGGCCACGTGAACAAGCCCGGCAACTATGAAGTGCCGATGGGCACGCCCTTCGCCAAGCTGCTGGAAATGGCCGGCGGCATGCGCGGCGGCCGCAAGTTGAAGGCGGTGATTCCCGGCGGCTCCTCGGCCCCGGTACTGCCCGCCGACGTGATCATGGACTGCACCCTCGATTACGACTCCATCGCCAAGGCCGGCTCGATGCTGGGCTCCGGCGCGGTGATCGTGATGGACGAGACGGTCTGCATGGTCAAGGCTTTGGAGCGTCTGTCCTTCTTCTACTGGGAAGAGTCCTGCGGCCAATGCACCCCCTGCCGCGAAGGCACCGGCTGGATGTACAAGATCATCCATCGCATCGAGCACGGTGAAGGCCGCCCCGAGGATCTGGACCTGCTGCTGTCGATCACGCCGAACATCATGGGCCGCACCATCTGCGCCCTGGGCGATGCCGCCTCGCTGCCGGTGAACAGCTTCGTCAAACACTTCCGCTCCGAGTTCGAGTACCACATCGAACACAAGCAATGCCTGGTTCCCCCTGATGTCCAGTGGGCCGGCAGCTCCTTCCACCGCGTTTAACACGGCCCCGTCATGCTAGAAATCGAAATCGACGGCAAAGCGCTGCAAGTAGAAGACGGCAGCACCATCATTGAGGCCGCCCACCGGGCCGGCACTTACATTCCTCACTTCTGCTACCACAAGAAGCTGTCCATCGCGGCCAACTGCCGGATGTGCCTGGTGGAAGTGGAAAAGGCACCCAAGCCGATGCCCGCCTGCGCCACGCCGGTGACCAACGGCATGAAGGTGTTCACCCATTCGAAGCTGGCCCTGAATGCGCAAAAGGGTGTGATGGAGTTCCTCCTGATCAACCACCCGCTGGATTGCCCGATCTGCGACCAGGGCGGCGAGTGCCAGTTGCAGGACATCGCCGTCGGCTACGGCGGCAGCGAAGCGCGCTACCAGGAAGAAAAGCGCGTGGTGCCGAACAAGGACCTCGGCCCCCTGGTGTCCACCGACATGACCCGGTGCATCAACTGCACCCGTTGCGTCCGCTTCACCCAGGAAATCGCCGGTTTCATGGAACTCGGCCAGGCCTTCCGCGGCGACCGCGCGGAAATCATGCCCTTCGTCGAGACCACCGTCACCACCGAACTGTCGGGCAACATCATCGACCTTTGCCCGGTCGGCGCGCTGACCTCCAAGCCCTTCCGCTTCTCCGCCCGTACCTGGGAACTGTCGCGCCGCAAGTCGGTGGCGCCCCATGACAGCCTGGGTAGCAACCTGATCGTGCAGACCAAGCACGACAAGGTGATGCGCGTGCTGCCGCTGGAGAATGACGAAGTCAACGAATGCTGGCTGTCGGACCGCGACCGCTTCTCCTATGAAGGCCTGAATTCCCCTGAGCGCCTGCTGAAGCCAATGGTCAAGCAAGGCGGCGAGTGGAAGGAAACCGAATGGAGCGGCGTGCTGGACTACGTCTCCCACGCCCTGCGCGACATCGCCAAGACTGACGACGCCGACGCCATCGGCGCCCTGGTCAGCCCCAACGCCACCCTCGAAGAGCAATACCTTGCGGCTAAGTTGATGCGCAGTATCGGCAGCGACAACATCGACTTCCGTCTGCGCCAGAGCGACTTCTCCGCCGACGGCAAGCGCAAGGGTGCCCCCTGGCTGGGCATGAAGGTCGCCGAACTGAACAAGTTGGATCGCGTGCTGGTAGTCGGTTCCTTCCTGCGCAAGGATCACCCGTTGCTGGCCCAGCGCCTGCGCCAGGCCGCCAAGCGCGGCACCAAGATCAGCGTCATCCATAGCGCCGACGAACACCTGCTGTTCAAGCGCGCCGCCCAGGCCATCGTTGCCCCCTCGCAACTGCCGGCCATGCTGGCCCAGGTGGTGAAGGCCGCCGCCGAAGCCAAGGGTGTCGCCGTCGATGCCGCGCTGGCTTCCGTGCAGGTCTCCGACGATGCCAAGCAGATCGCCGACAGCCTGCTCTCCGGCCGCAACGGCGCCGTGCTGCTGGGCAACTTCGCGCAACAGCATCCCAAGGCCGCCAGCCTGCAGGCCCTGGCCCAGCAACTGGCCGAGATCACCGGCGCCCGCGTCGGCATCCTCGGCGAGGCTGCCAACAGCGTCGGCGGTTATGTCGCCAAGGCCCTGCCCCAGGGCAATGGCCGCAATGCCGGGCGCCTGCTGAGCGAACCGCGCAAGGCCTACATCCTGCTGGGCGTCGAGCCTGAGCTGGATTGCGCCGACGGCCGCCAGGCCCTGGCGGCCCTGAAGCAAGCCAAGACCGTGGTGGTGATGAGCCCCTTCAAGTCCGCCGCCGCCCTCGAATACGCCGACGTGCTGCTGCCGGTCTCGCCCTTCAGCGAAACCTCCGGCACCTTCGTCAGCACCGAAGGCCGTGTCCAATCCTTCTACGCAGTCACCAAGCCGGCCGGCGAAGCCCGCCCGGCCTGGAAGGTGCTGCGCGTCCTCGGCAATCTGCTGGAGGCCGCCGGTTTCGACTACAACAGCAGCGAAGAAGTCCGTGACGAAGCCCTGGGCGGCAAGCCCGGATTCGTCAGCGGCCTCGACAACGGCCTGGCCGGCGTCAGCGCCGACCTGTCCGCTGCCGCCAACGGCGCCCTGGAACGCGTCGCCGACGTACCGCTGTATTTCGCCGACGGCCTCAGCCGCCGCGCCCCCAGCCTGCAAGCCACCGAAGATGCCGCGGCCCCGACCGCGCGGATGAACGGCGGCACCCTGGCGAAGCTGGGCCTGGCCGACGGCGCGAACATCCTGGTCAAGGCCGGGGAGGGCAGTGCCCGCCTCGCCGCCGCCCTCGACGAGCGCGTGCCCAATGGCTGCGTCCGCGTCGCCGCGGCCCACGCCAGTACTGTTGATCTGGGCGGCATGTTCGCCGCCCTTGCCGTGGAGAAAGCTTGATGGACGCCATCCTGCAACCCGCCCAGGCGTTCTTCGGCCCGATCTGGCCGTTGGTCTGGACCCTGGCCAAGATCGTCGGCATCCTCGCCCCGCTGCTCGGCTGCGTCGCCTACCTGACCCTGGCCGAGCGCAAGATTCTGGCCTGGATGCATGTCCGCGTCGGCCCCAACCGGGTCGGTCCGATGGGCCTGTTCCAACCGATCGCCGACGGCGTCAAGCTGATCTTCAAAGAGATCATCATGCCGGAGCGGGCCGACAAGTTCCTCTTCCTGGCGGGTCCGGTGCTGGCCATGGCGCCGGCCCTGGCGGCCTGGGCGATCGTGCCCTTCTTCGACGGCTGGGTGCTGGCCAACATCGACGCCGGCGTGCTGATGGCCCTGGCGATCACTTCCTTCGGCGTCTATGGCGTGATCATCGCCGGCTGGGCCTCCAACTCCAAGTACCCTTTCCTCGGCGCCATGCGCGCTGCGGCGCAGATGGTGTCCTACGAAGTCTGCATGGGCCTGGCTCTGATCTGTGTGCTGATGGTGTCCAACAGCCTCAACCTGACTGCCATCGTCACCGGCCAAAACGCCGGCATCTTCCATGACATGGGCGCCGGTTTCCTCTCCTGGAACTGGCTGCCGCTGTTGCCGATGTTCATGGTGTATCTGATTTCCGGCGTGGCCGAAACCAATCGCGCCCCCTTCGACGTGGTCGAAGGCGAATCCGAAATCGTCGCCGGCCACATGGTCGAATACTCCGGCATGACCTTCGCCCTGTTCTTCCTCGGCGAGTACGCCAACATGATCCTGGTCTCCGCCATGACCTCGATCTTCTTCCTCGGCGGCTGGCTGTCCCCGGTGGGTTTCCTGCCCGACGGCTTCGGCTGGCTGGCTGCGAAGATCGCCGCGATCCTGTTCTTCTTCCTCTGGCTCCGCGCCACCTTCCCGCGTTATCGCTACGACCAGATCATGCGTCTGGGCTGGAAGGTGTTTGTGCCTCTGTGCCTGCTGTGGATCCCGGTCATCGGCATCTGGATGATGTCGCCCCTCACTATCTGGAAATAAGGAACAAGCCATGGGAGCTCGAGACTTCATCGGCAGCCTGTTCCTCAAGGAACTGGTCAAGGGCATGGCCATCACCGGCCGCTACCTGTTCGCCCGCAAGATCACCGTCATCTACCCGGAAGAGAAGACCCCGCAGTCGAATCGCTTCCGCGGCCTGCACGCCCTGCGCCGTTATCCCAACGGCGAGGAACGCTGCATCGCCTGCAAGCTGTGCGAGGCGGTCTGCCCGGCGATGGCGATCACCATCGAGTCGGCCCAGCGCGATGACGGCAGCCGCCGCACCACGCGCTACGACATCGATCTGACCAAGTGCATTTTCTGCGGCTTCTGCGAAGAGGCCTGCCCGGTGGACGCCATCGTCGAAACCCGTGTCTTCGAATATCACGGCGAAACGCGCGGCGACCTCTACTACACCAAGCAGATGCTGCTGGCCAACGGCGATCGTTACGAGTCCCAGATCGCCGCCGACCGGGAAGCGGACGCCAAGTTCCGGTAAGCCAAGATGGAATTCAAGACCGTTCTGTTCTATGTGTTCTCGGCGCTGCTGTTGCTCGCAGCGCTGCGCGTGATCACCGCCCGCAACCCGGTGCATGCCGTGCTGTTCCTGGTGCTGGCCTTCTTCAACGCCGCCGGCCTGTGGTTCCTGTTGCAGGCCGAGTTCCTCGCCATCGCCCTGATGGTGGTGTATGTCGGCGCGGTGATGGTGCTGTTCCTGTTCGTGGTGATGATGCTGGATATCAACATCGAGTCGCTGCGCAAGGGTTTCTGGAGCCACCTGCCCTTCGGCGCCGCAATCGGCGCGCTGATGGCCGGCGAGATGGCGATGGTGCTCGGCGGCCGCTACTTCGGCCTCGATGCGTTGCCCGAACCCGCCGCCGTGGCCGGCTACTCCAACACCAAGGACCTGGGCCGCGCGCTCTTCACCGATTACGTCTATCCCTTCGAATTGGCTTCCGTGATCCTGCTGGTGGGCATCATCGCTGCCGTGCTGCTGACTTACCGCAAGCGCACGGGAAACAAGGCCATCAACCCCAGCGAAGCGCTGGTGGTCAAGCGGGAAGATCGCCTGCGCATCGTCAAGATGGCCGCCGAAACCGAAGCGGCCGGGGAGAACCAATAATGTTCGCGCAACCGCTTGCCCTGTCGCATTACCTGATCCTCGGCGCGATTCTGTTTGCCGTCAGCATCGTCGGTATCTTCCTCAACCGGAAGAACCTGATCGTGCTGCTGATGGCCATCGAATTGATGCTGCTGGCGGTGAATATGAATTTCGTCGCCTTCTCGCACTACCTGCACGACATCGCCGGGCAGGTCTTCGTTTTCTTCATCCTCACGGTGGCGGCCGCCGAGTCGGCGATCGGTCTCGCCATCCTGGTCGTGCTGTTCCGCAACCTTTCCACGATCAACGTGGAAGACCTGGACAGTCTCAAGGGCTGATACACGATGGACATGCAAACGACTTATCTGCTCGTGCCCCTGGCGCCCCTCTTCGGCGCCATCCTGGCGGGTCTCTTCGGCAAGGCCATCGGCCGTGCCGGCGCCCATACCGTCACCATCCTCGGCGTGGCCGTGGCCTTCGTCCTGTCGCTGATCATCTTCAACGACGTCCAGGCCGGCCACACCTACAACGGCCCGGTCTACACCTGGCTCGAATCCGGCGGCCTGACCCTGCAGGTCGGCTTCCTGATCGACAAGCTGACCGTGATGATGATGCTGGTGGTCACTTTCGTCTCCCTGATGGTGCATATCTACACCATCGGCTACATGCACGAAGACCCCGGCTATCAGCGCTTCTTCAGCTACATCTCGCTGTTTACCTTTTCGATGCTGATGCTCGTCATGAGCAACAACTTCGTCCAGCTATTCTTCGGCTGGGAAGCGGTGGGCCTAGTCTCCTACCTGCTGATCGGCTTCTGGTACACCCGGCCGACGGCGATCTACGCCAACCTCAAGGCCTTCCTGGTCAACCGCGTCGGCGACTTCGGCTTCCTGCTGGGCATCGGCCTGATCGCCGCCTACGCCGGCAGCCTGGACTACGCTCAGGTGTTCGCCCACAAGGAAGAGCTGGCCGGCCTCAGCATCAACTTGACCGGCGCCCCCTGGTCGCTGATCACCGTGATCTGCATCTGCCTGTTCATCGGCGCCATGGGCAAGTCGGCGCAAGTGCCGCTGCACGTCTGGCTGCCTGACTCGATGGAAGGCCCGACCCCGATCTCGGCGCTGATCCACGCCGCCACCATGGTGACCGCCGGCATCTTCATGGTCACCCGGATGTCGCCGCTGTTCGAACTGTCCGACACCGCGTTGTCCTTCGTCCTGGTGATCGGCGCCACCACCGCGCTGTTCATGGGCTTCCTCGGCCTGATCCAGAACGACATCAAGCGCGTTGTGGCCTACTCGACCCTCTCCCAGCTAGGCTACATGACCGTCGCCCTGGGCGTGTCCGCTTACTCCGTGGCCGTGTTCCACCTGATGACCCACGCCTTCTTCAAGGCCCTGCTGTTCCTCGGCGCCGGCTCGGTGATCATGGGCATGCACCACGACCAGGACATGCGCAACATGGGCGGCCTGCGCAAGTACATGCCGATCACCTGGTTCACCTCGCTGCTGGGTTCCCTGGCTCTGATCGGCTTCCCCTTCTTCTCCGGTTTCTACTCGAAGGATTCGATCATTGAAGCGGTGCAGGCTTCCCATCTGCCCGGCGCCAGCTATGCCTACTTCTGCGTGATCGCCGGCGTCTTCATCACCGCCTTCTACTCCTTCCGCATGTACTTCCGCGTTTTCCACGGCCCGGAAAACTTCGGCCATGAGCATCATGACCACGAAGGTGACCATGACGACGAAGAAGTCAGCGCCGACCACCACCATGGCCTGGCCCCCGGCGAGAAGCCCCATGAGTCTCCCTGGGTGGTGACGCTGCCCCTGGTGCTGCTGGCCATCCCCTCGGTCGTCATCGGCTTCCTGACCATCGAACCGATGTTGTTCGGCGAGTGGTTCGGCGATGCGATCCAGATCAACGCCGAGCATCACCCGGCGATGGAAGAACTGGCCCACGAGTTTCACGGCGCCGTCGCCATGGCGATCCACGGCTTCACTTCGCTGCCCTTCATCCTGGCGATGTCCGGTGTCGGCCTGTCCTGGTTCTTCTACCTGAAGAAGCCGGAAATTCCCGTCGCCATCGCCCGCACCTTCAAGCCGATCTACGTGCTGTTCGACAACAAGTACTACTTCGACAAGTTCAACGAAGTGTTCTTCGCCGCCGGCGCCCGCCTGCTCGGTCGCGGTCTGTGGAAGGCCGGCGACCAGGGCGTCATCGACGGCGTCATGGTCAACGGTTCGGCCCAAGCTGTGGGCTGGTTCGCCGGCCTGGTGCGACTGTTCCAGTCGGGCCATATCTACCAATATGCCTTTTCCATGATCATCGGCGTCTTTGTGTTGCTGACGCTGTGGTTCAACCGCGCCTGAGGAAGAAGTTAAGCGATGAGTTCCCACCTGCTGAGTCTGTCCGTCTGGGTCCCCATCCTCGGCGCACTACTGGTTTTCGCCGTTGGTTCGGAGCGCCGTGAGGCGGCCCGCTGGCTTGCCCTGGTAGTTGCCGTGGCCGGGTTCCTGGTCACCATCCCCCTGTGGTCCGGTTTCGACGCCAAGCAAGCCG
Source organism: Rhodocyclaceae bacterium (assembly GCA_036518635.1). GTDB lineage: Bacteria > Pseudomonadota > Gammaproteobacteria > Burkholderiales > Rhodocyclaceae > AWTP1-18. The sequence continues at coordinate 15,834 of DATDMT010000091.1, read as the reverse complement.
GCATGCAGTTCGTCGAGCAAGCCCCCTGGATCGCCCCCTTCCGCGTCCAATATCTGCTGGGCGTGGACGGCATCGCAATGCCCTTTATCCTGCTCAACAGCTTCATCACCATCATGGTGGTGCTGGCCGGTTGGGAAGTGATCGAGGACAAGCAGGGCCAGTACATGGGCGCCTTCCTGATCATGTCCGGTCTGATGAACGGCATCTTCTGCGCCCTCGACGCGGTGCTGTTCTATACCTTCTTCGAAGCCAGCCTGATCCCGATGTACCTGATCATCGGCGTCTGGGGCGGGCCGAACCGGGTGTATGCGGCGCTCAAGTTCTTCCTCTACACGCTGCTCGGCTCCCTGCTGATGCTGGTGGCCTTCATCTACCTGTTCGCCGCCTCCGGCAGCTTCAACATCCTCGACTGGCATCAACTGCCCCTCGACATGAACGTGCAGAAGCTGATCTTCATCGCCTTCCTGCTGTCCTTCGCCGTCAAGGTGCCGATGTGGCCGGTGCACACCTGGTTGCCGGACGCCCACGTCGAGGCGCCTACTGGCGGTTCCGTGGTGCTGGCAGCAATTGCCCTGAAGCTCGGCGCCTACGGTTTCCTGCGGTTCTCCCTGCCCATCGTGCCTGACGCCAGCCACGCCCTGGCGCCGATGATGATCGGCCTGTCGCTGACCGCGGTGGTGTACATCGGCTTTGTCGCCCTGGTCCAGTCCGACATGAAGAAGCTGGTGGCCTACTCCTCGATTTCCCACATGGGCTTCGTCACCCTGGGTTTCTTCATCTTCAACCAGCTCGGCGTCGAAGGCGCCCTGGTGCAGATGCTGTCCCACGGCTTCGTCTCCGGCGCGATGTTCCTTTGCATCGGCGTCATGTACGACCGGGTGCATAGCCGCCAGATCGCCGATTACGGTGGCGTGGTGAACACCATGCCGAAGTTCGCCGCCCTGTTCCTGCTGTTCGCCATGGCCAACTCCGGCCTGCCGGCCACCTCCGGTTTCGTCGGCGAGTTCATGGTGGTGCTCGGTGCGGTCAAGTTCAACTTCTGGACCGGCTTCGTTGCCGCCACCACCTTGATCGTCGGCGCCGCCTACACCCTGTGGATGTACAAGCGCGTCGCCTTCGGCAGCGTCACCAACCACCATGTGGCGGAAATGCAGGACATCAACAACCGCGAATTCCTGGTCCTCGGCGTGCTGGCCATCGCCGTGCTCGCCATGGGTCTCTATCCCTTCCCCTTTACCGACGTGATGCATGCCTCGGTGGACAACCTGCTCAAGCACGTTGCCACCAGCAAGCTGATGTAACGGCGCGAGAACGATATGCTCAATAACTTCGTCGCCCCCGACCTGTTCCCCGCCTCGGCGGAAATCTTCCTGCTGGTCATGGCCTGTGTGGTGCTCCTGGTGGACCTGTTCGCCAAGGAGGCGCGCCGCTGGCTGATGCCGCTGCTGACCGTCGCCACCCTGGTGGCCTGCGCCGGCATCACCGTCGGCACCTTCACCGAACAGACCGTGCTGACCTTCAGCAACATGTTCGTGGACGATGCCCTGGCGGACATGCTGAAGCTGTTCACCTACCTGGCCGTGATCTTCGTCGTCATCTACAGCCGCGATTACCTGGCCGCCCGCGGCCTGGACAAGGGCGAGTACTACCTGCTGGTGCTGTTCGCCACGCTGGGCATGATGGTGATGATCTCCGCCGCCCACCTGCTGACCATGTATCTGGGCGTCGAACTGCTGTCCCTGTCGATGTACGCCCTGGTCGCCATCGACCGCGATTCGCCGCGCTGTACCGAAGCCGCGATGAAGTACTTCGTCCTCGGCGCCCTGGCTTCCGGCCTGCTGCTCTACGGCATGTCGATGATCTATGGCGCCACCGGCACCCTGGAAATCGGCGGTGTCGCCCAGGTGCTGTACCACGGTGCGGCCAACAAGACCGTGCTGGTGTTCGGCCTGGTGTTCCTGGTGGCGGGTATCGCCTTCAAGCTCGGCGCCGTGCCCTTCCACATGTGGATTCCCGACGTCTATCACGGCGCCCCCACCGCGATCACCCTGTTCCTCGGCTCCGCCCCCAAGCTGGCCGCCTTCGCCATGGTGATGCGCTTGTTGGTGTACGGTCTGTTCGACCTGGCCCTGCAATGGCAGTCGATGATCATGATCATGGCGGTGCTGTCCATCGCCCTGGGCAACCTGGCCGCCATCGCCCAGACCAACCTCAAGCGTATGCTGGCCTACTCCGCCATCTCGCACATGGGCTTCATGATGCTGGCGATGATGAGCGGCGTGGTTGGCGACAACCGCGGCCCGGCCTTCGCCGCCTACACCACTGCCATGTACTACACCGTGGCCTACGTGATGATGTCCCTGGCCTCCTTCGGCATGATCCTGCTGCTGTCGCGCAAGGGCTTCGAAGCCGAGAACCTGGAAGACTTCAAGGGCCTCAACAAGCGCAGCCCCTGGTTCGCTCTGATGATGCTGGTGGTGATGTTCTCCATGGCCGGCATCCCGTTCTTCATCGGCTTCTTCGCCAAGTTCTCGGTGCTGGCGATTGTCGTCGCCACGGGTCATATCTCCATTGCCGTGTTCGCGGTGATGCTGTCCCTGATCGGCGCCTTCTACTATCTGCGCGTGGTCAAGCTGATGTACTTCGACGCTCCGATCGATACCGCGCCGATCCAGGCCAGCTTCGACGTGCGTGCGCTGCTGTCGCTCAACACCCTGGCGGTGGCGCTGCTCGGCCTGTTCCCGCAGACCGTCATCGGCCTCTGCCAGTTCGCCCTGTCGCGTAGCCTCTAAGCTTTAGGCTCCGATGACGGCGGCACAAGCCCTGGTCCTGCTGCTGGCATTGGTCGGGGCCAACCTGCCGTTCTTCAGCCGCCGCATCCTTTTCGTCCTGCCCCCCCGGGCCGGCGAAAAGGGTCTGGCCTGGCGCCTCCTCGAAGTCCTTTTGGCCTACTTCATCGTCGGCGGCATCGCCGCCCTGATGGAGTCCCGTGCCCATGGCGGCGTCTATCCGCAGCACTGGGAGTTCTACGCCACCACCCTGTGCCTGTTCATCGTCCTCGCCTATCCGGGCTTCGTCATCCGCTACCTGTGGCCGCGCCACAAGGGCTGAGCCAATGAAAGACGAAGACCTGATCGAGACCGAGCTGTCGAGCGAGAGCGTCTTCGAAGGGGTGCTGCTCAAGGTCCATCGCGACCGGGTGCGCATGCCGGACGGCCACGAATCGATCCGCGAATGGATCGCCCATCCCGGCGCGGTGGTGGTGATCGCCGCTTTGGACAACGGCAAACTGCTGTTCGAGCGCCAGTTCCGCTACCCGCTGCACCGCATCTTCCTCGAACTGCCTGCCGGCAAGATCGATCCTTCCGAACATCCGCTGGACACCGCCAAGCGCGAATTGCGTGAGGAGACCGGCTACAAGGCCAAGGTCTGGAAGCACCTGGGCACCATGCATCCCTGTATTGGCTATTCCAACGAGCGCATCGAAATCTTCCTCGCCCACGGCCTGACCTATGTCGGCCATCAACTGGACCACGGCGAGCACCTGGAAGTGATCGAACTGTCCCTGGCCGACGCGCTGCAATCTGTGCAGGACGGTGAATTGACCGACGCCAAGACCATCACCGCCCTGATGTGGGCCGACAAGATTTTCTCCGGCGCCTGGGCGCCGCCGCCTTAGCGCGCTTGTAAAAGCGCGCTAAGGCGGCAAAGACTCCCGCCCCCTCCCATCCTCCCCCTCACGGGGGAGGCTACTAAACGGTTCGCTGCGCTCGATATCAACGGGTGCTTTGTTCAAACGGTTTCACGCTGAATTTGCGTCAGAAGTGGTATTCGGCGCAGAGCATCGGTGTCTGCGCGAAGGCGCCCTTGCCGGCGGCACCCTGGTGATCGTTGCCGAACTTGTTGCGCCAGAACTGGTAGCCGAGGCCCAGCTTCAACCGGCTGCCGTCGCCGTTGCGCGGCGCATTCCACATCAGCCGCAAATCCAGATTGGCTTCCGCCGCCGTGCTGCCGCCGAATTCGTCGCGGCCCTTGGCAGCGATCAGGTTGGCGTAGCCCTCGAAGTTGAAGGCGGTGGAGCCGAGCGGAACACCCCACACCGCGTTCAGCATCGGATGGGTTTGGTAGTAGTAGCGCTCGACGCCCTGGTTTGAAAACGTGCTGTAGGGCGCATTGCTCTCCCACAGGGCCAGCAGGCTCAGGTTGAAAAAGCCCGGTACGTCGAACATCAGGGTCGGCCCGGCCACCAGCATGCGTTTGCGTGAGTTGTAGCCGGCGTCGGTCTTGCGGTTGAGGTCGGCACCGACGGTCAGGCCGAGGCCGCGCACGGGGCCGAAGCGCAGTTCGCGGCCGCTGATCCGCCCCAGATCCAGGGTGTTGCGATAGACCAGATAGACCTCGCGGGCGCCGCTGCCGGAGCCGGCCGAAGCAGGATCGTTGTGGTCGGAGAGCAGCAGGTCCACGTTGAAGAACTGGCTGCCGTAGGCGGTGCTGCCGGCGTAGCTCAGATTGAGGATGCTCTTGCCGATGTCGCGATTGTTGTAGGGCTCGGCAAAGCGATTGCCATAGCGGTAGCCGATGGCGCTATCGCTCCAGTCGCCGGCCTGGGCGGTGGTGGCGGTGAGCAGCGCCGCGAGGAGCAGGGCAGGGCGCCGCATGATTCAGGCAGTCACGACGCAAAGCACCGGGTCGCCGACCTGGATGGCGCCACCTTGCAGTATCCGCGCCGTCACGCCGCCATGGCCGCGCATCGCGTTGTAGCCGCCATGGCCCAGCACCTCTTCCATGTAGGAGCAGGGATCGCAGCTACCGCTGATCTCCAGCACTACCTCGGCACCGATCCGCAGCGACAGCGGCCGATCCTCAAACAGGGAGCGCGCCGCCAGCAGGTTCAGGCCTGACACCACCAGGTTGCGCCGGAGCAGCGCCGGGTCCAGTTTGTCACGACCCATCAGCGCGGCTACCACCGGCAGATGTTCTGCCTGGATCAGGGTCACCTGGCGCTTGCTGCCTTCCGGCCGGCTGGGTTCATTGCTGCTGCTGCGATCGCCTGACAGGCCGCGCAGTGCAATTGCATGGGCTTCGGCGACGGACTGAATCGGCTGGCGCCGTCCGGGGCGCAGCAGGATTGCCTCGATTCGCCCCGGCCCGGGGAAGCACCGTGTCAGCCGACGCAGTTCGGAATCGTCGTCGTCCATGCAGCCGATTCAAGCGGCGGGCGGTTCGAACCAGCGCAATTGCGACTGCAGCCGCACCACTTCGCCGACGATGATCAGCGTCGGCGCCCGCAGCCCGGCTGCGCTGGCGAGGCCGGGCAGGGTCGCCAGGGTGCCGGTGACGGTGCGTTGCTTGGGCGTGGTGCCCTGCTGGACGATGGCCGCCGGCCATTCGGGCGGCAGGCCGTAGGTGATCAGGCGTTCGCAGAGATAGGCCAGGCCGGTGAGGCCCATGTAGATCACCACGGTCTGGTGGGGCCGCGCCAGAGCCGCCCAGTCCAGGTCCATGCTGTGATCCTTGAGGTGGCCGGTGACGAAGACGCAGGCCTTGGAATAGTTGCGGTGAGTCAGCGGGATGCCGGCATAGGCGGCGACGCCGGCCGCGGCGGTGACGCCGGGCACCACTTCGAAGGGGATGTCGTGCTGGGCCAGGGTTTCCACCTCCTCGCCGCCGCGGCCGAAGGTGTAGGGGTCGCCGCCCTTGAGGCGGATCACCCGCAGGTTTTCCCGCGCTAGCTGCACCAGCAGCAGGTTCAGGTCGTCCTGCGGCAGCGCATGCAGTCCCTTGCGCTTGCCGGCGTAGATGCGTTGCGCTTCGGTGCGGATGGTCGCCAGCACCGCCTCGCTCACCAGATTGTCATAGACCACCACGTCGGCCTGTTGCAGCAATCGGGCGCCGCGCAGTGTGAGCAGTTCCGGATCGCCGGGGCCGGCGCCGATCAGATAGACGGTGCCCGGCTGGGCATCGCGGGGAGTGGCGGAGGCGGGGGAGGGCAGCATGGCGCGAGTTTGGTCTGGTTCTGCTCGGATTTGCGAGCTAGTTTACCTGCAGATATGCGCCTGCGACCCGTGGTGGAATTGATGTATATCATGCGGAAAAGCCTCCGTTGCAGCGTGGGGGCTTGGCCGGCCGTCGTGGAAAAGTTCCAGCCCCGCCAATACCGCAGGAATATAATCTGCCGACTATACCTAGACCCAGCCTAAACCCAGACCTGTGGCTCATCTGACCCCCGAACTCGAGCGCCGACTCACCACCGCGGTGGACCGCATGCCGGCCTTCCCGCGCAGCGTGCAGAAGGTGCTGGAGCTGACCCGCAACATCAACTGCCTACCGAAGGAGTTGGTCGGGGTCATCGAGAAGGATCCGGTGATGACCATGAAGATTCTGAAGGTCATCAACTCCGCCTACTACAGCCTGCCGAACAAGATCACTTCGGTGAACCAGTCGGTGGTCTATCTCGGCATCAACACCATCAAAAATCTGGCCCTGGCCTTCGCCGCGGTGGGCATCCTGCCGCGCTCCAACGCCGCCGGCTTCGACATTCAGCGCTACCTGGTGCATTCCCTGGCCACCGCCACCGTGGCACGGCAACTGGCCACCAGCCACGGCGGCGGCGCGGCGGACCCGGGCGATTGCTATATCGCCGGCCTGCTGCACGACTTCGGCAAGGTGGTGTTCGCCCAGTTCATGGCTGCCGAGTTCCGCGAAGCCATGATGGTGACCCTGGAAAAGAACGTCCCGCTCCATGAAGCCGAGCGGGAAGTGATCGGCGTCGACCACGGCTTCGTCGGCGCCATGCTGGCCAAGCGCTGGCAGTTCCCGGCCCATCTCGAAGCCTGTATCCGCGACCACCACAGCGCAGGGGAGGGCGACGCCATGCTGGATTGCCTGAAAGTGGCGGACCAGATCTGCCGCGGTTGCGAACTTGATCTGGAAAGCGCCAAGGCGCGCTGGGCCGAGCAGGTGCCGGCGGCGCCAGCGCGTTTTGGCGATAGCCTGGAAAAAGTGGCGGCCTCCCTCGGCGACTTCGACAAGATCGTCGCCGACGCCGCCATGTTCGTTCGCGTGGATGCCGAAAAATGAAAGTCCGTTTCTGGGGCGTGCGCGGCTCGATTCCCTCGCCGGGGCCGAAGACCATCCGCTACGGCGGCAACACCACCTGCGTCGAAGTGCGCAGCGACGCCAACGAACTGATCATCCTCGACGCCGGCACCGGCATCTTTCCTCTGTCCCAGTCGCTGCTGAGCCAGTTGCCGGTGCACGCCAACGTGTTCATCACCCACACCCACTGGGACCACATCCACGGCCTGCCCTTTTTCATCCCCTTTTTCATCCCCGGCAACAGCGTGCGCATCCATGGCGCTTACGACATCGTGAACAGCGCCGGCATCGAGCAGATCATGCAGGTGCAGATGCAGTACTCCTACGTCCCGATCCGCGAAGCGGAGCTGCGCTCGGCCATCGAATATGTCACCCTCAACATCGGCGACTCGGTGGAGGTCGGCGACGCCACGGTGACCTCGACCCTGCTCAACCATCCGGTGATCGACTTCGGCTACCGCATCGACTGCAACGGCAAGGCGGTGTTCTTCACCGGCGACCACGAGCCCTGGTACAACATCTACGAGCCGAGCGATGAGGGCTACGACGAATACCAGGCAATGGTGGACGAGAAGCAGCGCGCCATGGACGAAGCGGTACGCAATGTGGACGTGCTGATCGTCGACTGCTCCTACACCACCGCCGAAGACCCGGCGAAAAAGGGCTGGGGCCATTCCACCTTCGACTACGCCATCGCCCTGGCGCGCCGCACCGGTGCCAAGCGCCTGGTGTGCACCCACCACGAGCCGACCCGTTCCGACGACGATCTGGAAAAGGTCTTCGCCGAAGCCCTGGCCGCCTGCGGCGTCGGTGCGGCCGGCGATCCGCAGGTGATGCTGTCGCGGGAAGGCTTGGAAATCGAGGTTTAGCGCGCCAGCGCCCCGCCCGACAGGCTGTAGCCGCGGGCCAGGGCCTGGGCGAAGGTGGCCGCCGGCTGCGGCCGGCAGAAGTAGAAGCCCTGGAACATGTCGCAGTTTTCCTCCCGCAGGAAATCCAATTGGTCCTCGGCCTCGACGCCCTCGGCGATCACGCTGAGCCCCAGGTTGTGGGCCAGGGAAATGATCGAGGCGACGATCGCCGCGTTGTGCCGATTGTTGATCACGTTGGTCAGGAAGGACTGGTCGATCTTCAGGATGTCGATCGGGAAGTGGCGCAGATAGGCCAGGCTTGAATAGCCAGTGCCGAAGTCGTCGAGGGCGATCCGCAGGCCGACGTCCTTCATCTGCCGCAGCGTCACCAGGGTCGCCTCCGGGTCCTGCATCACCATGCTTTCGGTTAGCTCCAGCTCCAGGCTCAGGCTGGAAATGTTGTGCTGGCGCAGCTTGCTTTCGATCAGCAGGTGCAGGTTCTGCTGGCGGAACTGCCGCGCCGATAGGTTCACCGCAATCGACACCTCGGCGATGCCCTGTTGGCGCCACGCCGCCATCTGCCGGCAGACCTCGTCCAACACCCATTCGCCGATCGGCACGATCAGGCCGTTGTCCTCGGCGATGGGGATGAACTGGGCCGGCGACACCAGGCCCAGCTCCGGGTGCTGCCAGCGGATCAGTGCCTCGGCGCCGACGATCTGGCCGGATTCGATGCTGACCTGGGGCTGGAAGTGCAGCAGGAATTCATTGCGCTCCAGTGCCTTGCGCAAATGGGTTTCCAACTGCATGCGGTGGGAGATTTTGATCTGCATCTCCTCGGTGAAGGTCTTGAAGTTGTTGCGCCCCTGATCCTTGGCCCGGTACATGGCGATATCGGCGTGCTTCAGCAGGGTCTGGCTGTCGGTGCCGTCGCGCGGAAACATCGCCGCACCGATGCTGGCGCTGACGAAGAACTCATCCTCGTCGCGGCGGAAGGGCTGGGCCGTGGCGAGCAGCACGCGCTCGGCTACCAGGGCGATCTGTTCCTCGTTGTCCACTTCGCTCAGCAGCAGCACGAACTCGTCGCCGCCGAGGCGCGACACCGTGTCGCCGTCGCGGACGCATTCCTGCAGCCGCAGGGACATCTGCTGCAGCAGCAGGTCGCCGACATCGTGGCCGAGGGAATCGTTGATCGTCTTGAAGTTGTCCAGGTCCACGAACAGCAGGCCGAGCTGGCGGTTGTGGCGATGGGCGTTGGCGATCGCCTGCTCCAGGCGGTCGGTCAGCAGCACCCGGTTGGCCAGCCCGGTGAGGGCGTCGTGGTGGGCGTTGCGGATCATCTCCTCTTCCTGCCGCTTGCGCTCGGTGACGTCCTTGAAGATGCCGATGGTGTGGGTCACCTTGCCGTCGCCGTCGCGCACCGGCGACACCGTCAGCTCGTTCCAATAGCCGCCGCCGTCCTTGCGCCGGCAGCGCAGCACCAGGGTGCCGTCGCGGCGGCTGCGCAGCAGGTGGCGCAGGCCTTCGATCCCCTCCTGGTCCAGCTCGTCGCCCAGCAACAGGCGCGGGTTCTGGCCGATCATCTCGTCCCGGCTGTAGCCGGTAATGTGCTCCAGGGCCGGGTTGACGTAGAGAATCTGATGGCTGTCGGCCACCGCGTCGGTGATCATGATCCCCTCGCTGGTGGACTCCATTGCCCGGTCGCGGATGTGCAGCGCTTCCCGCGCCGCGCTGCGGCTGCTCTCGTCGCGGAAGAAGGCGGCGAACATCTCGCCGCTGGAAAGCTGCATGTGGCTGAAGGAAATCTCCACCGGCAGTTCACGCCCGCTCTTGTGCAGCGCCTTGACCTCGATCGACTGCCAGGGAATGGTGCGCGAGCCGGTGGCGCAATAGCGGGCGAAGGCCGTCCGGTGCAGTGCCCGCAGCCGTACCGGCTGCAGAATCTCGATGTCGCTGCCGACCAGTTCCTCCGGCGTATAGCCGAACACCGCCTCCACCGCCGGGTTGGCGTAGCGGATGATGTTGTCCACGCCCATCACGATGATCGCGTCGGTGGAGGTGTCCCACAGGGTGCGGAAGCGCACCTCGCTGTCCTCCAGGCTGCGTTCATGGACCTGCAGATTGGTGATCAGGTTGCGGATCGGCACCGGGCTGTCCTGCAGCGCCTCGACCAGTTCGCCGCTCTCTTCGGTGGCGGCCTGGAACACATCGCGGGCGGCGATGTCGCCGGAGGAGAGCGATTGCGACAGGCGCGAGATCCAGCGCAGCGGCCGCACCACGCTGACGTTGATGCGCCAGTAGGCCGCGGCGATCACGGTGATGCCGACGCCCAGCAGCGCCGCCAGCATCAGCCGCAGGCGTTGGCGCTCCTGCTCCTGTTGGGCGACCACCTGGCGTACCGCGTTGTCGGCCAGGGTCAACAGCTTTTCCGCATGGTTGCCCAGGTAGCCGGCCGCCTCGATCATCGCCGCGCTGCCCGGCGGCGCATCGGCGGCGCGGATCGCCGCCGCCCGGTAGGGCTGCCATTCCTGCTGCAGGCGATCGAAGGCTTCCACGGCCACGGCAGCGCTGCCCAGCTCTTGCTCCGCCCGCAGCATGCCGCCGGAAAACTCCTCCACCGCGGACAGCAGGGCGCCGCGCGCGCCCGGTTCGGCGCCGTTGATGCGGTAAGCGTGATAAGCGATGTTCTGCGACAACATGCGCAGTCGCCCGGTGTGGTTGGTGGCCTGGGTCAGTTGCGTGCTGCGCTCGAAGGAGTCTTCGGTCGCCAGCACCAGACCCGCGCCGACCAGCAGCAATAGGCCCACCAGGATCGCCAGGCGCTGCCCGAAGCCGATTTTTACGCCAAAAGCCAAAGCGCACCCCTTGAAAAATATATGGCTAAAGCAAGATTATCTGGGGCTACAGGCTTCAAGGAAATACGCCTTTTGGTCTATTACTCAAAGACTTGAGGAGTATCAATTGTGGCGTTCCGGGATTGCTGGCGGGATACTCGGCCGGTTTGCTAGCCGCAACGAGAAACCACTCTCTATTTATGGACTATGCCTTTGGTAATAAATGCGCTAAAGTCAAAATGGTTTTCTTCGGCGCCGCATGGCGGCGGCTGCCCGGCCTTGCTTGAATCAGACATTGGGAAATCGTGATGGACGCCAAGACATTGTGGTTTCAGCCCTATACGCTGGGGATCGACGAGATCGACGACCAGCACCGCATCCTGTTCCACTACATCGAGGAACTGGAGCAGGGGGTTGTGCAGGGCGACCGCTGGGTGGTGGTGCACCACACCCTGGTGGCCCTCGCCGATTGGGCCAAGGTCCATTTCGCCGTCGAGGAAAGCGTGATGCGCATCTTCGCCTATCCCGGCCTCGACGAGCATGTCCGCTCCCACCGTCGTTTCGACGACAAGCTGCGGGCACTGCAAGAGCAATCCCTGACCGCAGACATCGCTAGCGAGACGGCCACCTTCCTCCGCGACTGGCTGGCCCAGCACATCATGGTCGAGGATCGCGCCTACGCCGAGGCCTTCATCGCCAAGGGCCTGACCCTGGCTTAACGCGCGCTTTCTGTGAAAGCGCGCAAGGTACCGACGCCCGCCCCTCCCATCCTCCCCTCGCGGGGAGGCTACTAATCGGCTCGCTGCGCTCGATGTCACCAGGCGCGTTGTTCAAGCGCTGTCACGCGTATCCCACTCGGCGCCGCCCAGACCCTACAAGGTAGAATGCGCGCCTATTCATTAGCGCGCGCCTACCGTGGAATTTCTCGCCTGGTTCATTGACCTGGTCCTGCATCTGGACAAGCATCTGCCGCCCCTGGTGCAGCAATACGGGGTGTGGATCTACGCCATCCTGTTCGTGGTGATCTTCTCCGAGACTGGCTTCGTCGTCTTTCCCTTCCTGCCGGGCGATTCCCTGCTGTTCGTCGCCGGCGCCGTGGCCGCTCTCGGTGGCATGGACCCGGTTGTGTTGGTCGTCGTCCTCAGTGCGGCGGCGATCCTCGGCAACAGCCTCAATTACGCCATCGGCCGCCGCCTCGGGCCGCGCGTCTTCCACTGGCCCGACTCCAAATTCTTCAGCCGCGCCGCCCTGGAAAAGACCCACGCCTTCTACGAGCGCCACGGCGGCAAGACCATCGTCCTGTCACGCTTCCTGCCGCTGTTCCGCACTTTCGCCCCCTTCGTCGCCGGCATCGGCGCCATGAGCTGGACGCGCTTTACCGCCTTCAACGTGGTCGGCGGCATCGGCTGGGTGTTGTCGCTGACCGTCGCCGGTTTCTGGTTCGGCAACATCCCGGTGATCAAGAACAACCTCAGCCTGATGATCGTCGGCATCGTCGTGGTTTCCCTGCTGCCGGCGTTTTTCGGCTGGCTGCATCACCGCCGCGCGCAGCGGCCGGCCTGAAGGCGGGCACGGTGCGGGGCCTGATCGCAGTCAGTCTGACGGTCCTGCTGCTCGCCGCCTGTGCCACGCCGCGCAGCGCCACCACCGGGCGCGCGCCAGCGCAGAACTTCGGCGCCGCGCAACTGGCCAAGTCGGACATTGACCGCATCATCGAGGCCCATCAGCGCGAGCTGTTCGCCACCCTCAAGCTGGTTACGGAAAAACTCTACAAGCGTAATCCGAAGGAATGGCGCAAGGATGGCTGGCAAAGTGCTGACGAGCCCTTGACCCGACTCTTCGGCAGTCGTCACAACTGGCGCTTCCCCGAACTGAAGGGCCAGTTCGGCAGCGACGCGATCCTGATGGCGCTGCGCGAGGACTACCCCGGCGACCGCGTCTTCGCCCTCAGCGCAGGCCTCGGCGGCATGTTGCTGGCGGCCTTCGGCGACAAGGACGAGTTCTATATGCTGGACGATGTGGACCCGCAGAAGCTCTACAACGCCGCGCGCAACATCGAGATCGCGGTGTGGAAGTTGTCCAACGCCAAGAGCTCCGGCGGCGAACTGCTGTTGCTCAGCAACGACCCGGGGCCGCCGGCCAACCTGAGCTTCGAGCGCGAGTTCGGCCGGGCCATCGGCAACCTCGACCTGCTCTCCGGCCTCATTGCCGACAAGACCAACCGCACCCTGGTGAAAGTGGTGCAAAGCTTTGCCTCGGCAGTGTTCCTGCCGGTGGCCGTACTCAAGTGATATGAAGAAATACGTCATCCTCATCTCCGGCCGCGGCAGCAATATGCAGTCCCTGCTGGCCTCCGAGCTGCCCGGCGAATGTGTCGCCGTGATCAGCAATCGTCCCGATGCCGCCGGCCTCGAATTCGCCCGCAATCGCGGCGTGCCCGCCGTCGCCCTCGACCACAAGCAGTTCCCCGACCGGGCCAGCTTCGACGCCGCCCTGGCCGCCGAGATCGATAGCCGCGGCGCCGATCTAGTGCTGCTGGCTGGCTTCATGCGCGTGCTCGGTGCCGACTTCGTGCGTCGTTACGAAGGCCGCATGTTGAACATCCATCCCTCCCTGCTGCCGGCCTTCCCCGGCCTGCACACCCACGCCCAGGCCATTGCCGCCGGCGTCCGCGTCCACGGCTGCACCGTGCACTTCGTCAGTGCCGAACTCGATGCGGGGCCCATCGTCATCCAGGCCGTGGTCTCGGTGCGCGAAGACGACGACGCATCCAGCCTGGCCGCCCGCGTGCTGACCGAGGAACACCTGGTCTATCCGCGCGCTGCCCGCTGGTTCCTCGAAGGCCGCCTGAGCCTGCGCCAGGGCCGCGTCCGCGTCGCCGGCAGCACCGTCGCCAACAATGCCCTGATCGCGCCGGTCATTGCCATCCCATGAACTCCCTTCACGGAGCCGCGCAGCGGCGAACCGTCGTCACCCCCTGCCTTGGGCAGGGGGGCGGGGGGATGGCATTTATTTACCCCTCGGGGAGGGGCGCTCCATGAGCGCGCCACCCCGGCGCGCTTTCCGAGTTGCGCTGATCGCCTCCCTGCTGCTGCATCTGGTGGTGATCGCCGCGCCGGGGCTGCACCTGCCGGGTTTGGGCAACGACGCCGAACTGCCGGTGCTGGAGGCGCGCCTGGCCCAGGCGCCGGCCCCCGCGCCCAAGCCCGCCGCCCCGCGCAAGGCGGCGCCCAAGCCGCTGCCGGCGGCGGCCCCGGTGGCCGCTCCGAGCGAGGTGGTCGGCCCGGTGGCCCTCGCCGAACCTGCGGCACCGGCGCCCCAGGCTCCGGCGACACCTCCGGCGACCGTGGCCGCCCCGGCCAACGCTCCGGAAATCCTGCCGCCGCTGCCGAAGAAGGGCCGCATCCGCTACGGCCTGCTGCGCGGCGAGGGGGGCATGTTGATCGGCCAGTCGCTGCACGAGTGGCAGCACGACGGCAAGCACTACAGCCTCACCGCCACCAGCCAGACCACTGGCCTGGCGGCTCTGTTCAAACCGCTCAAGGTGGTACAAAGCAGCAGCGGCGCCATCGTCCAGGGCGAATTGAAGCCGGATCAATTCCGCTTCGACCGGGGCGAGGGCGACGTGGTCAGCGCCGCCTTCGACTGGCCGGCGGCCAAGGTGACCCTCGGCAACGGCCAGGTCAGCGCCATCGGCGATGGCGCCGAAGACATGCTGTCGATGTTCTATCAACTGATGCAGGCGGCCCAGCGCGGCGGCGACTTCCAGATGGCGGTGGCCACCGGGCGCAAGGTCGAACGCTATGCTTTCGAGTGGCTGCCGGAAGAGAAGCTGGTCATCAAGGCCGGCACATTCAACGCCTGGCGGGTGCGCGTGCGCGCCGCCGGCGGCGGCGCGGATGTCACCGAAGTCTGGCTGGGGCGCGAAGTCGCCGGCCTGCCGGTGAAGATCCGCAACATCGATCGCAAGGGCGAACTGTTCGACCAGATCGCCGAAGAAATTGAATACGAAGGAAAGTGAAACCATGACCCAAGCTCGCGTTACCGAAAAACTGGTGGATGCCGCCATCGAAGTGCTGGCTACCATGCTGCGCTTCGAGCAGCCCGCGGACGCCGCCCTGTCGCGCCATTTCCGCGAGCACAAACTCCTCGGCCAGCGCGAACGCGCCTTCATCGCCGAGACCGCCTACAGCGTGCTGCGCCACAAGCGCAGCCTGAGCCGCCTCTGCGGCGACAAGCCGACCCCGCGCAAGCTGCTGCTGGCCGCCCTGGTGCGACTGCAGGGCTTGAGCGTGCGCCAGTTCGGCGACATCGCCTCGGCCCGCGAACGCACCTGGCTGGAAGATCTGCGTGCCGGCCCCGAGGGCGAAGTGTCCCTCGCCGAGCGGGCCGACTTCCCCGACTGGCTGGTGGACAAGCTGCTGCCGGCCTGCGCTGCTGAAGCCGATCCGGACGCCGCCGTGCTGGCACTGGCGCGCGGCCTCAACCAGAGCGCGCCGCTCGATCTGCGCATCAACCCGATGAAGACCAACCGCGAAGATGCCCTGGCCGCCCTGGCTGCCAGCGGCATCGAGGGCGAGGCCTGCCGCTACGCGCCGCTGGGCATTCGCCTGAAAGAAAAGCCCGCCCTCGGCAAGCACCCGCTGTTCATCGACGGCGCCATCGAAGTGCAGGACGAAGGCAGCCAGTTGCTCGGCCACCTGCTGGCGCCCAAGCGCGGCGAGATGGTGGTGGATTTCTGCGCCGGCGCCGGCGGCAAGACCCTGCTGCTGGGCGCTCTGATGCGCTCCACCGGCCGCCTCTACGCCTTCGATACCTCCGACCGGCGGCTGGCCAAGCTGAAGCCGCGGATGGCTCGCTCGGGCCTGTCCAACGTCCATCCGGCGGCCCTGGCCAGCGAACACGATTCCCGCGTCAAGCGCCTCGCCGGCAAGATCGACCGGGTGCTGGTGGACGCCCCCTGTTCCGGCCTCGGCACCCTGCGCCGCAACCCGGACCTGAAGTGGCGCCAGACCGAGGGCAGCATCGCCGAACTCACCGCCAAGCAGGCGCGC
>DATDMT010000090.1:0-23004 GCA_036518635.1 Rhodocyclaceae bacterium | reverse complement strand
ATGCGCGCATGAGCCTGCTGCAGATGTTGCTGCTGCGCGCCCTGCTGGCGCGCTTCTGGCGTCATCCCTATCAGGGCCGGCTGACCCGCTGGGGCACCGGCCTGCACGACCGCTTCATGCTGCCGCACTTCGTCGCCCAGGATTTGCGCGACGTGGTCACCGACCTGCAGCGGGCCGGTTATGCCTTCGAGCACGAATGGTTCGCCCCCTTCGTCGAATTCCGCTTCCCGCGCTACGGCACCGTGGTCTATCACGGCATCGAGATCGAGCTGCGCCAGGCCATCGAACCCTGGCATGTGCTGGGGGAGGAAGTCAGCGGCTCCGGCACCGCGCGGTACGTGGACTCCTCCGTCGAGCGCCTGCAGGTGCGGGTGCGCCACATGAACGACAGCCGCCACGTCGTCACCTGCAACGGTCGGCCGCTGCCGCTGAACCCCACCGGGGTGCGCGGCGAATACGTCGCCGGCCTGCGCTACCGCGCCTGGAATCCGCCCTCGGCGCTGCACCCCACCATCGGCGTCCATTCGCCCCTGGTGTTCGACCTGGTGGATACCTGGAGCGGCCGCTCCATCGGCGGCTGCACTTATCACGTCTCCCATCCCGGCGGCCGCAACTACGACACCTTCCCGGTCAACGCCTACGAAGCCGAGGCGCGCCGTCTGGCCCGCTTCTGGGACCACGGCCACACCCCGGGGCCGTTGCACGTCAAACGCGAGGGCCGCAACCCGGACTACCCGCTGACCCTGGACATGCGCCGGGCGCCGGAAGCCTGGGTCGAGGGGGCGCCCAGCGAGGCGGAGATCAGGCAGGCGCAGCAGGAGCAGCAGTAGGGCTTTGAAAAAACCTTTTCACCACGGCGACACGGCGGGCACGGCGAAAAAAAGCTGAAAAATAAATTAACCACGGGGAGCACGGGGGACACGGGGGAAAACCATCTTGGGCTGAGCCTTTCCCCGTGCTCCCCGTGGTGAGCGCATTTGATTTTCGCCGTGCTCGCCGTGTCGCCGTGGTGAATCGCCTTATCCTGTCTCCATGACCACCACTCCCATCCTCACCCCAGAACGCGAACGGGGCCTGCTGCTCACCCTGGCCGGCATACAGTTCGTGCACATCGTGGACTTCATGGTGATGATGCCCCTCGGCCCGATCCTGATGCGCGAGTTCGGCGTCGGCACCCATGAGTTCGGCCTGCTGGTTTCGGCCTACACCTTCTCCGCTTCCATCTCCGGCCTGCTGGTGGCCAGCGTGGTGGACCGCTTCGAGCGCAAGCGCATGTTGCTGGTGCTGTTCGCCCTGTTCGCCCTCGCCACCTTGGCCTGCGGCCTCGCCCCGGGTTTCGCCACGCTGATGCTGGCGCGCTGCGCCGCCGGCACCTTCGGCGGCGTGCTTGGCGCCATGGTGCAGACCATGGTTGGCGACCTGATCCCCTTCGAGCGCCGCGGCCGTGCCAGCGGCACCATCATGGCCGCCTTCTCCGCCTCTACCGTGGCCGGGGTGCCGGCTTCGCTGTTCCTCGCCAACCACTTCGGCTGGCGCTCGCCCTTCATCTTCATCGCCGTCATCTCCTGCGGCTTTCTCGCCCTCGGCTGGAAGGTGCTGCCGACCCTGCGCGGCCACGTCGCCGCGGCGACGGAACGGGTGCATCTGCTCTCCGCCCTGGGCGAAGTGCTGCGCGACGGCAACCACATGAAGGCGCTGGCTTTCATGTCCCTGGTGATCTTCTCGGGCTTTACGGTGATCCCCTACATCACCATCTACGTGGTCGGCACGGTGCATATCCCGCAGACCCAGATTCCGCTGATCTACCTCTGCGGCGGCATTGCCTCCTTCTTCTCGGCGCGCTGGATCGGCCATCGTGCCGATCGTCACGGCAAGGTCAAGGTGTATCGCCTGCTGGCCCTGGCCTCGATCGCGCCGCTGCTGATCCAGACCCACCTGGTGCCGGTGCCGCTGTGGGTGATGCTGATCTGCTCCACCCTGTTCTTCATCCTGGTGCCCGGCCGCATGGTGCCGGCCATGGCCATCGTCACCTCGGCGGCGCAGCCGCAACTGCGCGGCACCTTCCTCTCGATCAACGCCGCCGTGCAGCAGTTCGCCTCCGGCCTGGCGGCCTTCGTCGGCGGCCTGATCATCGGCACCAATGCGGCGGGGGAGATAGTCCGCTACAACTGGGCCGGCTATCTCGCCACCGCCGCCACTCTGGCCGCCATCGTCCGGGTCGGGCAGGTCGCCATGCACACCAGCGCCGGTAAGGTGACAGGTGCCGGCGGCGGCGGATAGCAGCCCGCCCGGCTCGCAGGTTTCGGTAAATTCAAATATTCTGAATAGACCAACCATAGGAGCTTCAGCCATGCGTCAGCTTCGCTCAGTCCTGCTCTCCGCCGCCTTGATGGCCTTGGCCGGGTATTCCGGCGGTGCCCTGGCCGACCATCCGGCCTTCGCCGTGGCGATCCTGGAACAGACCGAATCGCCGGTGAACCGCCAGGTCGTCGACCTGGTCAACAAGAAGGATTTCAAGCAGTTGCAGGCCCTGGCGAGCAAGGGCGAGGTCAAGAAGGCCGACTACAAGGGCGTCGCGCCGATCCATCTGGCGGCCTATATGGGCAGCGCCGAGGCGGTGAAGATTTTGCTCAAGGCCGGCGTGGATCCCAAGGCCAGCACCTTCGGCGGCTGGACCGCGCTGCACTATGCGGCCTTCGCCGGCCAGCGCGATGTGGCCCAACTGCTGCTGGCCGCCGGCGTGCCGGTGGACGCGCGCGATACCGGCGGCGAGAGCCCGATGTTCTACGCCATCGAGACCGGCAACCTGGAAATGGTGCAATGGCTGGTGGCCCACGGCGCCGACGTGAACCACACCACCAACCACGGCGAGACGCCGCTGGCGGCGGCCATGGAAAACGACCAGCGGGCCATCGTCGACTATCTGCAAAAGCTCGGGGCGAAATAGGCCACGCCCGGCGCCGACCGGGCTGCAGTTCCATGCCCGGTCGGGACGCCCTCGCCGCAGAGGATTGCCCCTCAAAAATTCAGGGATTTGTAATCAAAACCTCCTATGCTCAAAGTTATAGCTATAAATACATGGCCATAAGCTGAGCCGCGTTGGGAAGGCCCCGGGCGCGAGTCAGGTGTGGCGTGCGTTCCGAGGAGCCGTTCCATGGGTGGATTTCAATCGTTGCGCGTGCGCACGCGCATGCATTTGCTGTCGTTTCTCACCATGCTCGGCCTGTTGGCCCTGTGCCTGGTTTCCCTTGCCCACCTGCGCGACAACCTGCTGGAAGATCGCAAGCAGAAGACCCGCAACCTGGTCGAGGTCGGCGTCGGCATCCTTGCCCACTATCACCAGCTTGCCACTGCCGGGGCCATGCCCGAGGCCGATGCCCGCAAGGCCGCCATCGAAACCCTGCGCGGCCTGCGCTACAACAAGACCGACTACTACTTCGTCTTCGACACCAATCACGTCTATTACCTCTATCCGACCAAGCCGGAATTCGAGGGCCAGAACAAGAAAGACCTGCAGGACGTGCGCGGCAAGTACCTGATCCAGGAACTGGTCAAGGCCGGCCAGGCGGGCGGCGGCTTCGTGGACTACTGGTTCCCCAAGGGCGGCGCCACGGTCCCCGAGCCCAAGCTCTCCTACGCCAAGCTGTTCGAGCCCTGGAACTGGGTGATCGGCACCGGCATCTACATCGACGACGTGGACGAGGAGTTCAAGCACGGCGCCGCCACCCTCGGTGGCATTTCCCTCGCCCTGCTGCTGGTGATCGGCTTCCTCGCCTGGCGCATCGCCGCCGGCGTGCTCGACCAGTTGGGCGGTGAGCCGCGCTACGCGGCGGCAGTCACCGCCCGCATCGCCGCCGGCGACCTGACCCAGGGCGTCAGCTATGAAAGCGGCAGCGGCGACAACATGCTCCAGGCGGTGGCCAATATGCAGCAACGCCTGGCCGACCTGATCCGCAACATCGAGCACACCGCCGATCAGCTCTCGCTGCGCTCCGACGAACTGGCCGGTGCCTCGGCCGAAGTCAGCCGCTCCGCCCCACCCAGGCCGATGCCGCCACCAGCTCAGCCGCCGCCCTGGAGCAGGTCTCGCGCAGCATCGGCGAGGTCTCGGCCCTGGCGCGGGACACCGAGGAAAGCTCGACCCGCACCGTCGAATTCGCCGAGAACAGCGTGCACAGCATCGAGCAGGCACTGACCAAGATCGAATCCATGGCCAGCGCGGTGAATGAGTCGTCGAACCAGGTCAGCGCGCTGGAGCAGCGCTCGGCGGAAGTCGGCAACATCGCCAGCGTGATCCGCGAAATCGCCGACCAGACCAATCTGCTGGCCTTGAACGCCGCCATCGAAGCCGCCCGCGCCGGCGAGCAGGGCCGCGGCTTCGCCGTGGTCGCCGACGAAGTGCGCAAACTGGCCGAACGCACCACCCAGGCCACCAGCGACATCGCCGCCGTGATCGACCAAATCCACCGCGAAACCGGCAGCTCCGTCGCCTCCATGCGCGACGCCGCACCGCTGATCCAGCAAGGCATGGAAATGGTGAGGGTGGTTGCAGAAATGCTCGGCAACATCCGCAACGAAGCCAGCGACTCCCTCCACCGCGCCCGCAATGTCTCCACCGCCAGCAGCGCCCAAGCCGTCTCCGTCAATCAGGCCGCGCAAAACGTGGAGCGGGTCTCGGCCATGACCGGCGAGACCACCAGCGTCATGCAAGGCAACGCCGGCCGCGCCGCCGAACTGCAGGAAATGGCGCACCAACTGCGCGACAAGCTGCATTACTTCAAGGTGTCCTGAGGGCGGCGGGCTTCGGCCCGTCTGCCATTCCATCCGGCTAACGGCGGTGCCCTTGCCGCAACCCCGCGCACCGTGCCGTTTGCCTCGCGCTGGCCGCAAGGCGCACATTAAACGCCACGGCCAATTTCAGGCCGTCATCATTCCTTCCCGTTGAGGTTTCCGCCGCTCGGCAGAGCAGGGCGCAAGTGGAACACCATTCGCATGGACGGACGCATTCCTTGTGGGTATGCTCATGGGGAATTCACGCCCCAAAACAGCTTCGCCGATGACGGGTTTGTTTTTTTCTTTAGGCCGTACTAAATCGGATTACTTGGCTGATTTCAAAGGAGGAAAATTTGAGCATGTCCCAGTTTGAAACGGCCTTGACGCAATATTTTCCGTCTTTTAGGCGGTCTACTTTTAGTTAGAGCACATGACTCTCCTTGCCTCTGCCGCCCCCAAATTGCTTGCCGAGATTCGTTCGGCTCTTTCCGCTGCAGGCTATGAAACGACCGCTTCGCAACTCGAAGCTGGAACAATTGGGCGTTGTACCTACGACGACTCTGTGGAGGCCGGATACGTCTATCTCGTTCGCCCGGAACCAAGTCCGCACTTAGCCAAACTGGCGGCACCAGTTGCGAAAACGCTTCCTTTCCTTGAAGTTGGTTTCAATGTCGACATCGATCACGACGGAAACATTTTCGGTGTCGAGTTTCTCGACCGTCCAGACTTCGTTAGCGAGTTAAGGTATGCAAATGTGCTCTAACCCTGCAGTCGAGCGGACCTGCGCGAAAAGCCGCGCAGGCCGCTCACTTCCACGTTGGGCGTCTTAGGCCATGCCCCCGTTCTGCCCTTCCTGCCAAAAGAAAGTCCCGCCCCTCAGCGTTCGATCTCACTTCGCCTGCCCGCAATGTCAAACCCAACTCCGTTCCAATTTGCGAGTGGTGTTGCCGATAGCGCTCGCTGTGGGCGGCAGTGCGGAATTCGTACTCCTGCGTTTTCTTGAAAGTCAATTGGGTGGTTTGGCCGTGGCCGTGTGGGCTTGGCTTTTTGTCGGTGGCCTCTCCGCACTCGCGGTCTACTCAGTGTTCGTGCATCTATTTATTCGGTTGCGAGCGGAGGCGTAATGTTTTCCTTCAAGCCCCATATCCCGGCCTTTGCGCTGCCGCTCTTACAAGCGGTATCGCCCAACCCGGCGGTCGAGAGGGACGCCTGCCGGCAAGCCGGCAGCCGCCCCTCACCTCTACGTTAGCCATGAAAAATAGCCTCGAAATACGCGAAGCACTGGAAGCGGATGCTTCCGATATTGCTGAGTTAATTTACTCAACCTCGGTCGCGTGCTGCTTTACACCCGAACAACCCTGCCCCGAATGGTATAGAGAAAGCGTACGACCCAGTCAGATAGCAAACCTACTCAAGTCTGAACAAATGGTTTGGCTGGTGGCTGCTCAAGAACAAACACTTGCGGGCGTTCTTGCTGTTAGCGATAAGAGCCATGTGAAATATTTTTTCGTTCATCCTGCCTATCAAAAACTGGGCATTGGAAAACAACTGTGGCATTTCGCTTTAGGCAGAGGTGTATTGGGAAATTCGCTTACGGTTCGCTCATCTCTGTTTGCGGTTCCCGTGTATGAAAGTCTTGGCTTCATGGCTGCTGAGCCACCAAAGTCGTTTAATGGCATGCACTATCAAACTATGGTGGCACGCTATGGCTAACCCGGCGCTCAACCTCGCTCCTTTCAGTCGCTCGGACCTGCCGCAAGCGGCAGGCCGGTTACCTCCACGTTGGGCCCCGTGAATCAGTCCGAGCCGGACCCTTCTTCCGAAGTTGAGACGCATAAGCCGTCTCCCGCGCGAAAGGCGACGGGGCTCATATTGGTGCCCTATTTCTTTGGCGCACTCGCGATGTGGCCGGGCTTCCCGTTCAAGTGGAACGTCCTAGGTAAAGCTGGGGTTGATTCTTGCGTTGCCTTTCTTCCTCATCCTGAGGCTCCCGAAGGCCTCGTTCCCGGTCAATGACAAATGGCAGTGGCCGCACTTCTTTGCGACCCTTGTTTACCTTATCCTTGGGTCACTGCTCATGTTCCATAAACCCGTCCTGCTCGGCTGTGCCTGGAGCGTTTGCTTTTGAACTATGTCGGTCAAAGAGGCGTGCCCGCGTTTGAACACATGTGGCCCAACCCTGCAGTCAGCCGGACCTGCGCGAAAGGCCGCGCAGGCCGGTTACCTTGAACGTTGGGCCAAGCAACTCGGAGCCATCACTTGACTACGAAGATACTTGCATTTCTTGCGGCGTCGCTTCTCGTGGGGGTAGCTTGGTCGGAAACACCGACACCAACCCTTGTAATCGACGCTCGTTGGCTATTCCCCGCTAACTCGATCCCACGGACAGACAACTGGCTCGGACTGTTCTGTGAAGAGAAGCAATGCATAGTGAAACCCACTGCCGTTCACGTCAAACGCATTCTCGAAGAGAACGTGCTTGGGGAGAAAGAACCCGGCGACAAAGTCAGTGTGAGTGGGAGACCAATTGCTGTCTTTCATGGCGCTGCTCTAGGCACAGGCGCAAAGCCGGCTTCCGATCTCGAAGGTCAAGACAAGCTATTTTCCAAAGGCTCATGGTCAGTCTCGTCTGGGACATCTTCCATAGTGCTATCCAGGACGCCCGTAAAAGACAGCGACCGCTATAGGTACTACTTGTCATCTGCCAACATTAAGCAGTTCCTTTTTGAAATGGACTCTCTCTCCCACGAAGGTGACCCGGTCGGCCCGTACTTCGCATGGATTGGTGATATTGACGGCGACGGTGAGATTGATCTGCTTGTCAGTCTGTCAAATGACAACTGCGCCTTTGACGAAAGACTCTATCTTTCATCGAAGAAGAAAAAGGGAAAGATCGTGCAACAAGTGCTACGTCGCTCCGGCTATATGCCGGCCTGCGGATGTTGATCCCCGTTGGCCCAACCCATCATTCCACCGGACGCTGCGCGATGAAGCGGCGCACCTCCGGTGAATTCAAACGTTGGGCATCAGTCTGAAGCGGCTGGATTTTAATATTGGTCGAAAGAAGAATAACGCAATGACAAATCTAGTTAAATTTTCTGCTCTTCTTTTTATGCTCATTGCCGGTGGCGCTTCAGCGAATACTGAGGATGAAATATGCACCGACGATATTCGCGCTATCGTCAGTCGCGAAATGAAAATTGAAGCATTAGTTCCAAGAAGGCAGGATGGCAACATTGTTTCTGAATCATGCAAGTCATGGCCCTACAACAAAAACATGATGCTATCTGCGTTTGCATACGATGCGGGTGTCGAGTATGAGAAAACACTTGTCGTGGCAATGATCGATATGAAGACGAAGCGTATTGTCAGCAGATATCAGACGATAATTAGCGAGGATGCCGTAACAGAGGTCGGAGAATACAGTTTAAGGCTCGATACGGCACGGTATCAGCTTGCCAAAGGGGTAAGAGCATTTGGCCTGCGTTTCAATAATTCCGCACGAGGCGCAAGCTGTGGGGAAGCGAATTGGAATGATGAGCTAACTTTACTGGTTCCCGAGGGTAAGCAATTACGTCCCGTGCTGAGTCTTCACATGTACAAGCAGCAATCGATTCAGGGATGCCTCAGTGTTCAAGACCCAACTGCGATTTGGCGGGACGCCAACTTAACGATTAGCGTAGAGAAGTCGAGTACCAAAGGCTTCTATGATTTGCTGGCGACAGCAACCATTACCCACTCTTCAAACGGCGAGTCGCTTGAGAACCTGAAGGATCACGAGGAGCAGCATGTATTTAGATACAACGGGAAAATTTATGAAAAGAGCAACAGTGCACCTTGGTGGATAAGTTTTTGGTGAATATTGCTCTTGGAACATAGGTGCCCAACCGAGCCAAAGGGGTCAGAGACATTTAGCATTTGGCTGTCCCATGTGGAGGGCAATTAGCGGATCGAGCAATTGCCATTCGTACGTCTATGCGCATATGATGCGCATAGGAGGCCTCTGATGAAAACTGCCTACAATCTGGAAGCGCGGAAGCGCCCGGTTAATCTGACCCTGAATGAAGACTTGGTGCAGCAGGCGCGCGGCATGACCGACAACCTGTCGGCGGTGGTCGAGACCCTGCTGGCGGGCTATGTCGAGCAGGAGCGCCGGCAGCTAGATGCCAAGGCCAGAAAGATTGCGGCGACGGTCGCTGCCTGGAACGACTTTAACGACAAGGCCGGTTCCTTCGCCGACGAGCATTCGACCCTCTGATGGCTCAGTTCGATGTGCATCGGAATAGCGGCAAGAGCCGGGAGTTGATTCCCTATGTGGTGATCGTCCAGTCGTCGCTGTTCGACGATTACCGCCGTCGCGTGGTGGTGCCCTTGGTTCGCAAATCCAGCCTCGGCAAGATCGGTAGCACCAGTTTCAATCCGACCTTCAAGATCGAAGGGGTTGCGGTTGTGCTGCATCCTTTGGAAATCGTTTCCGTGCAGACCGAGGTTCTCGGCGATCGCGTTGCATCGCTCGAATCGGAAGGCGATCGCATTCTGGCGGCGCTGGATGAGTTGCTGACCCGCGCCTGGAAATAGTTCTTCCGCCACACAATGGGAGTCCAGCCCATGAATCACATCCTTCTCTACGCCGACTCACTCTCCTGGGGCATCGTTCCGTCCACGCGGCAGCGCCTGGCTTTCGATCAGCGCTGGCCGGGGGTGATGGAAATCGGCTTGAACGCCGCCGGGCGCCATGTGCGGGTGATCGAGGATTGCCTGAATGGCCGGCGCACCGTGTGGGACGACCCGTTCAAGCCGGGGCGCAAGGGGATCGAGGGTTTGGCGCAGCGGGTGGAAATCCATTCGCCGCTGGCGCTGGTGGTGCTGATGTTGGGCACCAACGATTTCCAGTCCATGCATCCGCACAACGCCTGGCATTCGGCGCAGGGGACGGCGGCCTTGGTGAATGCGATCCGCCAGGCGCCGATCGAGCCGGGGATGCCCGTGCCGCCGATTTTGATCGTGTCACCGCCACCTATCGAAGTGCCGAAGGGGCCGATTGCGCCGAAGTTCGCCGGCGGTGAAATGAAGTGCGTCGGGCTGGCGACGGCCTTGCGCGAAACGGCTGCCGCCCTCGGCTGCCACTTCTTCGATGCCGGCAGCGTGACGCCTGCCAGCCGGGTGGATGGCATCCATCTCGATGCCGACCAGCATCTGCTGCTGGGGCGGAAGATGGTTGAGGTGGTGGCGCCGCTATTGGCTTGAAGCTGCCGCTTGGCGGCCGCGCCTCAGGCGGCGCGGCGGACTTCCGTTTCGCAGCCGACCTTGTCGAGAATTTGCCGGACGATCTGTTCCTGCTGCTTCAACGCCGCCCGGTAGTCCCGCCGGTCGGTGTGGCTGACCTCGGTCTTCAGGTCGGACAGGGCGCTCCGCAGCACGTCTTCGAGGATTTCCCGTTCCTGTTCGGTGAACTCGATGTGTGACATGGCAACTCCTTTCCTCTCCCGCTCCCTCTACTCATATCCATAGACCAAAAAGCAGGGGAATGGTGCCGCGCCGACCGATGCTCATGCTGTTGTAAGGGGGCAGGAAATTCAGGCCCGGTAATTGCGTCTTGGAATCGGACCATTCAACCCACCGGACGCGAACTCGACCCATGAGAAAACCCACGCTCTCCCAACGCCTGAAGGCGAAAAAACGTAGTCAGGCGATGATCATCGGCGTCACCTGGTACACCGAGGAAACCTGGGCCCGGGTGAAGGCCGCGGCGACGGACCCGGAGTGCTTCGAGGACTCGTTTGAAAAATGGAAGGCCATGGCGACGGCCGCGCGCCGGGAGTTTCAGCGTTCCGGTGTGCGCGCCGTCGAATGCCTGATCGAGCCGGAGGAGCTGTTGGCCTGGTGCGCGGCGAACGGACAGGAAAACAACTCGGCCTCGCGCGGCGAGTTCGTCTCGGAAAAACTGACGGCCGCCTATGCGGGCAAGGCGTAGCAACTGCCCGCCCAGTTTGCAGGGGCGGCCGCGGCCACCCCTGCACGATCGCTACATCAAACTGCGTAAGGCTTGTACAGCCACTCCTTGACCACCGCCGCGTCCCGATCCGGCAGGTAGTGGAAGCCGGCCTGGACGTCGTCGATGACGGCGGTGGCCAGGGCGTGGGGCACGGTTTTGCCGGTGATCATGTGGAAGAACCAGGCCATCGGGTAGCCGGCCAGTTTGTCGTAGCGCTTCAGCGCCTCCTGCAGGGCCAGGCCCTGGGCGCCGAAGCCACCGTCGAAGCGCGGCGGGGCGCCGTTCACCGCGGCCACCGGCGAGGCGTGGAGGATGGTCTGGCGGTAGCGGTCGAGATGTTCGCGGACGGCCAGCACCCAGTGGTTGGAGAACTGGCTGGCGGCGCCGGCGCTGCTCTTTTCCCAGGCCTCGATGAAGCGGTGGATCGGTTGCGGCTCGGGCTTCTGGCTGCGCATGCGGCCGAGAAAATCGCCGACGTCGGTGAGCCGGCGCAGGGTGAGGAAGGGCGGCGCCAGCGGGGTGGGCGCAAAGCTGCCGTCGAGGCGCGGGTCCACCAGGTCTTCGATGCTGTTGGGCGGGTTGTCGCCGGCGAACAGCGGGTGGCAGATGGCCTCTTGCAGTTCCTCGATTTCCAGTTGCAGGAAGTCGCCGGCACCGTTGCCGGTGGCGGCCACCAGGTAGTGGGTCTTGCCGGACAGGCGGGTGGCGCGCAGCTCGCTGCCGGCGTGGCTGTCGAACAGGGCGCCGAGGTCGTCGTCATGGGCGGCGAGTTCTTCCTCGGCCCATTTCTCCAGGTCGTCGGCGATGTGCTCGCCGCGGTCGTTCACCACGCCGCCCAGGCGGTACCAGCCACCGCGATTGAGGGTTTCGCGGAAGGCCAGGTTGGGGGCGGTCTTGGTCAGCGCCTGGGCCAGGGCAGCGGGGCCGGCGGCGGCGGGGGTCTTGACGCAGAGTTCGGCCACGGTGCGGGCCAGGTCTTCCCATTTGCTGTTCATGATGTGGTGGTCCCTGAGATATTGTCGATTTCAGCCAGGCGCCGCCAGGCGGCGCTGCGCACGTCGGGTTCGGGGTCGTCAAGCAGCACGCGCACCGAGTCGCGCGGCGCGTTTTCGGCGGCGGCGAGGCGCACCGTCCAGTCCGGGTCTTCCAGTAGCAGCACCACGTCCTGGGGCAGGGCCCGCTCGGCGACGATGCGGCGGATTTCCGGCTCCGGATCGTTCAGCAGGCGTGACAGGGCGAAGGGCGGCAGGCGCTGGGCCACGGTCTTGCGCACCTCGCGCTCCGGGTCCTGGGCCAGGCGCGGCAGCTTGCCGTGGGAGAGGCGCCGGGCGACGACGACGCGGACCATGTAGTCCGGGTCGCCGGCCATCGCCAGCAGGTCGTCGTGGTTGAGGCGGTGGGCGACGGTGATGCGTACTTCCCGGTCCGGGTCCTTGCGCATCTCCAGCGCGGCGGTAGGTGTCAGGCGCGAGGCGATCACCCGCCGCACCACCTCGTCCGGGTCGTTCTTCAGCGCCAGGATGGCTTCCAGCGGCGCATAGCGGGCGGCGATGGCGCGCCGCTCCCAGAAGCCGTCGCCCAGATAGGCTTCGGCTTCTCCCGGCAGCTTGCGGAAGAAACGGTCGATCTGGCGCCCGCTATGGGCGCGCACGCAGCGGTCGCCGGGCTGGCAGCGGCCTGCCGCCAGATGTTCGGCGGCATGACGGCACTGGCCGCAGAGGGCGTGGCGGCCGACGCCGAGCTGAACCGCTGCGCTTTCGGCGGCGGGGGCGTCAGTCTTCTTCGCCACTGCGCAGGCCGACGACGACGCCGCAAGCCGACTCGGCATCGCGCGAGAGCTTCACGCAGTGCTCGTTGGCGTCCAGATAGTACAAACGGCACTGGGCGCTTTCGGCGGCGGGAGGCATGTTGGGCGGCAGATCGTCGTCGCTGCACACCGTGATCTTGATGCCGCCGAACTGGCCGCGTAGATAGGTTTGCAGGTCGAAATCACTGAGCTTGGGCGGTGCTGTCGCCACCGCCTGGGTGACGCGATCGAGTGTGGCGGCATCGATCATGATTCGCCTCCCTCGGCGGGTTCCAGTGCCTCGGCGTACTTGCTGAGGGAACTGGCGGCAACGCCCATGATCTTCGCCAGCCAGGGCGGCGGCGCGGTGAGCGTGGACTGCAGTTGCACCAGGGTGGCGCGGGCTTCGCCGCCGGCGGGAATCTTTACCGGATGGCAGCCGGCGCGTACCACCTTGGCCGCGGCCGGGCCGCCGATGGACTGCACGTAGACCACCTGGCAGTCGTTCAGCATAGTGGCGCGGGCGGCGTTCTTGTCCTCGGCGTGGTCGGCTTCCAGGGTCGGCCGCACGGCGATCAGGCGGATTTCGGCGGGGGACACCTGGTAGATCAGGAAGCGCTCGCAGGAGCCGAAATGGCCGTCCAGGTTCTCGCCCTTGTTGGAGGCGCAGGCGACCCGGATCGAGCCCGGCATCTGGCCTTCCTGGTAGGCCTGCAGCGGCATTTCCTCGCCGCTGGAGACGCCTTCGCCCCACAGCATGCGGACGGCGCGCTTGATTTGTTCGGTTTCGTGGTCGGGCTCGACAGCTTCCTCTCCGGAGAGGATCAGCTTGACGTCGGCCACGGTGATGGTGGCCAGCTTGGCCTCGGTGAGGGGCAGGTCCAGCTTGTCCACCAGGGCGGTGACCAGTTCGCGGGCTTCGATGCCCGGCAGCTCGCGGGCCGCCAGGCCGATACGCAGCGCCGCTTCGCGCGTCATGGATTGCGACATGATTGCTCCTTCACGCCGGCAGGCGGAAGCCGCTGCCGGAGGGGTTCGGCACGGATACCGGCGAAGCCGCCGCAGCCGAAAGGGAAACGGCCGCGGCGGATTCTCAGGCAGCCTTAGATATAGACGATGCAGGCATCGCCCGCGGGACAGGCATCCAGGCACTGGGGCGTATCAGCATCGCCCTCGCACTCGGTACAGGTTTCCGCGTTGATCTTGTAGATGCCACCCTTGTCGGTGATGGAGTTGGTCGGGCACACCGGCTTGCAGTCGCCGCAGGAGGTGCATTCCGCCACAATGATCTTCATTGCCATGATGATTTCCTTTTCGTTCGTTACACCGCTACTCGGCCGCATCCAGCCGCTTCGCGCGCAGCGAGATCGGAAAGCGCGCGGGCAGGGGCTGCGGTTCGATCAGGTAGGCGCCGCCGTTGTTCAGCTTGATTTCGCCGCCCCACTTCTCGGGCGTGTCGAACTCCATCGAGACGATGGTGTCCTCCAGGTCCCGCTTGGGCAGGTAGAAAACGTAGCTGCCGGCCGCATCCTTGCGGATCATGATGTTCGCCATGACTATTCCTTCCAGTTGCCGGTGGGGAGGGCGAACCCTCCCCGCCGCGGGACTTAGCGAACCAAGTCGAAGTTGTAGTCGGTGGTACCCATGCCCAGCGTTTCCTGGTCGAGACGCTCCAGGACGGCGTTGGTCAGAGTGGTCACGACTTGCATGGTGCCCTCGTAGGCGAGGGTGGTCGAACGGTGCAGGTGATGACGATCGAAGATCGGGAAACCGATACGGATCAGCGGGACTTCGAACTTCTCGCCCTTGTGCAGGGTGTCGCGCTGGATGTACTTGCCGTAGCTGTTGCCGATCAGGAAGTCAGGCTTGTCGGTGAAGCACAGGCTGCGCAGATGCCACAGGTCGCAACCCGGATACACCTTGCCATTGACGCCGAAGGGGCTCGATGCCAGCAGCTTTTCCACGTTCTTGGCCCACTTCTTGTTGCCGTTGTGGGCCAGGATGTGGGTCGGCTCGGCGCCGCACTCCAAGAGGATCTTGACCATGCCAAGGACAAAGTCGGGATCGCCATAGAGCGCGAACTTCTTGCCGTGCAGCCAGGCGTGGCTGTCGGACATCAAATCGACGCAGCGGCCGCGTTCCTTGGTGATGGACTCGGGCACCGGCTTGCCGGTGACTTCGGAGACCTTGACCAGGAATTCGTCGGTCCATTCCACACCCATCGGGATGTTCAGCTTGGGCACTTCCTGATTCCAGGTGCCTTCGACGAACTTGCGGGTCTTTTCCAGCTGCATCGGCTGCATCAGGAAGGTGGTGATGGCGTTCGGCGCATCCTTGATCTCGGCCTGGGTGGTGCCGCCCGAGTACATGCGGAACTCGCCGTCGGCCGGGGTATCCAGCACTTCGGTGGGATCGGACAGGATCACGTTGTCCACGCCCATCTCGTTCAGCATGCGCTTGATGACGCGGTAGTTGCCCAGGTAGGTTTCGAAGCCCGGCACGATGTTGACCTTGCCGTTGCTGCCGACCTTCTTGCCTTCCATGTGGTTCAGCGTGAAGTAGCGGGCGATGCCTTCGAACATGTTGTCCCAGCCGGTCACGTGGGAGCCGACGAAGGAGGGGGTATGGGCGAAGGGCACCGGATAGTCGTCGGGGACGTGGCCGGCCTTCTTGGCGTTGTTGATGAAGGCGTTCAGGTCGTCACCGATAACTTCGGCCATACAGGTGGTGGACACCGCGATCATGTCGGGCTTGTAGATCGCCTTGGCGTTCTCCAGACCGTCGAACATGTTCTTCTGGCCGCCGAACACGGCTGCATCTTCCGTCATGGAGTCGGACACGCAGGACACGGGCTCCTTGAAGTGACGGTTGAAGTAGGAGCGGAAGTAGGCCACACAGCCTTGGGAGCCATGGACATAGGGCAGGGTCTTCTCGAAGCCCAGGGAGCAGAGCACGGCGCCGAGGGGCTGGCAGGCCTTGGCCGGATCAACGGTCAGGGCTTCGCGCTTGAAGTTGAGGTCCTGGTATTCCTTGGAGGTGGTCCACTCGAAGACTTCCTTGACCTTGTCGGCCGGATGCTTCTCTTCGAACAGCTCGCGCTTGTTCTTCAGGGATTCCTTGTAGTCATCGTCCCGGAACAGGGGATAACAGGGCTTGATATCGTCTACGGCTTGCATCTTCATCTCCTTTGCCCGGCCAACTCATGTGTGGACGCGGGCATAAGTTAGTGAGAGGTTTGGTGAGGGGCTTGGAGGCCCCTCTCGACCCAACGCTGCTTTACGCGGCTGCCTTCAGTTCTTCCTCGGCCTTCTTCTTCCAGGGCGGGGTGTACTGATTCCAGATCGGGTTGGAAATCGCGATGTCCATGTCGCGGGCGAAGATGGCGAAGCCGTCGTAGCCGTGATAGGGACCCGAGTAATCCCAGGAGTGCATCTGGCGCAGCGGGATGCCCATCTTCTGGAACACGTACTTTTCCTTGATGCCGGAACCGACCAGGTCGGGCTTGATGCGCTTGACGAATTCTTCCAGCTCGAAGCCGGTGACGTCGTCGTAGAGCAGGGTGGCGTCGCCCATCTCTTTGATGGTGCGGTCGTAGTCGTCGCCGTGGGCGAATTCGTAACCCGTGCCGACCACTTCCATGCCCAGATCTTCATAGGCACCGATCACGTGACGGGGACGCAGACCGCCCACGTACAGCATGACCTTCTTGCCTTGCAGGCGCGGCTTGTACTTGTCGATGACGGCTTGCATCATCGGCTGGTACTTGGCGATTACGCGCTCGGCGCCTTCCTTGATCTTGTCGTCGAACTGGGCGGCGATGTTGCGCAGCGCCTCGGCGATCTTGGTCGGGCCGAAGAAGTTGTATTCCAGGTAGGGAATGCCGTACTTCTCTTCCATGTGGCGGCTGATGTAGTTCATCGAGCGGTAGCAATGGAGGAGGTTCAGCTTGGCCTTCGGGGTGTTTTCCATTTCGGCGATGGTGCCGTCGCCGGACCACTGGGCGATCACGCGCAGGCCCATTTCCTCGAGCAGGATACGGGAGGCCCAGGCGTCGCCGCCGATGTTGTAGTCGCCGATGATGGTGACGTCGTAGGGAGTGGACTCGAAGGCCTGGCCGTCGCGCTTGTCCAGCACCCAGTCACGGATCGCGTCGTTGGCGATGTGGTGGCCGAGGGACTGGGAGACGCCGCGGAAGCCTTCGCAGCGCACCGGGATCACGGGCTTGTCGATAGCCACAGCAGCCTTCTTCGAGACGGCTTCGATGTCGTCGCCGATCAGGCCGATCGGGCATTCGGATTGCACGGAGATACCCTTGTGCAGGGGGAACAGTTGTTCCACTTCGGTGATCAACTGGGCGAGCTTCTTGTCGCCGCCGAAGACGATGTCCTTTTCCTGGAAGTCGGAAGTGAAGTTCATCGTGCCGAAGGTGTCCACACCGGTGGTGCCGACGTAGTAGTTACGACGGCCGGCACGGGAGTATTGGCCGCAGCCGACGGGACCGTGGGAGATGTGGATCATGTCCTTGATCGGGCCCCAGACCACGCCCTTGGAACCGGCGTAGGCACAGCCGCGGATGGTCATCACGCCGGGCAGGGACTTACGATTGGAGGTGATGCACTTCTTGGATTGTTCCAGGGTGACGTCGTTGGTGGCCAAGTGCTTGGCGCGATCCTTCTTCGCCTTTTCGGGGTAAACCTCGAGCACCTCCTGGATGAGGGCGTCGGTTTCTTCACGAGTCAGAGCAGACATCTTGCTTCTCCTTTACGCGCGCCGGCGGCTAATCTGCGCACGACGCAATCAGGGAAGGGCCGACGGCAAGCGGTGGGCCCGCCGCCGGTCCGGGTGCAACTATCAGGCGGCGGCGCTGGCAGCGGTCTTGCCGACGATGGACTCGTCTTCCGCTTCCATGATGCCGAATTCCATCAGCAGGTCTTCCAGCTCATCCATCGAGATGGGCGTGGGGATGACCAGGTTCTTGTTGTTCAGAACCTTCATCGCCAGTTGGCGGTATTCGTCAGCTTGCTTGGCGGTGGGATCGTATTCGATCACGGTCATACGACGGATTTCAGCGTGCTGCACGACGTTGTCGCGGGGCACGAAATGGATCATCTGGGTGCCCATCTTTTCGGCCAGGGCGATGATCAGTTCGTCTTCGCGGTCGGTCTGACGGCTGTTGCAGATCAGGCCGGCGAGGCGCACGCCACCGGAGTTGGCGTACTTCACGATGCCCTTGGAAATGTTGTTGGCGGCGTACATGGCCATCATTTCGCCGGAGCAGACGATGTAGATTTCCTGAGCCTTGTTTTCACGGATCGGCATGGCGAAGCCGCCGCAAACCACGTCACCCAGCACGTCGTAGAAGACGAAGTCGAGGTCTTCGTCGTAGGCGCCTTCTTCTTCGAGGAAGTTGATGGCGGTGATCACACCACGGCCGGCACAGCCGACGCCGGGTTCCGGGCCGCCGGACTCGACGCACTTGACGCCGCCGTAACCGACGGAGAGCACGTCTTCGAGTTCGAGGTCTTCCACCGAGCCGGCTTCGGCAGCCAGATGCATCACGGTGGTCTGGGCCTTGCTATGGAGGATCAGGCGGGTGGAGTCGGCCTTCGGGTCGCAGCCAACGATCATCACCTTCTTGCCGGCTTCGGCCAGTGCCGCCACCAGGTTTTGGGTGGTGGTTGACTTGCCGATGCCGCCCTTGCCATAAATGGCGCATTGACGCAGTTTAGCCATGGTGAAATCTCCTTGTTGATGAAGTCTGTTGGGCGTTGGGTGATATTCCCGCGCTCCCGACAGGGAATCTGCAACGAGCGTGCCAGGCCATGATTGAATGACGGGAACCCAGTAACCATGCGGCTTTCAGAGAATCTGCCGGGCGCCGAAGCGGCGCCGGAAGACGACATCGGACCCCTGCTTTGTCGGGGTGGCGACAAGACCGATCCGCCCCTGCCGCGGGATGCGCGGCTGCCGATCAACCGCTGCAATCTGCCGGCGTCCATCCTCGGCGGCCTCACTTACCAGCGTCATCCGACCCCGCTGGCCTTGGACGGCGTCGCCGATCTGCACCGGCCCCTGTTCGAATTGCTCGACGACGGCGCGGATGTCGGCGAACGCGCCGAATGTTTCAAGACCTACATGGCCCACCACTTCCGTTTGAATGCGCCGGAGGAGGCGGGCCTCGGTGCGGCGACCGGCAAGAGCCGGGCCCGTGCCAACTACCTGAAGGTGGTGATGGGCTGGGCCTTTGATCCCGATGGGCGCGAGGCGGCGGTGCTGAAGGGCTGGGTGGAATCGCGCTTCGGCCTGCTGCCGCGCTATCACGCCGGGCCACTGCGCGACACCGCGGGGCCGGCCTACGCCCGCTACGAGGAGATGCGCTGTCGCGGCCTCTATGGCACCAATGCGCTGGAGGCGCAGCTCGACCTGCTGTATGCCTTCTGCCAGTACGAGCTGCAGCGGCGCTACCCGCAGCGCAGCCACGTGCGCCTGTATCGCGGCGTCAATCGTCTGGCCGACCATGAGGTGCTGCGCGAGGAGCACGGCGCCAGCACGGTGCTGCTGAACAGCGTGAATTCATTTTCCCGCTCCAAGGATCGGGCCGGCGAGTTCGGCGACTACATCCTCGGCGTGGACGTGCCGCTGCCCAAGCTGCTGTTCTTCAGCAGCCTGCTGCCCGGCATGCTGAAGGGCGAGGACGAATATGTGGTGATCGGCGGGCTCTACCGGGTGCGCCTGGCACCGCTGTAAACGCAATCAGGCAGTGCCGGCCAGGGCCGGCACTGCCTGGGGTCCTGCAGGCTGAAGCGACTTAAACCGCGCCGCGGTCGACGCGCTTGGCTTCGATGGTCATGCCCAGGGCGGCTTCCAGGCTGACCTTCTCGGCCTTGGGCTTGTAGTCCTTGAAGCCGGCGAACATGGTGACCACCTTGTCGGCGGCGGACTGGCCCTTGAAGTCGTCCTTATCCAGGCGCAGCTCGTCGCCCAGTTCGGTCCACACCATGCCATCGACGCGCGGGCTGAAGTGGAACAGGGTGCCGTCGATGTCCACGTCCAGGGGCTTGGGGATGTTCACCACGAAGAACAGGGCCTTGGTCTCCGGCGTAATGCCGCCCTTGTAGAGCCCCAGGTAGGTCTTGATCTCGGACAACTCGTTGAGGAAGCCGGCGGTCATCTTCAGCTTGTCGCCATCGGCCAGCAGCACCGCCTGGCGGATGATGGCGGTGGGCGGCTTGCGGCGGCCGGCGTCGTCGGCGACTTCGCCCTCGACCAGCACCAGGTCGCCCCGGTAGGCCTGCAGGCCGTTGCTGGTCTTGTCCTTGAAGTTCATGTTGAACAGCAGGCCTTGTTGTTCGTAGGTGTCGAAAAGCATGGTCATGTCCTTGATGGATTGGCAATCGACAGTCGAATCGCAAAAACCGCACCAGCGGGACGAATGGCTCAACCGTGCGGGTTTTACTCAGGCAAGGGGATGTCGTGAAGCGGCCTTGTCGCAAAGGCGACAGGTCGTGGCTGTCGGTCTAGACGGTGGCGCCGACGTTGAGCAGGTGGACGACTTGCTCCACCGGTAGCGGCCGCGCATAGAGATAGCCCTGGGCCTCTTCGCAGCCCTGCAGCCGCAGGTAATCGGCCTGGGCCTGGTGCTCGACGCCTTCGGCGATCACCGCTAGATGCAGGCTGCGCGCCATCTGGATGATGGTGCGGACGATGGCGGCGGCGCTGGTATCGTCGGGACTGCCGCGGACGAAGGATTGGTCGATCTTCAGCTTGTGCACGGCCATCCGCCGCAGATAGGCCAGCGAGGAATAGCCGGTGCCGAAATCGTCGATGGCGATACGCACGCCCTGGTCGCAGAGATCCTGCAGGATGTCGTGCACCCGCTCGACGTCGTCCATCAGGATGCTCTCGGTGACTTCCAGCTCCAGCCAGCGGGCTTCCAGGCCGGTGTCGCGCAAGACTTCGGCGACGCTCTCGGCCAAGGCCGGTTGGCGGAACTGCACCGCGGAGAGATTCACCGCCATGGTCAGCGGCGGCAGCCCCGCCGCCTGCCAGGCGGCGGCCTGGGCGCAGGCGGTGCGCAGCACCCAGGCGCCGAGGGGGACGATCAGGCCGCTCTCCTCGGCGATGGGGATGAAGCGCGCCGGCGGGATTGCGCCATGCACCGGGTGCTGCCAGCGGGCCAGGGCCTCCAGCCCGGTGACTTTGCGCTCGCCGTGGGCCAGGGCCACCTGCAACTGGTAATGGACTTCCAAGCCGCCCTGCTCGATGGCCTTGCGCAGATCGTTTTCCAGGGCGAAGCGCTCGCGGCTGCTCTGGCTCATCTGCGGCCGATAGGTCTGCTGGATATGGCGGCCCATCTGGATCGCGTGGCGCAGGGCGGCATCGGCATTGCGCAGCAGGGCCTCGCCGTCCGTGCCGTCCTCGGGGAAAACGGCGATACCGATGCAGGCGGTGGGCGTGATCGTCGCCGCCGCCAGGTCGGCAGGCTGGTTCACCGCGGCCTGCAGCTTCTCGGCGACCAGGGTCACGTCGTCGGCTTCGCCCAGGTGGCGCAGTAGGATCATGAAATGGTCGGCGCCGAAGCGGGCCACCGTGTCGTCGGCGCGCACCGCGCCCACCAGGCGGCCGGCGATCAGCCGCAGCAGCGTGTCGCCGGCCTCGTGGCCGAGGGAATCGTTGACGTCCTTGAAGCGGTCCAGGTCCAGCGACAGCAGGGCGCAACGATAGGCGCCGAGGCGCGCATCGGTGATCGCCTGGCCCAGGCGCTCGGTCAGCAGTTGGCGGTTGGCCAGGCTGGTCAGGGCGTCGTAGCTGGTGAGCTGGCGGATACGTTCGGCCGAGGCACGGATTTCGGTCAGGTCGTTGGCGATCACCATCCGCGACGGCCGGCCATCGAGCTCCATCGGCAGCGAGATGATTTCCACTTCCATCATGCCGCCGTCCTTGCGCAGGTGGCGCCAGGCGGCGCTGTGGCTGACGCTCCGCCGCGGCAGGGCGCTGAGCCGGTGGTGCAGGCGCTGAATGTCTTCCGGCGGGCGCAATTGCTCGATGGTCATGGCCAGCCATTCCTCGCGCGAGTAGCCATAGCGCTCGATGGCGGCGTCATTGACCGCCAGCACCCGCAGCGATTCCTGGTCGAAGACCCACATCGGTTGCGGATTGGCCTCGAACATCTGGCGGGCGTGGGCCTGGTTGCTTGCCAGCAGGCTCTCCAATTCGTCCAGGCTGCGCTGCTTGGCCGCCAGCAGCGACCATTCGCGATAGAGCATCAGATACAGCAGCAGGGTGGTGACGGCGATGAACAGCCAGCCCTTCCAGGTCTGGATCAGGGCGTAGGTGTGGTGGTCCGGCGCAATCGCCTCGGCCAGTTGGTCGGAAAACAAAATCCACAGCGCCCCCAGTACGGCGTAGCTGAGGGCGACCGGCAGCGGCGAGGATTTGACGTGATTCATCGGTTGCAACGGAAGTGCTTTCAGCGTGGATCGGAGGCTGTCGGGAATCCTACAGGCAGTTGGCGCCGGCGGCTGCCGCCGGTGTGTGGTGCCGGGCCTGTTTTTTGCACGGCCAGTGTACCCCCTCATGGAGAGCCGACAAAAATGATTACCAGCGAACTCAAGCAGCATTGGATTTCAGGCATCGCCGACGGCAGCATCGTGCCTTACCTCGGCCCCGGCGTCCTCGCCGATTCCGTCTCGACGGTCGATGGCCGGCCGATCCCCGCCACCAGCGACCAGTTGATCCTGGCGATGAACAACGGCCAGCCGATGGCGCCCAAGCTGATGTACGAATTTCCCCGTGCGGCGATGAACGTCGAACTCAAGCGCGGCCGCTCGGCGGTGAGCAAGTTCCTCGACGCTACCTACGGCCAGGGCAAATGGACCCGCGCCGCAGTGCACGACTGGATCAAGGCCCAGGCGCCGCGCTACGTGGTGGACATCAACCGCGACACCCAGTTGCTCGACAGCTACGCCGCTGTGCCGCACATCCTGATCCAGGGCTGCGCGCGGATTTCCGGCACGGCCTATCGCTTCAAGATTTTCCAGTGGGACGGCGGCGCCTACAAGGCCGTCACTCAGGAAGAGGCCGATCCCAACCTGCCGGTGCTGTTCAAGCCGATGGGCACGCCGGTCCCCGAATCCACCTACATCGCCTCCGATGCCGACTATGTGGATTACATCACCGAGCTGATGGGAGGCTTCGCCATTCCCTCCTTCGTCAAGGCCGCCCGGCCGGGCAAGCAGTACCTGCTGATCGGCATGCGCCTGAACCGGGATTCGGAACGGATGGTGATGTCCGACATCATCTACGGCTCCGCCGAACAGGCCGGCTGGGTGCTGATCCAGGAGCCCACCGACAAGGAGCGCCGCTACTGCAAGAAGATGAAGCTGGAGATCGTCGAGGCCAGCCTGCAGGAGCTGCTCGGCAGCGGCGTCGGCGCAGCGGCCTGAGGTCG
>DATDMT010000089.1:0-5642 GCA_036518635.1 Rhodocyclaceae bacterium | reverse complement strand
CAACGCCAGCCCCATCGATCTGGAACTCTGCACCGGCTGCGGCGCCTGCACTCGCGCCTGCCCGGAAGACGCCATCGGCTTCGGTCCCCAGTTCGACGCCAACCGCTGCAAGGACCACGGCGACTGCATCAAGGCCTGCGGCCCGATCAAGGCCATCGACTTCGCCCGCCTCGACGCGCCGCCGCGTACGGAACGCTTCGATCTGGTGATGGATCTCTCGCGCCAGCCGCTGATCCGCCTGCCCCATCTGCCCGACGGCTACTTCGCCCCCGGCGCCGATCCGCTGGAACAGAGCGAAGCGGCACGGCTGTTGATCGGCCTGGTCGGCGAATTCCAGCGGCCGCGCTACTTCCACTACACCGAATCGCGCTGCGCCCACCATCGCCAGGGCAAGACCAGCTGCACCCGCTGCATCGACGTCTGCTCCACCGCCGCCCTCGCCAGCGACGGCCAGCGCATCGTCGTCGACGCCGCGCTTTGTGCCGGCTGCGGCGGCTGCGCCACGGTCTGCCCCACCGGCGCGGCACGCCACGTCTATCCCAACCCCAGCGAATTGATGGCGGTGGCCCGCGAGGGCCTGCGCGCCTACCGCCGCGCCGGCGGCGCGGAAGCCTGCCTGCTGGTGCATGGCGCGCGCCGCCGCGACGCGATCCTCGATCTCGGCCGCCAGGGCCGCGGCCTGCCGGCACGGGTGCTGCCCTTCGACGTGCATGACGTCGCCGCCTTCGGCCTCGACCAGGCCCTGGCGACCATCTGCTACGGCGCCGACCTGCTGCGCGTGGTGGTGGACGACGAAATGCCCGAAGGCTACCGGCTGGCCCTGCAGCAGCAATTCGAGATCGGCAACGAAATCCTCGCCGCCCTCGGCTTCGGCGCCCAGCGCCTGGCCCTGGTGGATGAAGCCGCCCTGGCGACGGCGCTGTGGACCCTGCCGCCGGTGACGCCCCTCGCCGCCGCCGAATTCACCTTCCCCAAGGACAAGCGCCAGGCCCTCGACCTGGCCCTCTCCCATCTCGCTGCGCTGGTGCCGCCGCGGGAAGAACCGATCCCCCTCTCCCGCGGCGCGCCCTTCGGCAGCGTCACGGTGGATACCGCGCGCTGCACCCTGTGCATGTCCTGCACCGGCGCCTGCCCGGCCGGCGCCCTGCTCGATACACCGGAGGAGCCGCGGCTGCGCTTCACCGAAAAGAACTGCGTGCAATGCGGCCTCTGCGCGCAGATCTGCCCGGAAGACGCGATCCAGCTAACGCCGCAGCTCTGGCTGCACGAGGACGCGGCGCGGCCGCGCACCCTGAACGCCGCCGAACCCTTCCACTGCGTTTCCTGCGGCAAGCCCTACGGCACCCGCCAGATGGTGGACGCGATGCTGGCGCGGCTCGGCGGCCACAGCATGTTCGCCGACGCCAACGCGCTGCGCCGCCTGCAGATGTGCAGCGACTGTCGGGTGGTGGACCTGATGCGCCACCGCGATGAACTGTCCGTCCTGGGAGAACAACGATGAATGCCGCCCTTGCCGCCACCGAGTTCTACCCGCTGGATGCGGGCGACCAGGTGCGTGCCGATGTCTATCGGGTGCTCGCCCGTCTGTTCCGCGCCGCGCCGGACGGCGCCCTGCTCGATGCCCTGGCCGAGTCCGCCAGCGGCGCCGACGACGAGCTGGGCAAGCACTGGAACGCGCTCTGCGCCGCCGCCGCGCGCCATACCGCCAGCGAGCTGGAGGACGAGTACGCCAGCCTGTTCCTCGGCATCGGCGAACCCAAGGTGATGCTCTACGGTTCCTGGCATCAGGCCGGTTCCTTGATGGACATGCCCCTGGCGCGGCTGCGCGACGACCTGGCGGAACTCGGCTTCGCCCGCCAGGAGGAAGTGCGCGAGCCCGAGGATCACATCGCCGCCCTGCTCGAGGTGATGGCGATGCTGGTCGGCGACAACCGGCCGCAGCAGACCGAGTTTTTCCGCCGGCATCTGGCGTCCTGGCATGGCGCCCTGTGCCAGCGCCTGGAGGCCGAGGCCAACGATTTCTATCGGGCGGTGGCGGGCTTCACCCGCTGCTACCTGGATGGTGAAGCTGAACAGTCGGCGCGATGACGTGCCCGTGATGGAGGAGACCCTTATGAAACCCGCACAAACCCCCAAGCCCCCCAGCGCCCAACTGCGCCGCCGCGAGTTCCTGCTGACCGCCTCGCTCGGCAGCATCGGCGCGGTGGCCGCCGCCGTCGCCACGCACAGCCCGCCTGCCGCCGAAGCGGCCCCCGCCGCCGCGCCCGACGATGCGGGGCGCGGCTACCAGCTCACCGACCACGTGCTGCGCTATTACCGCAGCACCCGCATCTGAGGAGGCCATCATGCTGATGCAAAAGAAAAGTAGGGGCACCACGCGCCAAAGCCGCCTGACGCGCGACGTGCCGCTGACGGCGCCGCAAACCATGGACCGGCGCAGTTTCCTCAAGCATTCCGGCATCGGCCTCGGCGCCGGTGCCGTCGCCAGCCAGGTCGGCATGGGCCTGATGGCCCCGGCCAAGGCCCGCGCCGCGGATGCGCCGAAGGCCGGCGATGTCCAGGTCCGCCGCACCATCTGCACCCACTGTTCGGTGGGCTGCGCCATTGATGCCGAAGTGGTGAACGGCGTCTGGGTGCGCCAGGCGCCGGTGTTCGATTCGCCGATCAACCTCGGCGCCCATTGCGCCAAGGGTGCTTCGGTGCGCGAGCACGGCCACGGCGAAATGCGCCTGAAGTACCCGATGAAGCTGGTGGACGGCAAGTACCAGAAGATCAGCTGGGACCAGGCCCTGAGCGAGATCGCCGAGAAGCTGCTGGCGATCCGCAAGACCCACGGCCCCGACGCGGTGTACTGGATCGGCTCGTCCAAGCACAGCAACGAGCAGTCCTACCTGCTGCGCAAGTTCGTCTCGATGTGGGGCACCAACAACTGCGACCACCAGGCCCGCGTCTG
Organism: Rhodocyclaceae bacterium; assembly: GCA_036518635.1. Taxonomy (GTDB): domain Bacteria; phylum Pseudomonadota; class Gammaproteobacteria; order Burkholderiales; family Rhodocyclaceae; genus AWTP1-18. The sequence continues at coordinate 2,689 of DATDMT010000089.1, read as the reverse complement.
CCACTCGACCACGGTGGCCGGCGTCGCCAACACCTGGGGTTACGGCGCGATGACCAACTCCTACAACGACATGCAGAACGCCAAGGCGATCTTCTTCATGGGCAGCAACGCTGCCGAGGCGCACCCGGTGGCAATGCTCCACGTGCTGCACGCCAAGGAAAACGGCGCCAAGGTGATCGTCGCCGATCCGCGCTTCACCCGCACCGCGGCCAAGGCCGACATGTACGTGCGCTTCCGCTCCGGCACCGACATCCCGGTGATCTGGGGCGTCCTCAACCAGGTCTTCAAGAACGGCTGGGAAGACAAGAAGTACATCGCCGACCGGGTCTACGGCATGGACAAGGTGCGCGAGGAATGCGCCAAGTGGACCCCGGAGAAGGTGCAGGAAGTCAGCGGCGTCGATGGCGACACGCTCTACAAGATCGCCGAGACCATGGCGATGAACCGGCCCTCGACCATCGTCTGGTGCATGGGCCAGACCCAGCACACCGTCGGCAACGCCATCGTCCGCGCCTTCTGCTGCCTGCAACTGGCCCTGGGCAACATCGGCGTCTCGGGCGGCGGCGCCAACATCTTCCGCGGCCACGACAATGTGCAGGGCGCCACCGACGTCGGCCCGAACCCCGACTCCCTGCCCGGCTACTACGGCATCGCCACCGGCGCCTGGAAGTACTGGGCGAAGGTGTGGGGCGTCGATTACGAATGGCTCAAGGGCCGCTACGTCTCCGAAGCGATGATGACCAAGCCGGGCATCACCGTCTCGCGCTGGATCGACGGCGTGCTGGAAAAGAACGAGCTGATCGACCAGGGCCCCAACCTCAAGGCGGTCGTCTACTGGGGCATGGCGCCGAATTCGCAAACCCGCGGCAAGGAAATGATTGAGGCGATGAAGGCCCTCGACCTGCTGATGGTGATCGACCCCTATCCCTCGGCCACCGCGGCGATGGCAGCGATGGCGCGCAAGGACGGCGTCTACCTGCTGCCGGCCTCGACCCAGTTCGAGACCAGCGGCTCGGCCACCGCTTCGAACCGCTCGCTGCAATGGCGCGAGAAGGTGATCGAGCCCCTGTTCGAATCCAAGCCCGACCACACCATCATGTATCTGCTGGCGCAGAAGTTCGGCTTCGAGAAGGAGCTGTGCAAGAACATCAAGGTCGCCAACAACGAGCCCAACGTCGAGGACATCCTGCGCGAGATCAACAAGGGCACCTGGACCATCGGCTACAGCGGCCAGTCGCCGGAACGGCTGAAGCTGCACATGAAGAACATGAGCACCTTCGACCCGAAGACCCTGCGCGCCAAGGGCGGCCCTTGCGACGGCGAATACTTCGGCCTGCCCTGGCCCTGCTACGGCACGCCGGAAATGAAGCACCCGGGCTCGCCCAACCTCTACGACACCAGCAAGCATGTGATGGAAGGCGGCGGTAACTTCCGCGCCAACTTCGGCGTCGAGCGCGACGGCGTTTCGCTGCTGGCCGGCGACGGCTCGGCCTCGAAGGGCGCCGACCTGCAGTTCGGCTACCCCGAGTTCGACCACTTGCTGCTGAAGAAGCTGGGCTGGTGGGACGACCTGACCGAGGCCGAGAAGAAGGAGGCCGAAGGCAAGAACTGGAAGACCGACCTCTCCGGCGGCATCATCCGCGTCGTGATGCAGGTCCATGGCTGCCATCCCTTCGGCAACGCCAAGGCCCGCGCCCTGGTGTGGAACTTCCCCGATCCGGTGCCGCTGCACCGCGAGCCCCTGTTCTCGACGCGGCCGGACATGATCGAGAAGTACCCGACCCACGACGACAAGAAGGCCTTCTGGCGCCTGCCCACCCTCTACAAGAGCGTGCAGCAGAAGAACAAGGACATCGGCAAGGAGTTCCCGCTGATCCTCACCTCCGGCCGCCTGGTCGAGTACGAGGGCGGCGGCGAGGAGACCCGCTCCAACCCCTGGCTGGCCGAGCTGCAGCAGGACATGTTCATCGAGATCAACCCCAAGGCCGCCAATGACCGTGGCATCCGCGACGGCGACGACGTCTGGGTCAAGACGCCGACCGGCGCCCAGCTCAAGGTCAAGGCCCAGGTCACCGAGCGGGTCGGCGCCGACACCTGCTTCATGCCCTACCACTTCTCGGGACGCTGGATGGGCGAGGACATGCTCAAGTACTACCCCGAGGGCGCCCACCCCATCGTCCGCGGCGAGGCGGCCAACACCGGCACCACCTACGGCTACGACAGCGTGACGATGATGCAGGAAACCAAGACGACCGTCTGCCAGGTCGTCAGGGCCTGAAAGGAGAACCATCATGGCTCGAATGAAATTTCTCTGTGACGCCGAACGCTGCATCGAATGCAACGGCTGCGTCACCGCCTGCAAGAACGAACACGAAACCCCCTGGGGCGTCTCGCGCCGCCGCGTCGTCACCCTGGGCGACGGCCAGCCCGGCGAGAAGAGCATCTCGGTGGCCTGCATGCACTGCTCGGACGCACCCTGCATGGCGGTCTGTCCGGCCGACGTGTTCTATCGCACCGACGAAGGCCTGGTGCTGCACGACAAGGACCAGTGCATCGGCTGCGGCTACTGCCTCTACGCCTGCCCCTTCGGCGCGCCGCAGTTCCCGCAGAGCGGCGCCTTCGGCATGCGCGGCAAGATGGACAAGTGCACCTTCTGCGCCGGCGGCCCGGAAAAGGACGGCAGCGAGGA
>DATDMT010000088.1:0-2010 GCA_036518635.1 Rhodocyclaceae bacterium | reverse complement strand
GTGGAGCCAGCCGGTGATGGGCTCGAGGCCTTCGAGGCGGCGCACGTCGGAGTCGGAACGTTCATAGACGCGGGCGCAGCCGCTGGCCTTGACCAGGGCATTGACGATGGCCTTGCGCCATTTGTCGCTGCCGGCGCTGGTGAGCTGGATCACCACGGTGTCGCCGTACTGGTCGGCAATCAGGCCGGGCAGGCCGTCGGATTCGGCATGGATCAGGCGCAGGCCCTGCTGCCCATTCAGCGCGGGCAGGGCCTGGCGGCGCGCCACGGCGGCGGCGATGCGGCGCTTGAAGAAGGCGTCGTCGATGGTTTCGTTGGCGTCGAAGCTCCACATCCGCGCGCGGATTTGCGATTCCGGACTCCAGGCGGCCTTGCCGAGGAAGCGACCGCGGTGGTCCATCACGTCCACCGTGTCGCCGGGGCGGGCGCGGCCCTCAAGCTCCTTGACCGAGGCGGCGAAGATCCAGGGGTGGCGGCGCAGGACTGAGCGTTCCTTGCCGGCGACGAGTATCAGTTGGCTCATGGTATGACGGTGGTGTGGAGGCCCAGGTTGAGCCAGAGGGGAATGGTGAATGCGGCGATCACCGTAGTGACCGAGATGACCCAGGCCACCGCGGCGCCGTCGCCGCCCATGCGCTGGGCGAGGATGTAAGCGGAACTGGCGACCGGCAGGGTGGCGAAGATCAGCAGCACATCGGCCTGCACGTTGGCGACGCCGAGCTGGGGCGCCAGCAGCAGGATGACGCCGGGCAGGGCCAGCAGCTTGACCGCCATCAGGTAGCCGGCGGCGCCCTGCACCCGTTCGCCGCTCAAGCCGCCGCGCAGCTTGAGGGCGGCACCGACGGAAATCAGGCCGAGGGCGATCGAGGCATCGGAGAGGCGTGTCAAAAAGGCGCGCAGCGGCTCCCAGACGCCGAAGCCGAGGCTGCTCCAGATCAGACCGGCGAGGGTGGACAGGATCAGCGGGTTCTTCGCCAGCTCGCGCAACAGGCCCTTCTCGCCGTGGCGGGCGAGCATCCACACCGCGCTGGCATTGGCGATCGGCACGGTGACGCCGCACAGCACGCCCATCGCGGCAATGCCGGCGGCGCCGTGGATCTTGCCGGCGACGGCCAGCGCGATGTAGGAGTTGAAGCGGTAGGCGCACTGGAACAGGGAGGCGAACTGCATCGCCGGCAGGCGGAACAGCCCGCGCGCGGCGAGGCCCAGCAGCACACCGCAGCCCATGATCGCCGCGCCGCCCATCGCCAGCGGCAGGGCGCTGGCGATCTGCACCGGCTGGCGGGTGATGGCGTTGAACAGCAGGGCGGGGAAGAGGACGAAATACACCACTTTTTCCAGCCCGGTCCAGAAGTGGTCGCCCAGATGGAAGGCGCGTCGCAGCCAGGCGCCGAGGGCGATCAGGGCGAAGTCCGGAAGGAGCAGCAGAGCGATTTGCACGGCGCGCGGGGGGCAGGGCGGATGCGGGGCGCCATTGTACGCCGCGCTCAGCGGCGCCCCGGCGGGTACTGCTTAAGCGGCAGCCAGGATGCCGCTGTGGCTTACCAGCGTCGGCCGCGGCGCCACTGGAGAGCGATTCGGTTGGGCCAAATCCAGCTGCAACAAATCGGCGACCTGGTGGGCGAGACCACGACAGAGGTTGTCGAGGGGCGCGGGCAGATGGTCCGGCACGCGCTTTTGCAGAATCAACTTGGTGGTGGAGTGGGCCGGTACCGGTTCGAGGATGCGGTCACGATAGGGGCCGAGCATTTCGTCCACCGCCTTCTCCGCCGCGTCCCGGTGCCAGGCCGGCCACTGCGAGGGGATCGCGTAGGCGCGGGGGAACATTTCCAGATCGCGGATCACTGTGCGCATGTCTTCGTGGGAATCGCGAAAGGGCAGCAGCACCAGGTCCGCCAGGCTGTAGAGGCGGCGATCCATCTCGGTACGGTTGCCGCCGCCGTCGATCACGCCGAGCCAGGCGGGCAGACTGCGAATCTTGTCGTTGACTTTGGTCAGCGCGTCGCGGGTG
>DATDMT010000087.1:0-7138 GCA_036518635.1 Rhodocyclaceae bacterium | reverse complement strand
GTTCCACAAAAAATCAGGTGGGTTGATGACTTCCACAGAACCATCCGGCTTGAGCAGGTGTACAGGAATTGGGTCTTGGGATTCAAAATCATTCGTGAGGGTGAGCATGCCGCGAAGCAGATACCCATTTGACCAAGGTATGAACACGACATCTTTTTCGATTCGCATTTGCCATGGCCGATGCTTAATGCGTGTCTCCTTCCCCGATTGGGTACTGTGAAAAACAGTTACCCAGTCTTTCCCCGCGTTTTGCCATCGGTCCCAATACAGAAATCCGTCGGTTTCCCGAAGGGGTAGCGCAGCAAACCCCGGTTTGATCTGGTTGTACCCGGAGTTTGGGTAGTAATTGCATGAAATCGGGTTGATGTAGCCGCTTTGCTCCAAGGCCTTGGACTGGAAGTAAAACGGATATTCGGTCAATTTGCTTCCGTCGTTTCCCCAGGCGCCCTGAAGATATTTCCGTGGTGCTTGACTGGGCAGAATGTTGGGCGGTGTGGCATCGATTTGCACATATCCAGTTGCCGGATCGACGCACTTCACCTTGCCTTTCATATGCCGGGTTATTTCCCCGGTAATTAAATTCCATATCAGCACCGTATCCCCTATTGATACCCAGGCGGGAATATCTGGGGTAGGTTTTATCCCCGTACCCTTTGGATAGCCAGTAAATATGATTCGCTGGTTATCCAGCCAATATGGCTGTTCGTAGCCAGATGCAAGACCAGCCTGCTCGAAATTGATAAGTCCGATTACCGGAAATCTCTGGTAGTCCGTAATGACTTCTTCCGTTGCTCCGGCAAAAACCGGTAGCCACATCCCCGTGGCGAAAATTAGAGCCCGCCAAAAATTAAGGGCCATTACCTGCCATCTGGCGTCTAACGCCAAGCATTGGAATTTGAGCGGCATAGCAGACCTAAAATATCAGGTTGATTTGATATTCCCGAGCTTACTCATTGAGCATTGAGGTGTCTATGCGGATGCTGTTTAGCTCCCCCTCTGTCCTGACGAAGCTTCTGGAGCGGGGCCGGGGCCGCGGGGGGCATTCCTTTGCCTACTTTCCTTGTCGCATTGCAGGCAAGTAGGTCGCCTGCCGGGGCGAGTCCCGGCTGTGCCTTCGATTAACTCAAGCGGGTTCGCACTTGCGCGGAAACACCATCACAAACTGATTGCTTGTTCTTGCATCCCGCCCTTCGACAGGCTCAGGGCGAACGGGGTGAGGGGCGGCGCTTCGTGACCGGCGCGGGCGGTGCCGCGCCGGTTCCTTTTGCTGCTTACGCGGCGAGGCTGCCCGCGTCGTTTGCCACCATGCCGTTATGCCGCAGCAGTGCGTCAGGCTTGGGTTCGCGGCCTCGGAAGGCCTTGAAGGATTCCAGGGCCGGGCGGGAGCCGCCGACGGCGAGGATTTCGCTGAGGAAGCGCTGGCCGGTAGCGCTGTCGAGCACGCTGCCGGTTTTCTTCGCTGCTTCCTCGAAGGCTTCGAAGGCGTCGGCGGAGAGCACTTCGGCCCACTTGTAGCTGTAGTAGCCCGCCGCATAGCCGCCGGCGAAGATGTGGGAGAAGCTGTTGGGGAAGCGATTCCACTCCGGCGGCGAGATCACCGCCACTTCCTGCCGCACCTGGCGCAGCAGGTCCATGTAGCTCTGGCCCTTGCCCGGCTGGAATTCGCTGTGCAGCAGCAGGTCGAACAGGCCGAACTCGGCTTGGCGCAGGGTGGCGAGGCCGCTCTGGAAGTTCTTCGCGGCGATCATCTTGTCGTACAGCGCGCGCGGCAGCGGTTCGCCCGTTTCGGCATGGGCGGTCATGTTCTGCAGCACGTCCCATTCCCAGCAAAAGTTTTCCATGAACTGGCTGGGCAGTTCCACCGCGTCCCATTCGACGCCGTGGATGCCGGACACCGGCAGTTCCTCGACCCGGGTCAAGAGGTGGTGCAGGCCGTGGCCGGTTTCATGGAACAGGGTGATGACGTCGTCGTGGCTGAAAGTGGCTGGCTTGCCGTTCACCGGCGCCGGGAAGTTGCAGTTGAGGTAGGCCACCGGAGTCTGCACGCCGCTTTCGGTGCTGCGACGGGTGATGGCTTCGTCCATCCAGGCGCCGCCGCGCTTGGTGTCGCGGGCGTAGAGGTCGAGGTAGAACTGGCCGACCATGCGGCCGTCCTTGACGATGCGGTAGAAGCGCACGGCCGGGTCCCACACCGCGGTGCCGTCGCGTTCCAGCTGCACGGCGAAGACCGATTCGATGACGCGGAACAGGCCGTCGATCACTTTCGGTTCAGGGAAGTACTGCTTCACTTCCTCGTCGGAGAAGGCGTAGCGGGCCAGCTTGAGTTTTTCCGAGGCGTAGGCGATGTCCCAGGCTTCGAGCTGGGGCAGGCCGAGTTCGGCGGCGGCGAATTCGCGCAGCTCGGCCATGTCGCGTTCGCCGAAGGGGCGGGCCTTGGCGGCGATGTCGCGGAGGAAGGCGATGGCCTGGGGCGGCGTGTCGGCCATCTTCGGCACCAGGGAGACCTCGGCGTAGTTGCGGTAGCCCAGCATCGCGGCTTCCTCGGCGCGCAGGGCGAGGATCTTGTCGATCAGCGGCGAGTTGTCCCACTCGGCGTGGCCGGTTTCACTGCTGAATTCGGAGGCGCGGGTGGCGTAGGCGCGGTACATGCGCGCGCGCAGCTCGCGGTCTTCGGCGTATTGCAGCACCGGGATGTAGGAGGGGGCGTGCAGGGTGAACTTCCAGCCCGGCTTGCCTTCCTTCTCGGCGGCGGCACGGGCGGCGGCGGTCACGTCTTCCGGCAGGCCGGCCAGCAGGGCTTCGTCGGTCACGTACTCGCCGTGGGCGTTGGTGGCGTCCATCAGATTCTCGGAGAACTTCGCGGCCAGGGCCGAGAGTTCCTCGGAGATGGCCTTGAAGCGCGGCTTCTGCTCATCGGGCAGTTCGGCGCCGGAGAGGCGGAAGTCGCGCAGGTCGTTGTCGACGATGCGCTGACGGGCCGGCGACAGCGTGGCGTATTCGGCACTGTCGCGCAGGGCGCGCACCTTGGCGAACAGGGCGAGGTTCTGCCCCAGTTCGGCGTAGAAACCGGAAACCTCGGGCAGCAGGGCGTTGTAGGCCTCGCGCCAGGGCGGCACGTCGTTCACCGAATGCAGATGGCCGACGATGCCCCAGGCCCGCGACAGGCGCTCGCCGGTGTCCACCATCGGCTGCATGTAGTCGTCCCAGGTGGCGGGGGTGGCGGGCTGTTCCAGGTGGGCGACCAGTTTTCGGTAGTCGTCGAGCAGTTCGCGGATGGCAGGGGCCACGTGTTCGGGCTGGATGGTGTCGAAGTGGGGCAGGCCGGAGAAGTCGAGCAGGGGATTCATGTAGGGGACGTTTTTCCTTGCGGGTTTGAATCAAAGGGGGCGCCGCAGCGCCCCCGGAGTGTTTGCCTCAGGCCTTGGCGCTCACCGGGTCAGGGCGCGGTAGGCGTGCCAGGAGGCGTGGCCCAGCCAGGGCATGATGATGATCAGGCTGAGCAGGAAGGTGGCGAAGCCGATGGCGGTGAGGGCGGCGATCAGGCCGGCCCACAGGGCCATGGTCAGCGGCCGGTCGGACACCGCCTGGAGGCTGGCGCCGATGGCGGTCAGCAGGCCGCAGCGGCGGTCGAGCAGCATCGGCATGGTGATCACGCTGACGGCGAAGACCAGGGCCGCCAGTAGGCCGCCGATGCCCAGGTAGAGGGCGAAGAACATGCCGTTGGCCGGATTGGTCAGCACGTCGACGGCGAGGGCCACCGGGTCGGCGGCGTTGCCGTGGTAGAACATCGCGATCAGCACCGCCGAGATCAACTGCCAGAAGGTGCCGGCGAACAGCAGCAGCATGGCGAAGGCGAGAAAGCCGTCGAGGTTCTCGCGCCAGGCGGTCATCGAGTCGAGCAGGGTGATTTTTTCGCCGGCCTCGATCCGCCGCGAGATTTGGTAGAGGCCGGTGGCCAACATCGGCGCCACCAGCATGAAGCCGCCGACGGCGGCGACATAGAGCCAGGGTACGTTGCGGCTGAGCTGCAGGATCACCGCACCGGCGAAGGTGACGGCAAAGCCGTAGAACAGGCTTTCCGCCGGTTGCCGCCAGATGTCTCGCCAACCTTCTGCGAGCCAGTGAAAGGGTTGGGCTATGTCGGAGCTTGGTGCGGCGGCAATCGTACTCATGGCGACTCTCTCCAGTCGGGTGTAGCGCGGTGGCTACGGGGATATGCCGGTCAGCTTGGTTAATGCCTCCCGGTACTTGGCTGCAGTTTTGTCGATGATTTCCTGGGGCAGCTTGGGACCGGGGGCTTGCTTGTTCCAGTCCAGGGTTTCCAGGTAGTCGCGAACGAACTGCTTATCGAAACTGGGCGGGCTGATGCCCATCTTGTAGGAATCGGCGGGCCAGAAGCGCGAGGAATCGGGCGTCAGGACTTCGTCGATCAAATGCAGGCGGCCACTGGCGTCGAGGCCGAATTCGAACTTGGTGTCGGCGATGATGATGCCGCGTACGCGGGCGAAGGCGGCGGCTTCCTTGTACAGGCGCAGGGTGACGTCGCGCACCTTGGCGGCCATCTCCTTGCCGATCAGGGTTTCGACGCTGGCGTAGTCGATGTTCTCGTCGTGGTCGCCGACGTCGGCCTTGGTCGCCGGGGTGAAGATCGGCTGCGGCAGTTGCTGGGCCAGTTGCAGGCCGGCGGGCAGGTCGATGCCGCAGACCTGGCCGGTGGTCTGGTAGTCCTTCCAGCCGGAGCCGATCAGGAAGCCGCGGGCCACCGCCTCGATCGGCAGCGGCTTGAGGCGCTTTACCACCAGGGAGCGGCCGCGCACCTGGGCGCGTTCCTCTTCGCCGTTGACCACGGCTTCCGGATCGATGCCGGTGAGCTGGTTGGGGATCACGTGGGCCAGCTTGCCGAACCAGAAATTGGCTACCTCGGTGAGCACCCGGCCCTTGTCGGGAATCGGGTCGGGCAGGATCACGTCGAAGGCGGAAAGACGGTCGGTGGTGATGACCAGCAGCTTGTCTTCGCCGAGGGCGTAGATGTCGCGGACCTTGCCGCGGCCGAGCAGCGGCAGGCTGGTGAGGGTGGATTCGAACAGGGGAGTGGTCATTGCGGCGAGGGGAAGAGTAAAAAGCGGTGATTGCTGAGAATTATAGCTGCCGGCCCGGGCACGGCAGCGTCAATGACTGCCTTCTTCGGCGGCGGTCAGGTGGCGGCGCATACGGCGGATACCCATGGCTACTGCGATGGCAATCAGCGGAATCGAGATCGCGGCGGCCACCGCCGGCTCGATACCGTGAACGTAGTGTTCCAGGCCCTCCGCCAAGTGGTGCACCAGGCTCGAGGCGTAATAGGTGATGGCGACCACCGACAGGCCTTCCACCGTCTCCTGCAAGCGCAACTGCAGGCTGGCGCGGCGGTTCATCTGGGCCAGCAGCTCCTGGTTCTGGCGCTCCAGTTCGATGTCGACGCGGGTGCGCAGCAGGGCGCTCTTGCGCGCAATGCGGCCGGTCAGCTCGTTCTGGCGGCGGGCCACCGAGAGGCAGGTCTGGATCGCCGGGGCCAGGCGCCGGTCGAGGAAGCCGCGGATGCTGGAAAAGCCGTCCACCGGCTGGCCCCGCAGGTCGGTGATGCGCTGCTTGACCAGGGCGTAGTAGGCCTCGGCGGCGCCGAAGCGGAAGGCGGTGCGGGTGATCGAAAGTTCCACCTCGGCGGCCAGGCGGGTCAGGCCGGCGAGGATGGTGCGCTCGTCCTCGTGGGAGACGGCGCGGGCCATCTCCGCCATCAGCTCGGCGGTGTCCTGCTCGTGGCGGGCCAGCAGGCGCGAGACTTCCTTCGCCACCGGGAAGGCCAGCAGGGCCATCATCCGGTAGGTCTCGATCTCCAAGAGGCGCTGGATGGTGCGGCCGGACTGACGATGGCGCAGGCTCTCGTCGATCATCGTGTAATGGGTGAAGCCGTCGTGGATGCGGAAGTCCGACACCACCAGGGCCGCGCCGTCGGCGACGCGGGTGGCCACGAAGGGGGTGGAGGAGCGCGCCAGTTCGGCCATCAGCGCCTCGGGGTCGCGTTCCTGGCTGGTGCAGTACTCGACGTGGGTGGCCACCAGCATGCAGCCGGGGATGCGGGTGCACCAGTCGCCGGGGAAGGCTTCCAGGGCCGTGGTGCGCGGGCCGTCGTCGGCCTGGCGCTGGCGGAAGAAGGTGTAGCTGGAGAATTCGTTGTGGCGTTCCCACTTCAGCCGCAGGTTGCCGGCCTCGAGTATCCAGTGGTCGCCGTCGATTTCGGAGCCGAAGGGGCTCTGCGCCAGCTCGCACAGCTCATGCAGGTGGGCCTCCTCCTGGCCTGGCGCGAGGCGGCCGTTGGGGCCCTCGTGCAGCATCACCAGATGGGTGATCCAGGCGGGGCCGGTCAGGGAGACGGGCGGACGCGCATGCAGCTCGTCGTTGAGACGTTGCCGCAAAGTGTGTTCGGACATCAGGAAGGCGGGCACGTGCATGGCGGAGTGTCGGCTAGTGGTGGGCGCGGCGCTGGCGCACCAAAGGAAAGGGGCCGTGGGCAACGAGTCCCACGGCCCCTACTTTGCCTCAAAAAGGCGCTTATTTGACGATCTGGTTCAGTTCGCCCTTGGCATAGCGCTCGGCCATCTTTTCCAGGGGGATGAGCTTGATCTTGCTCGCCATGCCGGCGCAGCCGAAGGCTTCGTAGCGGGCGATACAGATTTTCTTGGCGGCTTCGCGGGCGGGCTTGAGGAAGTCGCGGGGGTCGAACTTGGAGGGGTTTTCGGCCATGTAGCGGCGCACGGCGCCGGTCATTGCCAGGCGGATGTCGGTGTCGATGTTCACCTTGCGCACGCCGTGCTTGATGCCGTTCACGATTTCCTCGACCGGCACGCCGTAGGTTTCCTTCATGTCGCCGCCGAATTCGCGGATCTCGGCCAGCAGCTCCTGGGGCACGGAGGAGGAGCCGTGCATCACCAGGTGGGTGTTGGGGATGCGGGCGTGGATGTCCTTGATGCGGTCGATGGCGAGGATGTCGCCGGTGGGCTTCTTGGTGAACTTGTAGGCGCCGTGGCTGGTACCGATGGCGATGGCCAGGGCGTCGCAGTTGGTCTGCTTGACGAAGTCGGCGGCCTGGTCGGGATCGGTC
>DATDMT010000086.1:0-4378 GCA_036518635.1 Rhodocyclaceae bacterium | reverse complement strand
ACCTATCACGTTCCGGTCACCTCGGACGGCGTCGAACGCACGGCCACCTTCCATCGCCTGGAAGCCGCGCCGATGTTCGTCATCGCCGGTGTCGCCAGCGAGGATTACCTGGCGGGCTGGAAGACCGAGGTCTATACGACGCTGGCCCTGGCTGGCGGTTTCCTGCTGCTGTCGCTGCTGATGGGCAAGACCCAGCTCCATCTGTTGAGCCAGGCCGAGGAGCGCGAACAGGCGGCCGAGGCCGCCAACGTGGCCAAGAGCCAGTTTCTCGCCACCATGTCCCATGAAATCCGCACGCCCTTGAACGGCATGCTGGGCATGGCCCAGTTGCTGATGATGCCCGGCGTCACCGAGCCGGAGCAGCACGCCTACGCGAAGACCATCTTCAGTTCCGGCAAGACCCTGATGACCCTGCTGAACGACATCTTGGACCTCTCCAAGGTGGAGGCCGGCCGGCTCGATCTGGTCCATGCTCCCTGCGATCCGCGCCAGATCGTCGAGGAGACCGCCGAGCTGTTCGCCGAAACCGCCGCCGCTGCCGGTCTGCGGATCGATCTGGCCTGGCGCGGCCCGGAAGGCCAGCTCTATCAGGCCGACCCGATCCGCTTGCGGCAGATGCTGTCCAATCTGGTCGGCAATGCGATCAAATTCACCGGCCAGGGCTTCGTCCGGATCGAGGCCGCGGAACGAGAGCGCCAGGGCAACACCGCGATCCTCGAGTTCGCCGTAACCGACAGCGGCATCGGCATTCCCGTGGACAAGCAGGACCTGCTGTTCAAGGCCTTCTCCCAGGTGGATAGCTCCACCACCCGCGAATACGGCGGCACCGGGCTGGGGCTCTCCATCGTGCGCAGCCTGGCGCGGATGATGGGCGGCGATGTGGGCCTGGAAAGCCGGGAGGGCAAGGGCGCGCGCTTCTGGTTCCACGTTCGCGCCGAAATCCTCCGGGTCGATCCGCCTGCTCCCCAAGGCGAGGGCAAGCCGGCTCTGCCGACCGGAAGGTCGGGCAAAGTGCTGGTGGTGGAAGACAACCCGGCCAACCGATACGTAGCCGAAGCCCTGCTCGGCAAGCTCGGCTTCCAGGCCGAGAGCCTGGAAAACGGCCAGCAGGCGGTAGCCGCGATCAAGGCCGGGATGCGCCCCGACGCGGTGCTGATGGATTTGCAGATGCCGGTCATGGACGGTTTTCAGGCGACGGAGCAAATACGCCGCTGGGAGCGGGACAACGGCCTGCCGCGCCTGACCATCGTTGCCCTGACGGCCAGCGTCTTCAACGAGGATCGCCAGCAGTGCATGGCCTGCGGCATGGATGGCTTCCTGACCAAACCCATCGACACCGACGAACTGGCGGCGACCCTCGGTCAGTGGATCGGCAATCCAATGCAGGAGGCATAAGTCGCCACGGCCTCCGGCCGATCGGGAGCGATATCGGATATCAAAAAAAAGGGCGGCCCGTGGGCCGCCCGTTTGCATCGAAGCCCTGCGGCTTACTTGGGAATGCGGCCGATCTGCATGTACTCGTGGCTGGATTCGACGATCTTGCCGGTGGCGGCATCGACCTCGACGCGCATCGAGCCGTCCTTCTGCTTGATGTCGAATTCGTAGCTGGCATTGCCGTCGGATTCGATCTCGTATTCGGTGTGCGCTACCTCGCCGGGGAACTTCTCCAGGGCGGCCTTCTTCGCGTCGGCCTCGTTCACCTTGGCTTTGGCCTTGAACAGCGGATCGTCGGCGGACTTCACGCGCTGTTCGGTCTCGGTCACCTTGCCGCTGGCGCCGGAACATTCCACGTCCCAGAACTTCTTGTCGCTGCCGGCGATCTCGAATTCGTAGACCGGCTGCTTATCCTCGACGCGCAGTTCCAGCTTCAGCACGTCGCCCGGATGGGCGGCGAGAGCGGCTTCCAGGCAGGTTTCCATGCGGACCTTGGCTTCGGGCCACTTGGTGGTCTTTTCGGTGGCCTTGTCGGCGGCCAGGGCGCCGGCGGCGAGCAGGGAAAGGAGGAGGGCGGCGACGGGTTTTTTCATGGTGTGCTCCTGATCTTCTGGGTTATGGAATCGCGGCGGATTATAGTCACCGCCTCGGCCGCCGGGGCGCGGCCATAGGCAGAACCCCTAACATGACATTCGATTCTGGCGCCGTTGAACTGACACTGCATTGCGCTGCCGGGCGGGTCGCCCGGGTGGCATTGCGCTGCCAGCGGCCGCGGGCGGCGCAGATCCTCTGCGGCAAGCCGGGTGCATCCGCCGTGGCGCTGGTGCCGTTGCTGTTCGCCGTCTGCGGCAAGGCTCAGGGCTTGGCGGCGCGGCTGGCCCTGGCGGCGGCGCATGGCGTCGCCAGCGCCGTCCACATCGATGCCGAGACGGCGCGCGAAGCGGCGCGGGAACATCTCTGGCATCTGCTCGCCCATGCCGAGCGCAGCCAGTTGGCCGAGGGCTACCAATGCATACTCGGCAAGGGTTCGTTGACGAATTTCCTGCGGCCGCTGCTGGGCATGGAGCCATCCGAGTGGCTGGCGCTGGGCAAGGATCAACTGTTGCAATGGGTGGCCGGCGACGCCGGCCTGTTGGCGGAAAGCTGCCGCCAATTGCCGCCGGAGCCGCCGGCGGTGGCCGTGCCCCTGCTGCCGCCCTTGGATGCGGCGGCCACCCTGGCCGAATGGCCGCGCCTGGACGACGGGCTGGCGGGCCTGCCCGGCTGGCTCGGGCGGGCGGCGGAAACCGGGGCGCTGGCGCGCCAGCATGGCGTGCCGCTGATCGCCGCGCTGGCCGGCACGCCGCTGTTGCAGCACCGCCTGGCGCGCTTGCGTGAGCTGCTGGATTTCGCCGTCCAGCCCGGCACCGGACTGCTCGGCTGCGCCAGTGCCGCGCCGGTGGCGCCGGGCATCGGCCGTGCCACGGTGGAAACCGCCCGCGGCCTGCTGATGCACGAACTCACCCTGGAGAACGAGACGGTGACGGAGTACGTCATCGTCGCCCCCACCGAATGGAACTTCCATCCGCAGGGTGCTTTGCCAGGTTGGTTGACGGGCCAGTCGGCGGTCGATCAGGAGGGCCTACGCGCCCAGGCCGCCGCAGCCGTGGCGGCTCTCGATCCCTGCGTGGTGTGGCACTTGGACATCCACTGAGATGCCGCGCCGGGCAGGGTAAAATTCCGCTCCCCGCCCGTGGCGCCCAGCCTCTCCAATGTCTCACCCGATTCCCGACGACGATCTGCTGAAGCGCAGCCTGGCTGCCGTATGGCATCCGTGCACGCAGATGCAGCACCATCAGCAAATGCCGCAACTGCCCCTGGTGCCCATCGCCCGCGGCGAGGGTGTCTGGCTCTACGACCCGGACGGGCGGCGCTATCTGGATGCGATCAGCAGTTGGTGGGTCAATCTCTTCGGCCACTGCAACCCGCGGATCAACGCGGCGCTGCGCGAGCAACTGGAGACCCTGGAGCACGTGATGCTCGCCGGCTTCACCCACCGCCCGGCGGTGGAACTGTCGGAACGCCTGTCGGCGCTGACCGGCGGCGCGCTGGGCCACTGCTTCTACGCCTCGGACGGCGCCAGCGCCACCGAGATCGCGCTGAAGATGAGCCACCACTACTGGCGCAATCTCGGCCGGCCGGAGAAGCAGGTCTTTCTCTGTCTCGAAGGCAGTTACCACGGTGAGACCCTGGGCGCCCTGTCGGTCACCGACGTGGCGATCTTCCGCGAGGCCTATGCGGCGCTGTCCCGCGATGTCTGGGCGGTGCCGTCGCCGGATGGGCGCCAGGCGGTGGCCGGCGAGACTGCTGTCGACGTGGCGTGTCGCGCCGCGGCGGTGCTGGAGGCGACCCTGGCCGCCGAGAGCGGGCGCATTGCCGCGCTGATCGTCGAGCCCCTGGTGCAATGCGCGACCGGCTTCGCCATGCACGACCCGGAATACCTGCGTCTGGCGCGGCAGCTCTGCGACCGCTACGAAGTGCATTTGATCTGCGACGAGATCGCCGTCGGCTGCGGCCGCACCGGCACCTTCTTTGCCCACGAGCAGGCGCAGATTCGGCCGGACTTCCTCTGCCTCTCCAAGGGCATCTCCGGCGGTTATCTGCCCTTGTCGGTAGTGATGACCACGGACAGGATTTACGCCGCGTTCTACGATGAAAAGGTGAGCCGCGCCTTTCTCCATTCCCATTCCTACACCGGCAATCCCCTGGCCTGCCGGGCGGCTTTGGCGACCCTGGATATCTTCGACAGCGACGACGTGCTGGCGGTGAACGCCGCCAAGGGCGATCGCCTTACCGCGCTGCTGGCGCCGCTTAAAGCCCATCCGCGGGTGCGCCACTTCCGTCGCCAGGGGATGATCTGGGCCTTCGACGTGATGGGTGCGCCGGCCGATTTCTCGCGCCGCTT